>NZ_JBIAMM010000008.1:0-155663 GCF_042874095.1 Streptomyces sp. NPDC004266
ACGTCCTCCCAGCGGTCGAGTTCGCCTGCGTCCAGCGACAGTTGCTCCGAGAGTTCCGAGCGGCGGGCCTCGGGCAGGTCGCCGAGCAGGTCGAGGCCGCGCGCGAGCACCCACGCGGCGGTGGCGTTGGTGTAGGCGTTGTCGTCGATGCCGGGCGTCGAGGCGTCGGGATAGGCGTCGCGGTACCAGTCCGGTCCCACGACCCCGCAGAGTCCTCCTACGGCACATGAGCCGGTCGGCCCACGAAAGGAGCCCGCTTGGACCCTCTGGACCGGCTCGGCCGGATGCGAGGGTGGAGACCGGCCCCCACCGAAGGAGGGCTGGCCATGTCCGAAGCAGCCCCGAACCCCGCTCCCAGCACCCCGCGCCCGGCACTGCTCAGCTTCCTGGGCGGCGTGGGAACCGTCACCGGCAGCAAGTTCCTGGTCGAGAGCGACCATGCGCGGATCCTCGTCGACTGCGGTCTCTTCCAGGGTTTCGCGACCTTGCGGCGTCGCAACTGGGAGCGGTTCGCCCGCGACGCAGCCGACATCGACGCCGTGGTCGTCACCCATGCCCACCTGGACCACTGCGGCTACCTGCCACGCCTGGTCCGGCAGGGTTTTCGTGGACCGATCCTCACCAGCGCCCACACCGCCCGGCTCGCCGGGATCGTGCTGCGCGACAGTGCCCGCCTCCAGATGGAGGCCGCACGGCATGCCGACGAGCACGGCTGGTCCAAGCACCGCCCGGCCAAGCCGCTCTACGACGACTCCGACGTCGAGAAGACGCTGGCGTTCTTCGACCCCGTCGCGGTCGACGAGGACGTCGAGATCATGGCCGGCAACCGGTTGACGCTGCACCACGCCGGGCACGTCCTCGGGTCGGCCTGGGCCCACCTGACGCTGGAGGACGGCCACACCCTGGCCGTCTCCGGAGACCTGGGGCGCCCCGGACACCCGCTGCTGCTGCCACCTGAGCCGTTCTCGGGCGCCGACGTCCTGCTCATGGAGTCGACGTACGGCGACAGGCGCCACGACGAGGAGTCCGGACGCTCGGAGTTCGCCTCCGTCATCGGCCGGACCCTCGCCCGGAACGGCACCGTCGTCATCCCCGCCTTCGCCATCGACCGCACCGAGGTCGTCCTGCACGAACTGACCCGCCTGCGCGAGACGGGCGTGCTGCCCCGGTCCGTACCGGTGTACGTGGACAGCCCGATGGCGCTGGCCGCGCTGGACGTGTATCAGGACGCCGTACGCGAACGGTCCGCCGAACTGCGGCCGGAGATCCTGGCCCGGGGCGAGGCCGACCTGAGCCCGGCGCCGTTCCTCGCCGCCCGCACGGTCCAGGAATCCATCGACATCAACAGCGCGCACGGCCCCGCCGTCATCGTCTCCTCGGCCGGCATGGCGACCGGCGGCCGGGTCCTGCACCACCTGCACCGGCTGCTCCCCGATCCGCGCAACGCGGTCGTCGTGGTCGGCTTCGCCGCCGCCGGCACCCGGGCGCGGGACCTGGTGGGCGGTGCCCGGACGCTGAAGATGTTCGGCGAGTACGTGCCCGTACGGGCCGAGGTCGCCGACGTGCCCCACTTCTCGGCCCACGCCGACGCCGGCCAGATCATCGACTGGCTGCGCGGCGCCCCTCCCCCGCACACCACCTACCTCGTCCACGGCGAACCGGCCGCGTCCGAGGCGCTGCGCGACCGCATCGACCACGAACTGGGCTGGACGGCCGTCGTCCCCCGCTCCGGGGAGGCCGTCCTGGTCCGGTGAGGCGGGCCCTTCGGTCCCCTGGTGTGACCTGCGCGGCCCTGCCCGTGCCCGCACGCCGCGCGGGAGCCTGTGAGGGAAGGGCTGGAGGACATCATGAGCACCACGCGGACGCTGCTGAACGAGCTCTCCCCCGAGGCGCGTGACCGGCTCCTGGAGCACTCCCGCCCGGTCCACTTCGCCGCCGGGACGCGCATCTTCCACGAGCGGCAGCGCGCCGACCGGTTCTGGATCATCGAAACCGGCAGGGTCGATCTCGACACCCATGTCCCGGGGCACCGCAACGCCGTCGTGGACACGCTCGTGGGCGGCGCCCTCCTCGGTTGCTCCTGGAGCATGCCGCCCTACCACTGGCACCTCGGCGCCACGGCGGTCACGGAGGTCCGCGCCCTCGAATTCGATGCCCAGGCCGTGAGGGAGCTCTGCGCGGAGGACCTGTCCGTCGGTGAGGCGGTGTTCGCGTGTGTCGCCGCGACCATGGCGCGGCGGCTCCTTTCGGGCCGCAGCCGTCTCATCGACGACGTCATGCCGCCCGTATGGGCGGAACCCCTCGCAGACGCCCGGTGAGGAGAGAGCCATGACCACCCAGCCGTTCACCGTCGCCGACGTGATGACCAAGAAGGTCGTCGCCGTCCTGCCCGGCGCGGAGTTCAAGGAGATCGTCACCACCATGGAGCGGTGGAAGGTGACCGCCGTGCCCGTGGTCGAGGGGGAGGGCCGAGTCGTCGGAGTCGTCTCCGAAGCGGATCTGCTCCTGAAAGAGGAGTTCCACGACCATCGGGTCGGCCTCGTCGAGCAGATGCGACGCCTGGATGCCACCGCCAAGGCCGGCTCCCGCCGGGCCAAAGACCTGATGACCTCGCCCGCCGTCACCGTCGCCCCCGAGGCGTCACTGCCGCAGGCCGCGCGCCTCATGGCCGCCCATCGCGTGAAGCGGCTGCCGGTCGTCGACGCAAGCGGCGTGATCCAAGGAATCGTGAGCCGTGCCGACCTCCTCAAGGTCTTCCTCCGCCCGGACGACGACCTCGCCGCCGAAGTGCGCCACGACGTCATCGAGCACCTGTTCCCCCTCTCCCGCCACCAGGTCGACGTCCATGTCGACGGCGGCGTCGTTACCCTTTCCGGCGAGGTCCGCGACAGCACGCGCATCCCGCTCGCGGAACGCCTGGCACGGGCTGTCGAAGGCGTGGTGGACGTGCGTTGCGAGCTCACCGCCCCGAGCCGGACGTAGCGCGTGGGGCCGTCCCAGGCGCACGATCTCCGCCACACCCGTGGCCGTGTACGGGTCGCTGAAGAACCCGAGAGCCCGGGGTTTCGAGACGCGGAAGGTCCGGCAGCGCTCTTGGGCCGCGGACCGCCGCCCCGCGGCGCCCGTGGCTGGGGCCCCGGCACACCAGATGGCCTGGCTCCTCAGCGACTGGAGACCGAAGGGAAGCCGGTCCAGAGGGTTTGACCCGATCGCTACCGCACGCATGCCAATGCCACATTCGTGGCGGCACGCGAGGCGCGAGCCTCCCCTTGCCTGTCCATCTCGATCGGCACCGCCGCACCTCGCTCCTACGACCAGGCGGCCCAGCCCTCAAGGAGCTCCGTGAGCGAGAAGTCCCGCCGCATCGCCGCACGGATCGACGATCCCCGTGAGATCCGGCCCCGCATGCCCGTGCGGCCGGCAGGTCAGTCCGTTTCGGCGCGGGCCTCTACGTCCTCGATGCCGGACGGGCGGCCCGCACGTACCCAACGGACGTAGAACGCCCCGGCGATGAGCATGGTCGCGACGAGCGAGAGGACGGGCCAGCCGCGCAGCAGGTTGACGACGAGGGTGAAGGCAACCGCGGCGGCGGCCGTGCCGTTCAGCCAGGCGAGGACCGGCTTGCGCTCGGTACGGGCGAAGCGGGTCATGGCCAGCAGGCCGACGAGGAAGCTGACGAAGACGGCCACCGCGTAGAAGAGGACGAGCTCCTGCTCCTCACCGGCGGCCGCCACGATGATCACCGCGGCAGCGGCCAGGTAGACCACGACGGACCAGTACGGGGTGTGGTGTCGGTTGGTGCGGCCGAGTACGGCGGGCAGCACGCCGGGCCGGTCCGCCGTACCGGCGAGCGCCTTCAGGAGCCCTGGGCCGGCCTGGAAGGAGGAGCTGGCTGCTGCAAGGAGCAGCAGGGAGCTGGTGAGCTGGAAAGCCCCGTAGAGCCAACCGGATCCGGTCGCGGCGTGGGCGATGTCGGCGATCTGGGTGGAGTCCTCCCCGGGGATGCCGATGCGCAGCTGGACGGCGAGGGCGGTCAGCGCCAGGGTCAGGCCGCCGACGATGACGAGGAGCAGGGCGAGGGTGCCGCGGCCGAAGCGGCGGCGGTGGGTGTCGTCGAGCTGGCCGAGCTGGGCGATCGCGGTGGAGGGCGCCTCGACGCCGGTGGCCAGGGCCATGGCCACCGGGAAGGCCAGGACCACGGCGAGGGCCGCCGATCGCCCCGGGTCGGTCGACGCGGGCGCCGTACCGGCCCCGTGCGGCGATACGAAGCCCTGGACGAGGACCGCGACCGCGACCAGCACGAACAACACGGTCATCACCGCGAACAGCAGCCGCCCTCCGTGCCCGAACCAGGTCAGTCCCGCCACCGCAAGGAGCAGGAGAAGGGCGAGCGGGATCCGCCAGGCGCTCATGGCGGGGAAGAGCGCGATCACGGCGCTCGCGGCGGCCGCGATGGAGATCCCGATGGTCAGGACGAAGTCGACGACGAGCGCGCCGATGGGCACGAAGGTCCAGCGCGGACCGAAGGCCCGCCCGGCCGCCGCGGCCGCTCCCCCGCCCTTGGGAAACCGGCGGACCAGCTGCCAGTAGTTCGCGGTCACCACCACGACCAGCCCCACGACCAGGCTCATCGTGGGCAGGAGCAGCGCGAGGTCGCCGTGGAGGGCCCGCAGGGCGGCCTCGATGGCGTAGGCGACCGACGAGACGGGGTCGGCGATGACGGCGAACGCGAACGCGAAGAACAGGACAGACCTGCGCGGTGCGCGCCGCCCGGTGGGTACCTGCGCTGTGGCAGGCGCGGCGGGCTGCTGTATGGCGGTCACGAGAAACGCCCTTCGGGCAAGAGCCGGTCGCATGGACGAGCCCATGCGTGCTCGGCCGCCGACCAGACTTCCCGGCACACCAAGCATCAAGAATACGTCAGCAAAGCGTCAAAGAGTAGCCGAAATACGTTGCGCTCCAGGCGACTTGGTCCACTGAAGAGCCGGCCGACGTGCTGCTGCTCGCCCTCGTCGCGATCACGATCCAGGCATGGATCACCAATCCCAAGGGGCACTGAGGACCCCGCCTACGCCACGCGCGCCCGGCGCTGGTTCTGGGCACTCACCGTGACAGCGGTCTTCTCCGCAGGCCGGCTGTACGACGGGCTGCGGGCCGAGCCGGGCCCGCCACCAGACTCCTCGTCCTGGGTAACACACTCCTGCCGGTCGATTCGCTCGTCCAAGCGGCCAGGAACCTGGCCAGGATCGGCCGCGGACACGGCGGTGGTGCGCGCCCTGACCGGCAAGGGCCGCGGAGCGATCGGCGTCTCGGAGGGCACCGTCGCCCTCGGCGTCCTGGGCAACTGGATGCCCGTGTCACGACGGTACTCGCCGCGGCGGGCGTCCTCCTCGCCCACCCGCGCCAGCGCGCCCTCGTGAGAACGGCCCTGAGCGCGACCTTCGCGTGCCTGGTCGTCGCCATCGGCCTGGTCATCGCCCGCCGCTACTACCTGGGCCACCTCCTGCACTTCCTGCGGATCGCCCTGCGCACCGCTCGTGCTCAGCCCTGTCATCGCCCTCGGCGCCTACTTCATCGGCCCCGGCCGGCTGGCCCGCGCCACCCGCTCCACGGCCGAGCGCGGCGCCGGCTTCGCCGCCGGCTGGTGGAGCGGCCACGGGGTCCACACCGACCCGGTGGGTACCTGGGCGGAGGCCCACCGCCGGTGGCTGGACCTCGGCACGCTGCTCCTCGTCGCCCTGCTGGCCGCCGACGGCCGCAGTGGAGCGAAACCGGACAGGGTCTGACGGCAGAAAAAGAGATTCGAGCCGAGTCCGCACCCGCTTCATATCGCCGGCGTCCAGACCTCGATCAGGTCCTCCGGCTCCCAGGGCCCCGAGCGGGTCTTCGCGGCCTGCGCCGCGGACGACGGACACGGACGTCTCCTTGTGGGCCGTACGGCCCTCCCCGAGCCGAAGCGAGCGGCCCATCCTGAGAGACGGGGCCGCCTTTCGAACGCGCGAGAAGGTGACAAGCGATGAGGCACCGCAGCGTCGCGGATCTGATGACGCCCACCGTGGTCAGCGTCGTGCCGGACACGACGTTCAAGGAGATCGCGCGGCTTCTGGACGAGTTCGACATCACCGCGGTGTGCGTGGTGGACGGGGCGAACCGGCCGCTGGGTGTGGTCTCGGAGGCGGACCTGGTACGCCGCCGTGCCGCCGGGGCCGGGCTCGACACCGCGGGCGCGCTCATGTCGAGTCCCGCCGTCGTCGCCCGACCCGAGTGGAGTGTGGTGCGCGCCGCGCGTGTGATGGACCGGGCCGGCGTCAAGCGCCTGCCCGTGGTCGACGAGGACGGGCAGCTCGTCGGCGTGCTCAGCCGCAGCGACCTCGTCCAGCTGTTCCTGCGCAGGGACCGGGCGATCCAGGAGGAGATCGTCGAGGACGTGATCACCCACACCCTGGGGCTGAGCCCGTCAGCCCTCTCGGTGGAGGTCACGGACGGCAGGGTCACCCTCAGCGGCACGGTCCGCCGCCGCAGCCTCGTTCCGGTGCTTCTCCGGCTCTGCAACAGCGTCGACGGTGTCGTGGGGGTCGTCGACCGGCTCACGTACGAAGACGACGACCTGACGAGGACGTGACGATCATGGACGACCTGAGTGCCTCGTACGCTCCCGTGACGGTGACAGCCGAACTCGACAGTCGGCTGTCCCGCTGGCTGTGGCTGGTGAAATGGATCCTGGTGATCCCCCACTGGATCGTGCTGTTCTTCCTTTGGATCGCCTTCTTCGTCGTGACGGTGATCGCGTTCTTCGCCATCCTGTTCACCGAGCGCTTCCCCCGGGGCCTGTTCGACTTCAACCTCGGCGTCCTCCGCTGGTCCTGGCGCGTGTCGTACTACTCGTACGGTGCCCTCGGCACCGACCGCTACCCGCCCTTCAGCCTGGGCCCCGAATCCGACTACCCCGCCCGGCTCGACATCGCCTACCCGGAGCGGCTCTCCCGCTCGCAGGTGCTGGTCAAGTGGTGGCTGCTCGCCATCCCGCACTATCTGGTGATCGCCTTCTTCACCGGCGGGATGGAGGTGCACTGGTGGAGCGGCGGCCTGATCACGCTCCTCACGCTCATCGCGGGCTTCGCCGTGGCCTTCACCGACCGGTATCCGCGCGACCTGTTCGCCCTGATCGTCGGCCTGAACCGCTGGGTCCTGCGCGTCGCCGCCTACGCGAGCCTCATGACGGACACCTACCCGCCCTTCCGCCTCGACCAGGGTGGTCACGAGCCGGCCGTGGGCGCCGCGCGCTGACGACGGCGCCGCCTGGCGCGCCGGAGCTCGTCCGTGCCCCACACCAGGACCGGGAACATCGCGATGAGCAGGATGACGTCCAGGGGGAGGGCTGCTGTGCCGAAGAGGTGCTGGAGCGGTGGCGCGTAGACGAGCGCTGCGGTGAACGCGAGCTCGAAAGCGATGCCGGTGAGGAGCAGCGGGTTCGAGAACACCCCGATGTCCCGCAGCGCGGCGTGGTCGGTGCGGGCAGCGAAGGCGGTGCCTACCTGGCAGGTGACGATGCCGGCGAAGGTGGCCGTCGTGGCCGTCACGTAAGCGTGGTGCAAGGGGCTGCCCGTGCCTGTGGGATCGCCCGGCTGCCAGCCCGCGCGCCAGAGCACGTAGAAGTAGCCCGCCATGACGAGGGCCGCCGACACCAGACCCAGATAGCCCCAGCTGCGGACGAGCATGTCGCGGGAGATCACGCCCTGGTGCCGTGGCCGGGGCGGCCGCTGCATGATGCCGGGCTCGGAGCGCTCCCGGCCGAGGGCGAGGGCGGGCAGCGTCTCGGTGCCGAGGTCGATGGCGAGGATCTGCAGCACGGTGAGCGGCGGCGGTACCGCGCCGGCGGAGAGCGCGAAGACGAGGAAGGGCACGATCTCCGGGGTCGCGTGGGCGAAGATGTAGACGATGAACTTGCGGACGTTGTCGTAGACGCGGCGCCCGGATTCGACCGCGGTCACGATCGTGGCGAAGTCGTCGTCGGTGAGCACCATGGTGGCGGCCTCGCGGGCCACGTCGGTGCCGGAGCGTCCCATTGCCACCCCGATGTGGGCGCGGTGCAGCGCGGGGGCGTCGTTGACCCCGTCACCCGTCATGGCGACGATCCGGCCGTGGGCCCGCAGGGTGTCCGCCACCTTGAGTTTCGTCTCGGGCGAGGAGCGGGCGAAGACGACCTCGGCGTCGCCCTCCACGAGGAGCCGGTCGAGCTCGTCGTCGCCCAGCGACTCGGAAGCCGTGACCACGTGCAGGCCGGGCACTCCGATGCCCACCTCCCGGGCCACCGCCGCGGCGGTGGCTCCGCTGTCCCCCGTCACGATGTGCACGCACATCCCGGCCTCGTGGCAGCGGCGGACGGCCTCCCCCACCTCGGGGCGCGGGGGGTCGTACAGCCCGACCAGCCCGAGCGGCGCCAGTCCTGACTCTGCGTCCTGACGGCGAGACGGCGGCTCCGCGCCCGGCGGCAGGTCGCGTACGGCGACGGCCAGGACCCGCATACCACCCCGGGCGAGTTCATCCGCCGCCGATCGGGCGGCGTCCGTGGCAGGGCCCGGACGGACACGGGCCAGGACCGCCTCGGGCGCTCCCTTGGCAACGATCCGCAGGCGACCCGTCGCCTCGTCGTCCTGCACGACCGACATCAGCCGCAGCCGCGGATCGAAGCGGAACAGTCTGCGCCGTCCCGCGTCGCGCCGGGTGAGATCCACCGGAGCCCCGTGGTCGGCGGCCCCGGTGACGAGGGCGGCCTCGGTCGGATCGCCGTGCAGCTCGCCCTCCTCCTCGCGGGTGACGGTGGTGCACAGCGCGCTCGCCCGCACCAGCTCCTGCGCCCAGGGGCCGGGCTCCGCTCCGTGCTCTGGGGTCCAGAGAGCCCTCAGACGCATGCGGTTGCGGGTCAGCGTGCCGGTCTTGTCCGTGCAGATGACGCTCGTGGAGCCGAGCGTCTCCACGGCGCTGAGTCGTTTCACCAGGGCGCCCTCGCGGGCCAGCGCGCGGACCCCGACGGCGAGGGCCAGCGTGATGGTCGGCAGCAGTCCCTCGGGGACGTTGGCGACGAGGAGCCCGATGGCGAACATGAGGGAGTCGGTCACCGGCAGTCCGACAGCCACTCCGACGACGAGGAACAGGGCTCCCATGCCGGTGGCGACGCCGGCGATGAGCCAGGCGACCTTCTTGACCTGTCGTTCCAACGGGCTCGCCTCGCGCCGGGTCCGTTGGCTGAGGGCGGCGATCCGGCCGATCTCAGTGTGGTCGCCGGTGGCTAACACGGTGGCCCGGGCCTGTCCCTCGACGCAGGTCGTCCCGCTGAAGACGAGGTTCGGCTCCTCCAGCAACGGGGCGCCGAGGAGTCCGGCCGCGGCCATGCGTTCGGCGGGAACGGACTCCCCCGTGAGCATCGACAGATCGACCTCCACTCCGCCTTCGGTGACGCGCGCGTCGGCGGGGACCTTGTCGCCCTCTTCCAGGAGGATCACGTCGCCCGGCACCAGGTCACGCGCCTCCACGGTGAGCGGCCTGCCGTCGCGTACGACGAGGGCGTGCTCGGGCAGATACCGCGCAAGGGTCTCCACCGCCCGCTCGGCCTGCCGTTCCTGAAGCAGCGCGAAGGCCGCGTTGACGGCGATGACCGCCAGGATCGCCCAGCCGAGCACCCCGAGATCCGCGACGAAGGCCAGTGCGGCGGCGGCCCAGAGCAGCAGTGCGAGGGGGTGGACCAGCTGCCCGACCAGCTCCCGCGCGAAAGAGGAGCGGGCCTTGCGTCGTACCTCGTTGGGCCCGTGAACGGCGAGCCGGCGGGCGGCCTCGCGGGCGGACAGCCCATCCGGCCCGGTGGCCAGTTCCCGGCGCAACCTGGGCAGGGGCTCACTGGGGTCGAAGGGCAGCGCCGGGGCAGGGGCGGTGCTCGGGCCCGCTGCGGTTCGCCCGGCAGCGCGGTCAGTCACCGTCGCCCCCGGCACCACTGCCCCGGTGCAGGCGGCCGGACCACACGGGTTCCACTTGCTCCCACTCCCGTTCCCAGGCCGCGAGCCGGTGGCCTTCGCTCCGCCGCCGTACGAGGAGGACCACGCCGGCTCCCGTCACCCCGACGGCACCCGCTGCCGCCATACCGCCCGAGAGAGAGGTGAACGCTCGGTCCGCAGCGCTGCCCGGGGGTCGGGTGGGGGACCCTGCGTCGTCCACCCAGATCGTCACGACGCGGCCCGGGGGCGTCCTCGGCGGGACGTGGATCGTCCCGGAGCGGCGGACGTGCTCCGGCTGTTCCCACACCGCCGGTGCGAGGGCCTGCGGCTTCGTGCCGTACCCGGCGGCGGGTGTCTCCTTGGCCGGCCCTGTGGTGGTCGCCTGCACCTGATGACGGTGGGCGGCGAGTTCACGATCGGCCCTCGCTCCGGCGTTCCACAGCATTCCGCCGGCCACGGCGCCGCAGACCATGGCGATGATCAGGACGAGGACAAAGACGGCACGCCCGCGGGATCCTTCCACAAGCGGGCTGGACCCACTGCCCGAAGGCTCCTGGTGAGTCATGCCGCACCTCCCGCCGGGTGTGGCCGGATGAGGAACCGCGACACCGCTCAGGGGGTGGTGTCCAGTTCCGTTCCCATGTGGTGGGTCCATGCCCGGATCCGTTCCGGACTGCGGAAGTCGCCGCCCGGCAGGACGACGGCGTCGAAGCCGTCGTCCCGGAGCGTGTTGCCGATCTCCCGGGCGATCCTGGCGGTCCTGCCGGCCTTGCTGCCGTAGGCGACCGGGACTCGCTAGGGGTTCACGACGTGGTGCCTTCGGGCGGGGTGCCGCCTCGCTTCACCGGGATGGTGCGTGCGGTGCCGGTCTCCTGTTCGGGCATCGGGACGCGGATGGTGAGGATGCCGTCCTCGTACGACGCCTCGACGTCGTCGGCCGGGATCGTGGCCGGGAGACGCACGGTCCGGCGGAACGATCCGTAGCGGAACTCCGAGTGCTCCTTGTCCTCCGTGCTCTCACTGTGCTCCGCACTCACCGTGATCAGGTTGTCGTCGACGGTGAGGGTGACGTCGTCGGGGTCCATTCCGGGCAGTTCGGCCCGCAGCACGTACCCGCCGGCGTCGCTTGACACCTCCACGGGAATGGAGTGAGCAGCCGTCGCGGGTCGCCAGCCGGGCAGCCCGGGAAACTCCCGGTTGAACCAGTCGTTGAAGTCGGGGAAGAGGCTGTGCCTGCGTTCCACCTTGCCTCCGGCCATTGTTCTGCTCCTCGTTCCCGGGGCCCAGGGCGGTCGCCGTGGGCCCGATTCGGTACGGACGGGCGGTGGACCGGGTTACGGGGCCGGTCCGACTCCGTAACCCCATCGTCCGCCCGCGAGGTCACATGGCGCAGCATCCAAGGGGGCTGTCCGACGAGGCCGAACGGGCCGCACCGGGACCGACCGGCCCCTTGCGCCACGGTTCCGGTGCTTTCAGCGGCAGATCTCCTCGACGAAGTGGCCCACCCGTTCCTCCGGAAGGTGCCGGGCCAGGTCCGCCTCGCTGATCATGCCGACCAGTCGGTGGTCGTCGATCACGGGCACGCGGCGGACGCGGTGCTCCTGCATCGTGCGGAGCACCTGCTCGCTGTCGGCGTCCACGTCGACCGTGACCGGCTTGCCCTGGGCGAGAAGTCCGGCCGTCATGTGGTGGGGGTCCTTGCCCTTGGCGAGGCACTTCACCACGATGTCCCGGTCGGTGATGATGCCGTGCAGCCGGTTGTCCGGCCCGCAGATGGGCAGTGCGCCGACATCCAGTTCGCTCATGCGCCGTGCTGCGTCCATCAGAGTTTCGTTCTCCTGCACGCAGCTCGCACCGGTGTGCATGATCTCCCTTGCGGTCGTCATGGCCGCGGCCTCCTTTCAGGCCCCCCCTCACTCGTGATCCGGCCGATAGGCCGTTCATTCAGAGTTCAGGGGAAGAGCGTCGACACCCTGATGGTGTGCACGGGGCGCAGGGGAAGCCGGTTCGTTCCCTCCGCGGGTGGCTGGTGCTTCTCGGGGCGACCGCGGCGCGTGTCTGTGGTCGCCGGTCGACCGGGCTTGGCCGTCGGCCCGGCGTCCCGGGCGAGTCGGTGCCGTGTCTTCCTGGGCATGGTCACTTCTCCCTTCCTCCAGTGCCTCTTTCAAGCGTCGCCTCCGCGCGGGCCACGTGCCGTTTGACGGCTGCGAAGCTGTCCGGCGCCACGGAGATGGAGTCGAGGCCCGCGTCGACCAGGATGGCGGTGAACGCCGGATCGTCGCTGGGCCGCTGCCCGCACAGTCCGACAGGGCGGCCGGCCACGTGGGCTCGGGCGGCGAGGACCTGGACACTGCGGACGACGGCGGGATCCCGCTCGTCGAAGACATGGGCGAGGGCCTCGGAGTCACGGTCGACGCCGAGGGTGAGCTGGGTGAGGTCGTTGCTGCCGATCGAGAACCCGTCGAAGCGTTCCGCGAAGTCCTCAGCGAGGATGATGTTGGCCGGTATCTCCGCCATGACATAGACGCGCAAGCCGTTCTCACCTCGTACGAGTCCCTCCTGCGCCATCACCGCGAGCACCTGGTCCGCCTCTCCGAGGGTGCGGCAGAAGGGGATCATGACGACCACGTTCGTCAGTCCCATCCCCTCACGGACCCGGCGCAGCGCACGGCATTCGAGGGCGAATCCCTCGCGGTAGCCGTCGCTGTAGTAGCGGCTCGCACCACGCCAGCCGATCATCGGGTTGGACTCGTCCGGTTCGAAGGGCCGGCCGCCGAGCAGCCTGGCGTACTCGTTCGTCTTGAAATCACTGGTCCGGACGACGACGGGGGCCGGCCAGCGGGAAGCGGCGATCCGGGCGATCCCGTTGGCAAGGCGCTCGACGAAGTACTGTCCGCGGTCGAGGTACCCCTCGGCGAGCCGGTCGATCACGTGACGGTCGTGTGGATCGAGCCGCTCCGGGTGCAGCAGGGCCATCGGGTGGACCTTCACCTGGTGGGCGACGATGAACTCAAGACGCGCGAGGCCCACCCCGTCGGCGGGGAGCCTCCACCAGCGGAACGCGGCCGATGGGTCGGCCAGGTTGAGCATCACCCGGGTGCGCGTGTCGGGCAGCTCCGCGAGGTCGGTCAGGATCTCCTCGTACGCCAGCAGACCCTCGTGAACCCGTCCGTGCTCGCCCTCGGCACACGAGACGGTCACCTGCCTGCCCTCCTGGAGAACCTGGGTGCCGTTGCCGGTGCCGACGACGGCGGGGACGCCGAGTTCGCGGCTGACGATCGCGGCGTGCGAGGTGCGTCCGCCGTGGTCGGTGACGATCGCCGACGCCCTCTTCATGACCGGTTCCCAGTCGGGGTCGGTGACTCGGGTGACGAGAACCCCGCCCTTCGGGAAGCGGTCGAGGTCGGCAGGGGCGTCGAGGGCGACGACCGGGCCCTGGCCGATCGCCTCGCCGACCGCGATGCCCTCCACCAGGGGTGCGCTCGGGACGGCGGTCAGCCGACAGCGGCGCAGGGTCGTGGACCGCCGGCGCGACTGCACGGTCTCAGGGCGCGCCTGGACGATCCAGAGTTCGCCGGTGAGGCCGTCCTTGGCCCATTCGAGGTCCATGGGGCAGCCGTAGTGTTCTTCGATGGCGGCCGCCCAGGCGGCGAGCTCGCGGATCTCCGCGTCGGCGAGTACCCGTTGGTTCCGCTCGGCGTCGGGGGTGTCGACCGTGCGTGTCAGCCCGGTGTCCGCGTACACGGTCTTCAGCCGCTTGGTGCCGATCCGCACGTCGATCACGGGGTCGAGGGAAGGGTCCTTCATGCTGGGCTTGAACACCGTGTACTCGTCGGGGTCGACCTGTCCGCTGACGACGGTCTCGCCCAGACCCCAGGCGGCGCTCACCACGATCACCTCGGGGAAGCCGCTCTCCGGGTCGAGGGTGAAGGCGACGCCGGCGCCGGCGAGGTCGGAGCGGACCATGAGCTGGACGCCGACGGAGAGGGCGACGGCGAGGTGGTCGAAGCCCATCCGCTCGCGGTAGTCGATCGCCCGGTCTGTGAACAGGGAGGCGTAGCAGCGTCGGCACGCCTCCAGGAGCGCCTCGGGTCCTCGTACGTTCAGATAGGTCTCCTGCTGTCCGGCGAAGCTGGCCTCGGGCAGGTCCTCGGCCGTCGCGCTGCTGCGCACGGCCACTTCGGGTGTCTCCCGGTCGCTCTCCTCGGCCAGCCGCTCGTACGCGGTCAGGATGGCGTCCCGCAGCGGCGCGGGCAGTGGCTGCGTGAGGAAGAACGAACGGATGGCCGCCCCGACCTCGTCGAGCGGGGCCCCTTGGTGCAGGCGGCCGACCTGCTCCTCGACGGAGTCGCGCAGTCCGTGGCTCGCGAGAAGTTCCTCGTACGCCTCGGCGGTGGTGGCGAAGCCCGGCGGTACGCGTATGCCCGCAGCGCCGAGCCGGTTGGTCATCTCTCCCAGCGAGGCGTTCTTGCCTCCCACCCGGCCGACATCCGAGCGGCCCAGCTCCGTGAACCGTACGACGCGTCCCATCGGTCCCATGACATCCTCCGTGCTCCGTGGTCTCGGGCGTCCTCAGTACGGGAGCTGTCGGCCGGACGGGGTGCGCAGATCGAGGGAGCTCGGCCTGCGGGGCTGTCGGGGCCGGGGGCTGATCCGGATGCGCTGCATCGTGCTCACCTCTCCGGGGAACCGGCGGACGGACCGGGGTCGTCCTCTCGCCCCACCGTCCCGCGCGGAGGCCGTAGCGCCCAGTGCCGAGCGGGTCAGCGGGCGGGGGCCGGTGGGGTCGTACCGGAACGGGACCGATCGGCCCATGCAGGGTCGCCGGTCCGCCCCTCGCGCCACGGGAGGGGGACGGTGATCACGGGACACATGGCGCGGTGCAGCAGGCCGTGGACCGTCGAGCCCAGCCGCATGCCGGAGTAGCCGCCGCGGCCTCTGCGGCCGACGACCAGGGCGAGGGACTGCTGGGACACCAGGGCGAGTTGCTCGACCGGGTGTCCTCGAACGACCTCTTGGGAGATGGCGACGTTCGGATACCTCTGCGCCCACCCGGCCACTGACTCTGCCAGCAGCCGACGGCGTTCGGCCAGCCCCTCGGCCACGTCGTCGTGGGCGAGGACGGAAGGGGGCCAGACCCAGACGGCGCGCAGTCGTGTCTCGCGCAGGCTCGCCTCCGCAACGGCGAAAGCGACTGCGGCCCGTGAGGACTCGCTTCCGTCTACGCCGACGACGAGGGTCGGTGGGTGCACGGCGCCGTGTTCGGGTTCGCGGACCACGACGACGGGGCATTCGGCCCGCGCAGTCAGCGGGACGACCACGGAACTCTCGCTGAACGCTTCGGCCGCCCTGCCGAGACGGCGCGAGCCCACGACGACGAGTGCGGCGTGCGCCGCCAGGTCGTGGAGCACGGTCGCCGGCACACCGTTCACGAGTTCCGTCGCGGTTCGCAGACCGCCGTGGAGTTCCCGTACGAGGTCTTCGGCGTTGGCGATCGCCGACTCCGCTCGGAGTCGCAGGACTCTCTGGTGGGCAAGCGCGTCGTAGCGGAGCCTGTCGTGGGCGGGCGGTACGGCGACGACCAGACGGAGCGCCAGCCCTCTTCGCACGGCCTCGTCGGCGGCCCAGACAAGAGCGGGGATCGACTGCTCCCGGGGGTCGATTCCGAGCAGTATCTCGTTCACGTCTCCTCGACCCGGGTGGCGAAGGCGGGTGGGACGATCTCCACCGGTGAGCGGGCGTGGTGGAGCAGGACGTGGGCGACGCGCCCCAGGGACGGACCTGCGCCCAGAACACGGTGTTCTCTGCCCATCACGAGCAGATCGGTGTGGGCACTCGCCTCCACCAGGATCCCGGGCGTGCTCGTGCCCGTCTCGACGTGATGACTGACGATGAGCCCGGGATAGAAGTCACGCACGCGGTCGGCGAGCGCCTTGATCTCGTGCACGCGCTGCCGCGCGATCTCGTCGAGGTCGTCCAGCATGGTTGCGACGCTGCCGACGTGGGTGAGCACGTTCCAGACGCTCACCAGTCGCAACACCGCCTTACGGGCGTCCGCCTCGGCAGCCGCGACGAGCAGCCACCCGAGATCCGAGGCGCCGTGCACCGCTGCCGTCACCGAACCCGACTCTGGGCGGTCGCTGTCACCACGGACGACGATCACGGGCGTCTCGGCACGGGCCGCCACGCCCAGACCCACGGAGCCGAGCATGAGCGCGGAGAATCCTCCGAGGCCCCGGTTGCCCACCACGATCGTGCCCCGGTGGCCGGCGGCCGCCCAGAGGCCGGCGACCGGCTCCTGGCGGCTCAGTTCCTTCGTGACGGCAAGGTCGGTAAAGCGCTCTTGGACCGTGTCCGCGGTCTCGATCAGCAGGTCGCGGCCCGCTTCGCGTACCGCCTGGATCGTCTCCGCATGGGCGAAGAGGGCCCGGCGGTCGGTGTCGGCGGCGTGGACGAGATGCAGGGTCCGCCCCCGGCGGTCCGCCTCGGCGGCGGCCCAGAGAACAGCCGTGCGCCCGGAGGGGGACCCGTCGACTCCCACGACGACGTTGCCGAGCTCCGGTCGAGCGGGGATCTCGCTGGTCATGGCTTCCTCCTCCGAGGTACGCCCGGCGCTCGGGGCACGTCCCAGGGGGCGACACCTCCCACGCTGACACCGTGGTGGGCGTGCTCGGGATGGGCCGTTCGGCCCCGATCGAGACCTGCCCGGCCCTGCTGCCGGGAGGCGCGGGACCACCAGCCTGGGATTCGGGATGTCCTCTCCGATCCGGACCACGCGCGGAACGGAGAGGACACGACTGAGGAGGCAGGCCATGACTGCTCAGGTCACCGTCGGTCTGGACGGCTCGAAGGAAAGCCTCGCCGCCGTGGGCTGGGCGGCGACGGCAGCGGTGCTGCGTGAAGTGCCCCTCCGGCTGGTGCACGTGGAGGAGTGGCCGAACACCCCTGAGGTGCCCCTGCCATACGCCCGCACCATGGGCGAGCGGAGCGAGAGTCTCCTGCGGGATGAGGCGGACCGCGTGCGGAAGGACCACCCCGGCCTCGAAGTACTCACGGAGCGTGCGCGGGGTCGGGCGGCCGAGGAACTGACGGCCGCCGCGAACGAGGCGGATCTGACAGTGCTCGGATCGCGTGGGCTCGGTGGCGTCCGGGGCTTCATCGTCGGCTCGGTCTCCCTTGCCGTCGTCGGCTCGGCGCGCCAGCCCGTCGTCCTCGTGCGCGCAGAGGGCGCCCCCGTGACTCCCGAAGGCGGAATCGTGGTCGGCGTCGACATCTACCACCCGTGCGAGGCCCTGCTCGCGTTCTCGTTCAATGAAGCCGCCCGCAGGAACACGCCGCTGCGCTTCCTGCACAGCTGGACGCTTCCCGCCTCGTACGGCTACGCGGCCGTCATGGACCCGGGGATCGGCGAGGAGCTGGGCGGCCACCTCCTCGGCGGTCTGGACGACCTGGTGGGTCCGTGGCGGAAGCGGTACGCGGGCGTGGACGTGGCGGCCACAGCGGTGGTGGGCTCGCCTGCCTATCAGCTGGTCGAGGCGTCACAGAACGCGCAGCTTGTCATCGTGGGACGCCGGAATCGCAAAGTCCCACTCGGCGCGCATCTCGGCCATGTCGCCCACGCGGTCATCCACCACAGCCCCGCGCCGGTCGCCGTCGTCCCTTTGCCGTGATCTCTACGGATGTCGGCGGCTCAGGAAGAGCGTGTAGCGCTCGGGATCGGCGTCGTACGTGGTGGCGCAGTGGGTGGAGCAGAAGTGGAGTGGGCCTGCGGGACTGTCTCGGTGCTCGGGTGCGGTCGTGGGGTCGACTTCCATGCTGCACACGGGGTCGACGGGCATCTCGCGTCCGTCCGGGCCGTCCTTTTGGCGCGTCGTGTCGGTGGCGGTCTCGACGTCGGGTCGCGTCGGTGTGTCGCCCGCTTCGGGCAGAGGTGCGGGGTGCCAACGGCGCAGGCGGGAGGCGTTGGTGACGACGGACAGGGAGGACAGGGCCATGGCGGCCGCGGCGATGATCGGACTCAGCCGGATGCCCCAGAGGGGGTAGAGGGCGCCGGCTGCGAGCGGGATGCCAACGGCGTTGTAGACGAGGGCGAAGAACAGGTTCTGCTTGATGTTGCGCATGGTCGCCTTCGAGAGGCGGATGGCCGTGACGACTCCGGCGAGGGAGCCGGAGATGAGGGTGATGTCGGCGGATTCGATGGCGACGTCCGTGCCGGTGCCGATGGCCAGTCCGACGTCGGACTGAGCGAGGGCGGGGGCGTCGTTGATGCCGTCGCCGACCATGGCGACGGTCCGGCCTTCGGCCTGGAGGCGGTGGATCTCGTCGGCCTTGTGCTCAGGCAGCACCTCCGCCAGGACTCTGGGGATGCCGACCTGGCCGGCGATCGCGGCGGCGGTGCGGGCGTTGTCGCCGGTGAGCATGACGACCTCGGTGTCCAGGTGTCGCAGGGCCGCGATCGCCTGGGCGGAGTCGTCCTTGACGGTGTCGGCGACGGCGAGCACCCCGGCGGGGCGGCCGTCGACCGCGGCGAGGACGGGTGTCTTCCCCTCGGCCGCCAGGTTCGCGGCGACGGTGTCGAGAGGGGTGGTGTCGACGCCGGTGTCGTGGAGGAGCCGGCTGGTGCCGGCCAAGAGGGTGTGGCCGTCGGCCGTGGCGCGGACGCCCTTGCCGGTGACGGAGTCGAAGCCGGTCGCGGTCGGCGGCTGGAGACCGCGGTCGCGGGCACCGGAGACGACGGCCTGGGCGAGGGGGTGTTCGCTGTCGGTCTCGGCAGCGGCGACCAGCCGCAGGAGTTCTGCCTCGTCGACTCCGTCGACGGGGCGGACGTCGGTGAGGACCGGCTTGCCGACGGTGACCGTGCCGGTCTTGTCGAGAACGACGGTGTCGAGCTTGTGGGCGGTCTCCAGGGCTTCGGCGGAGCGGATGAGGATGCCCGCCTGCGCGCCTTTGCCGGTACCGACCATGACCGAGAGAGGGGTGGCCAGGCCGAGGGCACAGGGGCAGGCGATGATCAGGACGGCGACGGCGGAGACCAGGGCGAGGGTGAGCGCCGGTGCGGGTCCGATCGTGTACCAGAGAGCGAACGTCGCGATCGCGATGCCGATCACCACGGGGACGAAGTAGGCGGAGATCGCGTCGGCGAGGCGCTGGATCGGAGCCTTGGACGCCTGCGCCTGCTGCACCAGCCGGATGATCTGGGCGAGCACGGTGTCCGCGCCGACCTTGGCCGCGCGCACCCGCAAGGAACCGGTGGTGTTGACGGTGGCGCCGATGACACCTTCGCCCGCGTGCTTCGTGACCGGCATCGGCTCGCCCGTCACCATCGACTCGTCCACGGCGGACGAGCCCGACAGGACCTCGGCGTCGACGGGGATCTTCTCCCCGGGGCGGATGACGATCTCGTCCCCGACGACCACCTCGTCGACGGGCATCTCGGTCTCGGCGCCGTCGCGCAGGACGCGTGCGGTGCGGGCCTGCAGCCCGATCAGAGCGCGGATCGCCTCACCCGTGCCGGCCTTGGCCCGCGCCTCCAGAAGACGGCCCAGCAGGATCAGGGTCAAAATGACGCCGACCGCTTCGAAGTACACCTCCCGTACGTCCTCGGGGAGCAGCCCCGGGGCGAGGGTGACGAGCAGACTGAATCCGTAGGCGGCGCTCGTGCCCAGGGTGATCAGGGAGTTCATGTCCGCCGACCGGTGGCGCAGGGCCAGCCAGCCGATGACGTGCACAGGCCGGCCGGTGTAGAACATCACCGGCGTGATCAGTGCGAGCTGGAACCAGTGGTTCAGCATCCAGCCGGGCACCCACTCGGCGCCGAACAGCTCGTGCGCCATCACGGCGAACAGCACCGGCGCGGTGAGCACCGCGCCCACGGCGACGCGGCGGGTCAGGTCCTTGATCTCCGCCTGGCGCTCGGCGATGTCGGCCGCCTCCGCGTCCTCGGCCGCCGGCTCCCCCGCGCTCGGCGCCGCTTCTTCTCCTGACACCGCGCCCGGCTCCGGTGCTCTGCCGTCGGCGGGTTCGACGACGAGGGTCCCGTGGATCATGTTCATGCCGCAGGCGAACCCGTAGGTGCCGGGCCGGTCAGGGTTCAGCCGCACGGTCGTGCGGGTGTGGGCGGGAAGGCCGGCTCCGACCTTCAGATCGGGGAACACCACGCGGGAGGTGCATTCGCCGGCCTCCTGCCGGTCGAAGACGAGTTCGACCGGTGTGCCCTGGCGGACCTTGATCAGGTTCGGGCTGTAGCCGCCCCGCACGGTCACGTCGACCCGCTGTACACCTTCCTCCACGCGGACCGTGCCGACCTTGCGCGGTCCGAAGAAGTACCAGCCCAGGACGGCGATGAGCCCGGCGGCGGCCAGGATGACGACGACGTCCGCGACGGACATGGCACTCGCCTCCTCGTGCCTGCTCTCCCAGCCTCCCGCTCAGCATCCGCGTCGGCCACTCTCGGCCGACACGGACTGACCGGCCCGCCGAGGAGGAGCATCGCAAGTCTTGCCACGTCCACGCGCTGCCGCTGGTGTCGGGCCCTCGGATAGGCGCATCATCGCTGTCTCGGCGCAACTTCAGTGTCGACGGAGAGCAGTAGCCATGACGAACACGCATCCGATGGATCGGCAAGCGGTGTACGACGACTACGAGCGCGTCCGGCAGACCTTCCACCGTCTCCTCGATACCGCCTCAGAGGCTGCCCTGGCCCGGGCTACCGACGGAACCCGGTGGAACAACGAACAGCTGCTGTGGCACATGCTCTTCGGCTACATGGTCACCGTGCGGCTGCTGTTCCTTGTGCGCTTCTTCGGGCGGCTTCCCGCAGGCGTGGGGAAGGGGTTCGCCCAGGCACTGGATGCAGCAACAGCGCTGTTCGACCTCATCAACTATCTCGGGCCGTGCGGGGCCGTGAAGGTCTACGGGCGACGCCGGATGGACGCTGCGTTCGACCGCCTCATCGACTCACTCCACCGCAAGCTCGCGGCGGAGTCCGAGGCCGCCCTCGCCCGCGGCATGCCCTACCCGATGCGATGGGATCCCTTCTTCAAGGACTTCATGACGCTCGCGGACATCTACCGCTACCCGACGCAGCACTTCGACTTCCACCACGCTCAGCTCACCCTGGACGGTGCCCGCTGACCCCGAAGGCGTCCCGGGCCGTCTCATCAACGGGCCGATCGGCACACCTGCCTGGTCCGGACGGCCCTAGGCGGTCCTTGCGGCCGCAGAGAGGCTGGAGGGGACATTTCCCGCGGCCACCGATCCCACCGCCGGGCTGAACGGCCGGGAAGGGTGACGAGCATGCCCAGGACGAGCAGGCTGACCGCCGCCGTACTGGCGGCCCTCGTGCTGTCAGGCACACCGGCCTCTGGATGCGCGGCCGGCGACAGCACCGGCGGCACGTCCCCCAGCCCAGCCGCCGCCCACCCCCACCCCGCGAGCAGCGATTGCTGGAGGCCAGGCGTCTCGGGCGACGACTGGGACGACTGGGAGTCGTGGGAACCCGGCATGGGGCCGGGCATGATGGGCCGCGATGACTGCGACTGGGGTCCCGGCATGGCGAACGGGCACTACTGGCAGCGTGGCGACGGCACCCCGGTCAAGACCCTGGACCAGGCCCGCCGGCGGGCCGAAACCTTCGCCGACCCGCTCGGCCTGCGTGTCGGCGAGGTCATGCAGTTCTCGAAGAACTACTACGCCGAACTGGAAACCCCTGACGGGAAGCCGGCCACGGAGATCCTCGTCGATCCGTCCGACAGTGACACCGGAATCGAGTACGGGCCGGCGATGATGTGGAACACCGACTACGGCATGCACCACCGCGGCCGGACCCAGACCCGGATCTCCCCCGACCAGGCCCAGAACCGCGCCCAGAAGTGGCTGCGTGACCGGGGCAGCGGCCTGACCGCCGGCGAGGCCGAGGCGTTCCCCGGCTACTACACCCTGCACACGCTGCGCTCGGGGAAGATGGTCGGCATGCTGTCGGTCAACGCTTCCACCGGCGCCGTGTGGGACCACACCTGGCACGGCACCTACGTCGCCACCAGCGAGCACTGACGCCGCGTCCGCCCCTGACCGGGGCCGTCAGCCATGTGCTGACGAACGCTTCTCTGCGCGATCGTCAGAGCCGGACGGGGCGGGCACCGCCGCCGAGATCACGCCTGGTCAGCAGGCCCGTTCGAAGTGCCGGGCGCGCCCGGCACCCGGATGCGGCGGCCGGTCACGCGACGCGGCGTGAGCGTCACCATGGTGTCGCGCCCCTCCCCGGCCCACGGCTCCGGGCGGCCGGCGTCCGTGATCCTCCGTACCGGGGCCTCGTCCGACACCGTGCGTACCGGACCGACGAGGAGCACGCTCCAGCCCTGGCTGAAAGCCTCGTCCAGGCGGTCCTCCTCGAAGGCGACCTCCGCGCCGGATCCCGAAGCGCGCGCGAGGGACGAGTCGGCGGCGGTCATGAAGACGATCTCTCCGTCGACGACTCGATAGTTCACAGGGAAGACCGCCAGGCCGTCCCCTCCCTCGACGGCGACCCGGCCGACGCCGTGGCCGTCGAGCAGCTCCCAGCACTCCGTCTCGCTGATCTCCTCCATCCGTGCCCGGTGTCCGGCGTGGCCTCCTCCGGGCGCGAGGTCCGCCTTGTACCCGGTGAGGTCCTGGACGGTGGTCTCCAGGGCGTTCGCGAGCCGGACCAGGAATTCGACGCCCGGGGTCGGCACCTGCTCCTCGACGTAGGCGATGAAGCCTGGTGCGGAGCCGGCCCGCTCGGCCACCTCCTCCCGGGACAGGCCCAGCTGCGTGCGCCGTGCCGCGACGCGACGGCCCAGGTCGCTCGTGGCGTGCGGCGCGTGCCGGTCATCGGCCGAGTTCATCACCGGTCTCCTTCCATGGGCTCCGGATTCCGCTGGGGTACGACGGCGACCGGGCACGAGGCGTGGTGCAGGGCGCGGTGGGCGACCCGGCCGAGTTCCAGGCCGACGAGCCCGTCCCTGCGTCGCGCCCCGACGACCAGCAGGTCGGCGGCGGCGGAGCGCTCGGTCAGTACCGTGTGGGCGGGGCCCTCGACCGAGCTCCTGCGCAGGCGGACCCGGGGATGGTCGGACGCCGCGGCCTCCAGGGCCTTGTCGAGCAGTTCGGTGGACTCTTCCGCGAAGGAGGCTCCCCCGGCGCGCTTCATCAGCAGGTGGTCGGCCGGTCCGTGCGCCGGTCGTCGCCAGGCGCGGACGACGTCGAGTTCCGCGTCCCGGGCCGCCGCCTCGCGGAAGGCGAAACGCACGGCGGGCGAGTCGACGTCGTGTTCTCCGACGCCGAGCAGCACGCGTCCGTGGCGTGCCTCCAGGGCGTGCCGGTCCCCCCGGACGACGACGACCGGACAGGGGGCCCGGGCGGCCACGACGAGGCCGACGGAGCCGAGCAGAAGGCCGGCGAACCCGCCGCGCCCGTGGGACCCGACGACGAGGACCGCTCCCTCCTGCCCCTCCCTGAGCAGCGCGGTGGACGCGTCCTCGGCCAGGACCGCCGTGGTGAGGGGGAGGTCGGGGGCGCGGCGCCGGGCGCGTTCGGCCGCGGTGCCGACGATGCCCTCCGCGAGGACCTGGCCCGAGGGCCGGTCCGTGGCCCAGGTCGGCACAGCCCCTTCGTACCGTTCCCACAGCGAGGCGTGGACGATCCGCAGGGGAAGCCCGTGCCGTACCGCTTCGTCGACTGCCCAGTCCAGGGCCGTGAGACTGGCGTCGGACCCGTCGACTCCCGTCACCAGAGGCGACTCCATCGTGTCCACCCGCCTTTCCACGTCGTGGGGCGGCCTGCTGCCACGCTCGCACCAGCCTGCGGGCGCTGGGTAGGGCCGGTCGGCCCCGGGCGTGGTCCGCCCGGACCACGCGTGGAGGTGGCACCCCCAGACACGGCTGAAGGAGGGGCCCATCCGCTTCTCGCGGATCCTGATCGCGCGGTGCACGGCTCGAAGCCGCTTCCCCGCGTCCCTGGGGCGGGCCCCTCCTCACTTTCAGGAAAGCACCGGTCGACGGTCCGTGCCAGGGCTGCCCGGGTCGGGACGTGCCCCTTTCGGCCCTTGCCGCTGCCGCCCTGCGGCGACACGCTCTCAGCAGCAGGACTCGGGGCGCAGGAGTACCGGAGGCCGGTCATGAAGCACCCACGTACCGTCGACGACGTGATGACCCATGCGGTGGTCTCCGCCAGGCTCGACGCACCGGTCAAGGAGATCGTCCGGTCCATGAGGCGCTGGGGCGTGAGCGCGGTTCCCGTGCTGTCGGCCGAGGGGCGGGTGGTCGGCGTGGTGTCCGAGGCGGACATTCTCGGCAGGGTTCCGGGAGAGGACAGCATGGGATCGGTGACGGCGGGCAGCCTGATGTCGGCGCCGGCCGTCACCGTGTCGCGCGGTGCCACGATCGCGGGGGCCGCTCGGCTGATGGGGCGGGGTCGTCTCAAGCGGCTTCCCGTGGTGGACGAGGACGGCCGCCCGGTCGGTGTCGTCAGCCGGGGCGACCTGCTCAAGGTCTACCTGCGCCCCGACGCCGAAGTCGCCGAGGACGTGAGGCACGAACTCCTCACGCACCTGATCCCGGAAGGCGACACCGCCCTCACCGTACGGGTCGCGGACGGCGCGGTGACGCTCACCGGGCGGCTGCCCGAGTCCGTATCCGCGGATCTGGCTCTGCGGCTCGCCCGGGCGGTCCCCGGCGTGGTGGACGCGGCCGCGGAGTTCACGACCGCGTAGCGGCCTTCGCGCCATGCGTCGCGTCATGCGTCGGAAAGTGCTGGACCCGCGCGTCCGGGCCCGGGAACACCAGAGTGACCCGGCCCGTGTCCGACCATCGGACGTCGAAGGGGGGAGTTCCGTCGGTGTGGTGCAGCCCGACGATCTCACCGTCACGCCCCTCGTCGCCGACCGTGGCACCACCCACGATCAGCCGGTCTCCGACATGAGCCCACAGCCCGGCGCGTGGCCTCTCCTGGGCTTGCCGTGTTCCGGTCGCGGTCATCGCTCTCGCCTCCCGGCCCCGCGCGCCCGGCCGCGGCCTCCCCGAGACCGGTGCTCTCGCCTCCACCATGCGTCCTGGCCGGCCGACCGTCATAGGGGCGAACAGTCCCGGAAGGGGACCATTCGGCTCTGCCCGAGGGTCGGCTCCACGCAGCAGGGTGAGATCTACCGGGGCCCGCCACGTCCCGTGAAGGAGGACCGTCATGCAGCACCGTACGGTTTTCGAGGTGATGACCCACTCCGTGGTCACTGCCGCCCCGCAGACCTCGTTCAAGGAGATCGCCCGGCTCTTCGCCGAGAACGACGTTTCGGCGGTCCCGGTCGTCGACCCGGACCGACGCCTGCTCGGCGTGGTCTCGGAGGCCGACCTGCTGCGGACCACCGCCGAGCTCCCCGATCTGGAGGGCCGCTCGGCGGGCGTCCGTCTCCTGTCCCAGGAGCGCGGGCTGCCCGACGCGGAGACGGCCGCCCAGCTGATGACCTCGCCGGCCGTCACGGCGCAGCCGGGCTGGAATCTCGTCGAGACTGCCCGGACGATGCACCGCAAGGGGGTGAAGCGGCTTCCCGTCACCGACGAGACCGGTCGGCTCGTCGGGATCATCAGCCGCAGCGACCTGCTGCGCCCGTTCCTGCGCAGTGACACCGCGATCCGCGACGAGATCGAGCACGACGTCCTGTCCGACACCCTGCGCCTCGCCCCCGACACGATCCGTGTGACCGTCGACGACGGAGTCGTCAGGCTGACGGGCCGGGTCGACGAGCGCGCTGACATCCCCGTGATCGTGCGGCTCTGCCGCTCGGTCGACGGAGTGGTCGCCCTGCACGAATCGATCGATTACTCCTACGACAACCTCGCGCTCGACGTGGAGCCACCGCGATGAAGGCCCTGTGGGTGGCCCCGGTCATGCCCGACTACGAGAGCGCCCGGGACACGTTCTCCTGGCGGCGCGAACGGTCCCGGCTCGCCGGGCTGCCGGACGGCGGCATCAACATCGGGTACGAGACGGTCGACCGGCACCTGCGTGAGGGCCACGGCGAACACGTCGCGCTGCGCTGCATCGCCCGCGACGGATCGACGCAGACGGTGACCTTCTCCCGGCTCGCGGCCGAGAGCTCCCGCTTCGCGCACGTGCTGGAAACACTGGGCGTGGAACGCGGTGAGCGGGTGTTCACCCTGCTCGGCCGCCGGTTCGAGCTGTACAGCACCGTCCTCGGCACGCTGCGGGCCGGACGAGTCCTGTGCCCCCTGTTCACCGCCTTCGGTCCCGAACCAGTCGTGCTGCGCATGGAGTTGGGCAACGCCAGGGCTCTGGTCACGACCCGGGAGCTGTACGAGCGCAAGGTGGCCCCCATACGGTCCCGACTTCCGCACCTGCGCCACGTCCTGCTCCTCGACCCCGGCACCGACCCGCCCCCGGACACCCTCTCCTTCCCCGCTCTCACGTCCGCCGCACCGGACGAGTACACCGTGGGACCGACCGATCCGGCCGAGCCGGCGCTGCTGCACTTCACCAGCGGCACGACGGGCACTCCCAAGGGCGCGATACACGTGCACGAGGCCGTCCTCGCCCATCACGTCACCGCCGCCTACGCCCTGGACCTGCACGAGGGCGACGTCTTCTGGTGCACCGCCGATCCAGGATGGGTCACGGGCATGTCGTACGGCATCATCGCCCCGCTCACCCACGGGGTGACGACCGTCGTCGACGAAGGGGACTTCGCCCCCGCCCGCTGGTACGGGATCCTCGCCGACCAGCACGTCACCGTCTGGTACACGGCCCCGACCGCGCTGCGCATGCTCATGCGGGCCGCACCACGCAGCGGCGATTCCACGCCTGCCGCGCGCCACGACCTCTCCGCGCTCCGCTTCGTCGCGAGCGTCGGCGAGCCGCTCAACCCCGAGGCCGTGCACTGGGGCCAGGAGGTGCTCGGGCTGCCGGTCCACGACACCTGGTGGCAGACCGAGACGGGCGCGATCATGATCGCCAACTTCGCGGCCGATCCCGTACGGCCCGGTTCGATGGGCCGACCTCTTCCCGGTGTCGAAGCGGCCGTACTGGCATGCGGCGAGGACGGCCGGGCCGCGGTCACCGGCGGACGCGTCCAGGTTCTCCAGGAGCCGGGTGTCCAGGGCGAGCTCGCCCTGCGGGCGGGCTGGCCCTCGATGTTCCGCCGCTACCTCCACGAGCCGAGCCGTTACGAGGCGTGCTTCGCCGACGGGTGGTACCTGACCGGCGATCTCGTCAGCCGCGACGCCGACGGCTGGTACTGGTTCGTGGGCCGGGCCGATGACGTCATCAAGTCCGCGGGGCACCTCATCGGCCCGTTCGAGGTGGAGAGCGCGCTGATGGAGCACCCGGCGGTCGCCGAGGCCGGTGTCATCGGACGTCCGGACCCGCTGGCCGGCTCGATCGTCAAGGCGTTCGTGCTGCCGCGCACCGGGTATCCGCCCGACGACGAACTGCGGCGCGACGTCATGGCGTTCGCCCGACGGAGGCTCGGCCCGGCCGTCGCCCCCCGGGAGATCGAGTTCGTCGAGGACCTGCCCCACACCCGCAGTGGAAAAGTGATGCGCCGCCTGCTGCGGGCCCGCGAACTCGGCCTGCCCGAGGGCGATGTGTCCACGCTGGAGACACCCGAACCGGCCGGGACGGCCGACACGTCCGGGAAGGAGCCGTGATGGCCACCGCACACGGCGGCACGTCCGCCGGGACGTCGCAGACGAAGCGCCCCCGTCGCACTCGTGGTGCCGCGATGCCCTCCCCCACTCCTACGGCGGCCCACGACCTGGACCTCCTGCGGCAGATGCTGCTCATCCGGCGGTTCGAGGAACGGTGCGTCGAGCTGTACAGCGCGGCGGCGATACGAGGCTTCGTCCACCTGTACATCGGCGAGGAGGCGGTGGCGGTCGGCGTCCACCAGGCGCTCGACGAGCGGGACGCGGTGGTTTCCACGTACCGCGAACACGGCCACGCGCTGGCCCGTGGGGTACCGCCCGAGGCCGTGATGGCGGAGATGCACGGGAAGACCACCGGGTGCAGCCACGGCCGCGGCGGCTCCATGCACCTCTTCGACGCCGGCCGCCGCTTCTACGGCGGCAACGCGATCGTCGGCGGCGGACTGCCCCTCGCGGCCGGTCTTGCCCTCGCCGGCCGGATGCGCGACGAGTCCCGGGTGACCTGTTGCTTCTTCGGTGACGGGGCCTTCGCCGAGGGCGAGTTCCACGAGACCGCCAACCTGGCGGCCCTCTGGGAACTGCCCGTGCTCTTCGTCTGTGAGAACAACCTGTACGCGATGGGGACGGCCCTCGCGCGCGAACACGCCCAGACGGACCTCTCCCTGCGGGCCGCGTCGTACGGCATGGCGGCCTGGGCCGTGGACGGCATGGACGTACACGCCGTGGAGAAAGCGGCGCGCGGGGCTGTCGAGTCCATGCGCGCCGGCAACGGACCGCATTTCCTGGAGATGCGGACGTATCGCTTCCGAGCACACTCGATGTACGACCCGGATCGGTACCGACCGAAGGACGAGATCGAGGAGTGGAAACGGCACGACCCTGTCACGGGCCTCGCCGACCGTATGACCGCGTCCGGTCTCCTCGATGCCGCCGCGCTGGAGGCTCTGAACCACGAGGTCACGGAGGAGATCGACCGAGCCGTCCTGACGGCCGAACAGGCTCCCGAGGAGCCGGCCGAAGACCTGCTGCTCCACGTCACCGGTCGACACGAGGAGGCTCCGTCATGAGCACGCGTACGCGGCCGCGGGCGCACCCCGACGACGGCACCACCACCTACAGGGAGGCCCTGCGGGAGAGCCTGCGCGAGGCGCTGACCACGGACGACCGGGTCTTCCTGATGGGCGAGGACGTGGGCCGCTACGGCGGGTGCTTCGGCGTGAGCCTCGGCCTCCTGGAGGAGTTCGGACCGGATCGCGTCCGGGACACACCTCTGTCGGAGTCCGCGTTCGTCGGAGCCGGCATCGGCGCCGCCCTGGCCGGGATGAGGCCCGTCGTCGAGATCATGACAGTCAATTTCAGCCTGCTGGCCCTTGACCAGATCCTCAACAACGCCGCCACCTTGCGCCACATGTCCGGCGGACAGCTCGGAGTGCCACTGGTGATCCGCATGACGACCGGCGCGGGACGACAGCTGGCCGCCCAGCACTCCCACAGCCTCGAAGGCTGGTACGCGCACATCCCCGGGCTCCGGGTCCTGGCGCCGGCCACGGTCGACGACGCCCGCCATGTGCTGGCAGCTGCGCTCGCCGACCCCGACCCGGTCCTGCTCTTCGAACACGGCAGCCTCTACAACGCGGCCGGCATGCTCGATCCGGCGGTCCATGACGTCGACCTGGACCGCGCGGCCGTCCGCCGCGAGGGCACCGACGTCACGGTCGTCGCGTACGGCGGCTGTGTGGCCAAAGCCCTCGAAGCCGCGGAGGCGATGGCCGGGGAGGGGATCAGCGCGGAGGTCGTCGACCTGCGGACGCTGCGGCCCCTGGACGACGCCACGATCGTCGGCTCGGTCCGGCGGACCCACCGGGCCGTCGTGGTGGACGAGGGCTGGCGCAGCGGCAGTCTGTCGGCCGAGGTCGAGTCGCGTATCTGTGAACAGGCGTTCTTCGACCTCGACGCGCCCGTCGAACGGGTCTGCAGCGCGGAGGTCCCCATTCCGTACGCCCGCCGGCTGGAGGAGGCGGCGCTCCCCCAGCCGGCCGGAATCGTGGCGGCGGCGCGCCGGGTGGTGAGCTGAGATGGCCGAGTTCACGATGCCGTCGCTCGGCGCCGACATGGACGAGGGCCTGCTTTCCCAGTGGCTGGTGCACCCGGGTGACCCGGTGACGCGGGGCGACGTCATCGCCGTGGTCGAGACCGCCAAGTCCGCGATCGAGGTGGAGTGTTTCGACAGCGGCACGGTCGAGGCCCTCCTCGTCGACGAGGGCACCACCGTGCCGGTGGGCACCCCGCTGGCACGTATCGGCACGACCGCCGGGAGCCGGCCCACCGAAAGGCAGCCCACCGCCCGAAGACAGCCCGTCGAAGGCCCGCCGCCGTCGACACCCCTGGTCCGCCGACTCGCCGAGGACCGGCACGTCGACCTCGCCGCCGTCCATGGTTCGGGCCCGGGAGGCAAGATCACACGCACGGACGTGGAACACGCGGAACCGAAGCCGGGATCTGCGCCGGCACCAGAGCGCGACAAGACCGCGCCGACGCCACGGCCGGCGAAGCCGGCGCGCAGCGACGACTCGACGGGGAAGCGTCCAGCTCCAGTGCGCGTGAAATCCTCACCGCTCGCGCGGCGGCTGGCCACGGAACTCGGCGTCGACCTCGCCGAGGTGACCGGCACGGGGCGGGGCGGCACCGTCCGTGCCGAGGATGTCCGTTCCGCCGCAGCCGCCGAGGGCGCACCGCGGCCGGCCGTCCCGGATGCGGCACGGGCGGCCACCGCCCGGCTCATGAGCCGGTCCAAGCGGGAGATCCCGCACTTCTACCTCTCCACGACCGTGGACATGGCAGCGGCACTGGAGTGGATGCACGCGCGCAACCGCGAACTGCCTCTGTCCGCCCGTCTGGTGCCCGCCGCACTCACCTTCAAGGCCGTAGCGATGGCTGCGCGCAAGGTGCCCGAGCTCAACGGGCACTGGGGCGACGACGGCTTCGTCCCGGCGGAGGAGGTACGGCTGGGCGTCGCCGTTTCCCTGCGGGGCGGTGGCCTTGTCGCCCCGGCCCTCGCACACGCCGACACGCTCTCCGTGGCCGAGGTGATGGCCGCGGTCAAGGATCTGGTGGCACGGGCACGGGGCGGTCGGCTCCGCGCGTCGCAGACCGCCGATCCCAGTCTCACCGTCACGAACCTCGGCGACCAGGGCGTCGAAGCGGTGTTCGGCGTCGTCTACCCGCCGCAGGTCGCGCTCATCGGCCTCGGCAGAATCGTCGAGCGGCCGGTGGCCGTGAACGGCCTGTTGGGAGTGCACCCCGTGCTGACGGCGACGCTGTCCGCCGATCACCGAGCCGCCGACGGTGCCACCGGCGCGCGTTTCCTGACCGCCATGGACCGGCTCCTGCAACAACCGGAGGAACTGTGAACCACTACCAGGCCAAGGAGTTCGTCCGGCAAGCCGTGCAGCGTGTCGTCCCCGGCGCCGAGTTCACGGGGCTCGATCCCCGCGTGTCTCTGCGGGACACGTTCGAGATGGATTCGCTGGACTTCCTCGAGTTCGTCGAGGCGCTCGCCGAGCTCAGCGGGACGGAACTCACCGAGGACGACTATCCGGCCCTCGACACCTGGGACGGCTGCGCCGCTCGCCTGGTGGGCGAGGAACGTACGCCCGCACAAGAAAGGAGAGGGTGATGCGTCACCGCAGGATCGGCGAGCTGATGACACGCGAAGTGGTGAGTGTCCGCGGCGACGCCTCGTTCAAGGAGGTCGCCCGCACGCTCTCGCAGCACCGGGTGACCGCCGTTCCCGTACTGAACGGCGGGGGCAGGGTAGTTGGGGTGGTTTCGGAGGGGGATCTGCTGCGCAAGACCGCCGACCAGGCCGCCGCACCGGGTGATCGGCCGGCCGTTCCGAACCTGGAGGCATGGGAGCGCGCCAAGGCCGAGGGGACACGGGCCGAGGAGCTGATGTCGGCACCCGCCGTGTGCGCCCGCCCGGACTGGACCGTGGCGGAGACGGCGCGGCTGATGGAGGTCCAGGGCATCAAGCGGCTCGTCGTCGTCGACGACGAGGACAGGCTGGTGGGCATCGTGAGCCGCCGCGATCTGCTCGGCATCTTCCTCCGCCAGGACGACGACATCCGCCGGGAGATCGTCGAGGACGTGCTCCGCGACACGCTGCGTCTCGAACCCACCGCCCTCACCGTCGGGGTGCGCGACGGGCGGGTGGACCTCGCCGGCCGGCTGCGCTTCCGGGGCATGATCCCGGCGATCGAACGCATGGTCGCGACCGTCGACGGCGTGGTCTCGGTCTCCTCCACCCGTCTCACGTACGACACAGATGACACCACACGAGGAGGTACGCGGTCATGACCCGGAACATCGTGGTCGGCCTGGACGGCACAGAACAAGCGACGGCCGCCGCGGAATGGGCAGCCGAGGAGGCGCTGCTGCGCGGCACCGGCGTGCACCTGGTGTACGCCAGGGAACCGGTACCGGAGAGCGTGCTGTCATTCATGCCACGAGGGTCCGACGAGACGTGGGCCGAGGAGATGCTGTCGCGCACCGCCGCACGCCTGCGCGAGCGCCGTCCCGGCCTGGCGGCGACCACCCGCCTGCTGCCTGCGGGGTCCGTGCCGGGCCTCGTCGCCGCGGCCGAGGAGAGCGAGCTGCTGGTTCTCGGTTCACGGGCCCTCGGCAGTGTGGCCGGCTATCTGCTCGGCTCGGTCGGCCTGACGGTCGCCGGCGCGGTCGAACGGCCTGTCGTGCTGGTACGGGCCGGCAGCGGGGCGACCGATCCGAGAGGCCCGGTCGTGGTCGGGACCGACGTGCGACAGCCCGTGGACGCCGTGCTGGGTTTCGCCTTCGAGGAAGCCGCCCGGCGTGACTCCCTGGTCCATGTCGTGTACGCGGAGCAGCTTCCGCTGTTCGCCGGCCCCGGGCCCGCCATGGTCCCGGACATCCGCCTTGCCGTGGCTCCGGAGATCGAGCGTTCGCTGGATGAGCTGCTGGACCCTTGGCGCGCGAAGTACCCGGACGTGGGGGCCGCCGCCCGCGTGGTGGTCGGATCGGCCGGCCTCGAACTGGTCGAGGCTGCCGGGGACGCCGCGCTCGTGGTGGTGGGTCGGCGTACTCGCCATTCGGCTCTGGGCGCACACATCGGGAGCGTGGCCCACGCGGTGCTGCACCACAGCCCAGTGCCTGTGGCCCTCGTGCCCCACGCCTGAACTCGGTGCCGATCAGCCCTCGGGTGCCGTCGGCCGCAGCCGTACCGCCGTGACCTTGTACTCCGGACACGAGGTCACGGTGTCGGCGTGCTCCGAGGTGAGGGAGTTGACGCCGCTGGCCGGGAAATGGAACGCGCAGAAGACCTGTCCCGGAGCGAGTTCCGTTCCGACGCGGGCGACGAGTCGCGCCTGTCCGTGGCGGCTCTCGACGGTGACGGGAACGCCGTCCCGCAGTCCGTGGCGTGCGGCGTCCTCGGGATGCAGGTCCAAGCGGTCGTGCGCGTCCAGAAGAAGGTTGCCGCCGCGCCGGGTCATGCTCCCGGAGTTGTAGTGGGCCCATCGGCGCCCCGTGACGAGCACCAGCGGATAGTCCTCGTCCGGCTCCTCGCCGGGCGGCAGATAGGGAGCCGCCGCCAGGTGGGCGCGCCCGTCGGGAGTGGCGAAACCGTCGGCGTACAGAGTGCGTTCGCCCGGCTGGTCCGGCGCGGGACAGGGCCAGGGGACGGCCCCCTCCCGTTCGATCCGTTCGTGCGAGAGGCCGGCGAAGAGAGGCGTCACGCGTCCGCACTCGACGAGGGCCTCCGCCGGGGTGGAGCAGCCCAGGTCGGCACCGAGGGCGTCGGCGACGGCGTGCACGACCTCGAAGTCGGAGCGTGCCGTGCCGGGCGGAGTCACCGCCGGCCGTACGCGCTGGAAGCGGCGGTCGAAGTTGACGAAGGTGCCGTTCTTCTCCAGCCAGGAGGCCACGGGCAGGACGACATCGGCGTGCCGGGCGGTCTCGCTGAGGAAGAGCTCGTCGACGACGACCAGCGGGCAGGTGTCGAGGGCCTCAGCGACCCGCCGGCTGTCGGGATCGGTCGTGCAGACGTCCTCACCGATGACCCACAACGCCCGCAGCCGGCCCTCCCGAGCCGCCGCGAACATCTCGGGGATGCGCATGCCCGGCCGTTCGGGAACCGGTCGGCCCCACACGGCCTCGGCACGGGCGCCGGCCCCCGGGTCGGTGACACGGCCGTAGCCCGGCAGCAGATCGGGCAGGGCGCCCATGTCGGACGCACCCTGCACGTTGTTCTGGCCGCGCAGGGGGCTGATGCCGAACCCGCGGCCGGTGCCTCCGACGGCGCCGCGCAGGATGGGGAGGTTGGCCAGGGTCCGCACACCGTCGGTGCCGTGCAGGTGCTCGGTGACCCCGAGGCCGTACAGGACCGCCGGCCGCTCGGCGCGGCCGTAGAGCCGGGCGGCCCTCCTGATGTCGTCGGCGGGGACACCGGTGATCTCGGCGACCCGCTCGGGCGGGTACTCGGCCAACAGGTCGGTGAGTTCGGCCAGCCCGGTGGCGCGGTCGCGGAGGAAGCCCGAGTCGGCCATGCCCTCGTCGACGAGGACGTGGGCGAGGCCGTGGAAGAGGGCGACGTTGGTGCCTGGGCGGGGGCGCAGGTGCAGGTCGGCGTGGCGGGCGAGGCCGACGGATCGAGAGTCGGCCACGATCAGGGTGGCGCCTGCGAGTGCGCGCTGGAGGAGGCGGGCGCCGACGACGGGGTGGGCCTCGACGGGATTGGCGCCGACGACGAGGAGGCAGTCGGCGGCCTCGACGTCGTCGAAGGGGTCGGTGCCCCCGGCACGCCCGAAGGACGCCGTGAGGCCGGCGGCGGAGGGGGCGTGGCAGAGGCGGGAGCAGTTGTCGACGTTGTTGGTGCCGATGACGGTCCGCAGGAACTTCTGGACGAGGTAGTTCTCCTCGTTGGTGGCGCGGGCGGAGGAGATCGCGGCGACCGCGTCGGGGCCGCCGTCACGTACCGCGGCGCTCAGGCCGTCGGCGATCCGGGCCACGGCCTCCGCCCAGCTCGCGGGCCGCAGGACGCCGTTCTCACGGAGCAGGGGCTCGGTGAGCCGCTCGGCGGAGCCGAGGTATCCGTACGCGAAGCGGCCCTTGACGCAGGCGTGGCCCTGATTGACGGGCCCGTCCCGGGCGGGAAGCACGGCGGCGACCCGGTCCTCGCGGACGACGACGTCGAGGGTGCACCCGACCCCGCAGTAGCCGCAGGTGGTGCGCACGCGGTCGGCGGGCGCCTGCCGTGAGGTGAGGCCCTGACCCGGCCCGGGCTGGGTGATCGCCCCCGTGGGGCAGGTGTCGACGCAGCCGCCGCAGGACACGCAGTCGGATGCGGCCCAGGCGCCGCCGGTTCCCGGGGCGACGACCGTGTCGGCACCGCGCCCGGTGAGGGTGAGCGCGAACGTGCCCTGGACGTCGGAGCACATCCGGACGCAGCGCCCGCACGCGATGCACAGGTCCCGGTCGAGATGGACGTACGGGTGACTCTCGTCCCGACCGCGCGTAGGAGCACCGGCCGCCGTGTTCGCCGGAATCTCCAAGGACCGGCACGCCTCTGCCAGTTCACTGTGTGCGCCATCGGCGAGCGCGTGCGGTGGGAGCGACGAGGCGATCAGGGCGACCGCGTCCCGGCGCAGGTTCCGTACGCCTTCGTCGGCGGTGTCGACGGTGAGGCCCGGTGTCGCGGGCGTGACGCATGCGGCGACGGTCCGACCGTCGGCGCGGACCAGGCAGGTCCGGCAGGAGCCGGCCGGTCGGAGGCGGTCGTCGTGGCAGAGGGCGGGCAGGTCGGCTCCGGCCTCACGTACCGCGTCGAGCAGCGTGCCCCCGGAGGGCGGTTCGACCGGAACGCCGTCGACCTGGAGCCGGGTCATCGGTCCCATCCTTCCAGGGCCGACCCGTAGGCACGGGCCAGGCTGCGGACGGCGGCGGGGACACGGCGGCCGAAGGCGCAGAGACTCGCCTCGCCCATCAGCCGCGTCAGCCGCTCGTAAGACTCACCCGGCCCGCCCCGGCCCTGCGCGAGTCCGAGCCCTCCTCGAGTGCCGAGCCGGCAGGGCGAACAGGCTCCGCAGCTCTCGTCGGCGGCGAACTCCCAGACGTGTCGCAGGAGTTCGTAGGGATCGGTGCTGGCGTCAAAGGCGACCAGGCCGGCGTGGCCGAGGGCGGCGCCGTGCGCGGTGAGCGCGGCCGTGGTGAGCGGGACGTCGAGGGCGGTCCCGGCGAGGAAGCCGCCGAGGGGTCCGCCGATCTGCAGGGCCACGAGCTCACGGCCGTCCTTGAGACCGCCGCCGAACCGGGTGACGATCTCGCCCATGGGAGTGCCGAGTTCGACCTCGTAGGCCCCAGGGCGGGCGAAGCGTTCGGACAGGCACACCAGCTTGGTGCCAGTCTCGTCCGGTACGCCGCGTCGGGCGTAGGACGCTCCGCCGTGGGCGACGATCCAGGGCACGGCTGCCAGCGTCTCCACGTTGTTGACCACCGTCGGCGCGTCCCACAGGCCGTGGTCCGTGGGGTACGGGGGCCGGGGACGCGCACAGCCGCGAGCGCCTTCGAGGCGGGCGATCAGGGCGGTCTCCTCACCGGAGACGTAGGAACCCGCTCCCTCGACGACCTCGACGAACGGCCGCGGACCGGCTGCCCCGGCGGAAGGAGCCAGGTCGCCCGCCTCCGTCGCGCGTGCCACCGCCCGGCGCAGCCGAACCATCGCTTGCGGATACTCGGATCGCACCAGGACGATCCCCCGCCCTGCGCCGCAGGCGAAGCAGGCCAGCGCGAGGCCCGCGAGTACGCGCTCGGGGTCCTCCTCCATGAGCAGCCGGTCGGCGTACGAGCCCGGGTCGCCCTCGTCCCCGTTGGCGACGACGACCGCGCCCGGCCTCCCCGCCACCGCGGCCCACTTGTCGGCCACCGGGAAGCCGGCGCCGCCCCGCCCGCGGAGTCCCGAGGCGGCGGTCTCCTGCTGTACGTCATCGGGCCGCAGCCCAGTCACCGCTGCCCGCCACACGTCCCAGGCGTCCTGCCCTCCCACGATCCCGGCGAGCAGGACGGGCGCACCGGTGGTGTCGGCCGCGGGGATGCCCGGGGCGCGCGGTTCGGTCCGCCCGCGGAGTTGGTCGGCCAGGTCCGGGCCCGTACGGGGAAGGGTGCCGTCGAGGGCGGCGGGGCCCGCGTAGCAGTAGCCGAGGCAGTGCACGGTCTGCAGCGAGGTGGCACCCGCCTCGTCGACCGTGCCCGCCAGCACGCCGAGAGCGCGCTCGACCTCCGCCACATACTGGCCACCCCGCGCCGCGAAGCACGCCGTCGCGGTGCACACCCGCACATGCCGCTCGCCGCGCGGGGCGGCGAGATCGGCGAAGAAGGTGGCCGGGCCGAGCCCCGCGGCGTGCGGGAGTCCGACTGCCTCCGCGACTTGGGGCGCCCACTCCGAGGGCCCTTCAGCGGTAACCGATCTGGCACGCTCCAGCGCGGCCGACAACAGCCCGCCGCGCCCTCCGCGCCGAGCCGTCAGCTCACGGAGCGCGTCCGAGCGGCGGCCCGGCTCCCCGGACATCCTCATGCTCCCAGGGTGACCGGCCGTTCCCCCGCCCGCATCCCGGCCGGCCATGGGGCTCACGGTTCCGCGCTGCGCAGGGCGGTCAGGCGCCGACGGTACTCCTCCTCGTCGATCTCACCACGCGCAAGTCGCTCGCTCAGGATCTGCTCGGCCGACATGGCGGGCCGAGACCCCGGCGGTCGATGCGAGGCGCGATCCAGTGTGCGAAAGAGCATCACCGCGATGGTGATGAGCAGGCCCCAGAACAGCACCATGCCGGCCGACATGGCGAACCAGCCCCATCCGTTCATGCCGTCGCCGTACCAGAACATCATCGCCACTCACACTCCCGGCGGCGGCCGGCAGGAGCAGGACGCCCCGCCTCGGGTCCCTCCGCCACTCCCACCGTGCGCCGCCCCAGGACGCCCGCACAGGGGCCGACCGGCCCCTGACCGGGGGCCGGACGGTCACGGAACGGAACGAGCGGCCCTTGGAGCCGGGGCCCGGCGGCCGGAGAGTGGGGGAACAACACGGCTCACGCCGTCCACGCGGATCGCTGCCGGGAGGCCACCATGGACCGGAACACGGGGAGCCCGCCGGTCGCGGACGCGCCGCGGCCCTGGCAGATGCTGCTCCTCGCCACCACCGGGTTCGCCCTCTGCTTCTGGGCGTGGGCGCTGCTGGCCCCCCTCGGCCCACGGCTCCGGGACGACCTCGACCTCAGCTCCTTCGAGCAGTCCCTGGTGGTCGCCGTGCCCGTGGTGGTCGGCGCGCTCGGCCGGATCCCGGCGGGGGCGCTGACGGACCGCTGGGGTGCACGCCGGGTCTTCCCCCTCGTCGCGGCCCTGACGATCCTCCCCGTGCTGTACCTGGGGCACCTGGCCGACTCGTTGGTCGAGGTGCTCGCGGGCGGCTTCCTCCTCGGGCTCGGCGGAACGGCCTTCGCCGTCGGCGTACCGTTCGTCAACGCCTGGTACCCGCCCGCACGGCGTGGCGTCGCCCTCGGCGTCTTCGGCATCGGCACCGGTGGTACGGCCCTGTCGGCCTTCACCACCGTCCAGCTCGCTGATGCCGTCGGCCGTGCGTTCCCCTTCGATCTCGTGGCGGGCTGCCTCGCGGTGTACGCCGGAGCGGCCTGGTTCCTCCTGCGCGACAGGCCGGGGCGGGCGACGGCGACGGGGTCGCTGCTCTCGCGCACCGCCCTGGCCGTGCGGACACCGGCCACCTGGCAGCTGGCGTTCCTGTACGCCGTTTCCTTCGGCGGCTTCGTCGCGTTCAGCGTCTACCTGCCGACCTACCTCACCCGGGCCTACGACCTCGGCCGCTCCGACGCCGCACTGCGCACCGCGGGCTTCGTCGTCCTCGCCGTGGCCATGCGGCCCGTGGGCGGCTGGCTGTCGGACCGCATCCGTCCCGTACCTGTACTGACGGTTTCCTACGGGATCGTTTCGGTGTGCGCCCTGGTCGCGGCGTTCGAAGCGGACCTGGCCCCCGTGGGAACGGCGGCCTTCTTCGGCATGGCCGCAGGCCTGGGCGCCGGGTCCGGGGCGGTCTTCGCCCTCGTCGCACGGCTGGTACCGGCCGAGCGGGTCGGCTCGGTGACCGGAGTGGTCGGTGCGGCGGGCGGTCTCGGAGGCTTCTTCCCGCCCCTCGTGATGGGAGCGGTCGACAGCGTCGCGCACGACTACACATGGGGGTTTGTCCTCCTCGCGCTCACCGCGACGGCCGCGGGCACCTTGGCCGCCACCGCGGTCCGGCGACGCGCCCGGGCGACCGCGGACGCCTGATCGCGGCAACGTCGATTGGGCCCTTCGGCCCCTCTTCGGGGCCTGGGTGGCCGTAGCCCCCCATTCCTTCGGAGGGTGGTATGGAGAGCATGAACACCGACCGGGCACTCCTCGTCGCCACCGGCGTCAGCAAGATCTACCGGACGGGCTCCGTCGAGGTCACCGCCCTGCTCGACCTGGACCTCCTCGTGCGCCACGGCGAGATGGTGGGAGTCATGGGACCGTCCGGTTCCGGGAAGACCACGCTGTTGAACTGTCTGTCGGGGCTCGACGACATCGACGGCGGCCGGGTGGAGGTGGACGGCCACGACCTGTTCGCGATGACGGACGCGGCGCGCACGGAGCACCGGGCCCACACCATGGGCTTCGTCTTCCAGGCGTTCAACCTCATCCCCGTCTTCTCCGCGGTGGAGAACGTCGAACTGCCCCTGCTGCTCGTGGGCACCCGGCCGCGTGAGGCACGTCGCAGGGCGCTGGCCATGCTCGACCGGGTGGGCCTGGGCCACCGCGTCGAGCACCGGCCGAGCGAGATGTCCGGCGGCGAACAGCAGCGGGTTACCATCGCCCGCGCGCTGGCCGGACGCCCGGCCATCGTGTGGGCGGACGAACCCACCGGCAACCTCGACAGCGCGATGGCCGACCAGGTCATGGACCTGCTGTGCGAGCTCAACCGGGACGAGGGTCAGACGATCGTCCTGGTCACCCACGACAGCGCCATCGGCGCGCGTGTCCCCCGACTGATCCGGATGCGCGACGGGCAGCTGGTCGACGACGTCCGCCGGCCCGTCATCGCCCCGGCTGCGATCCGCGACCTCCCCATGGGCTGACCATGTACCCGAACCTCCTCATCCCGCTGCTCACCGCCCTGGCCCTCGCCCTCGCGGCCCTGGTGCTGGTCGCGGTCCGGCAACCGGTGTCACGGCGGCTGGCCTTCCGGCAGGTCGCCCGCCGACGCACCGAGGCGGCACTGGTGATCGGCGGATCGATGCTCGGCACGGCCATCGTCATCGGGGCCTTGGTCGTCGGCGACACCTTGAACTTCTCCGTACGACAGGAGGCGTACCGCACCCTGGGACCGGTGGACGAACGCGTGGTCGCCCCTCCGGGGCCGACTGGCCGCGCCGTCACCGAACGACTGTCCGGCCTGGCGGGAAATCCCGACGTCGACGGAGTCCTGAACGCCCGGGCGACCCAGGCATCGGCCGTCAGCACCGCCGACGACCGCACGGTCGCCGAGCCGCGCGTCCTGGCCTGGCAGATGGACTTCGCCAAGGCGTCGCGCTTCGGCGCGGCGGGAGGCGACTCCGGTCTCGGCGGGCCTGACCCGAAGCCCGGGCAGGTCGTGGTCAACGAGCCGCTGGCCCGGTCCCTGAGCGTGGGAGCCGGGGATCCGGTCACGGTGTACCTGTTCGGGGCACCGCGGACGTACCGGGTCGAGCGTGTGGTGCCGGAGCAGGGCCTCGCCGGTGTGGGCCTGGGCGGCAGGCTGAACCGCGACGTGTTCCTGCCACCGGAGACCCTGGACTCCGCCGCCCGGGCCGCCGGTGCGGAGCCGCGCTCGGTCACCTTCGTGTCCAACCGCGGCGGCGTCGAAAGCGGCGAAGCCCTGACGGACCGGGTGACCGCCGACATCCGGCAGGCTCTGGGCCCGCTCGCCGGGCAGACCGCGATCGACACCCCGAAGCACACCGTCCTGCGGGACGCCAAGCAGGCCGGAGACTCCCTCGGAGCCCTGTTCCTCATGATCGGCAGCTTCAGCATCATCGCGGGCGCCCTGCTCCTGGTGAACATCTTCGTGATGCTCGGCGAGGAGCGGAAGTCCCAGATGGGCATGGTGCGGGCCGTCGGGATGAAGCGCTCGCGGCTGGTCGGGTCCTTCACCCTCGAAGGGTCGACGTACGCCCTGCTCTCCGCCCTGCCGGGCGTGGCCATCGGGGTCGCCGTCGGCTGGGGCGTCGCCGTGGTGGCGGCGCAGATCTTCCAGGGCTGGTCGGTCGGCGGAAGCAGCATCCGCATCGCGTTCGCCCTCACACCCACCAGCGTCCTCAACGGACTTGCCATGGGCCTGCTCATCGCCTTCGCCGCGATCCTCGCGACCAGCGTGCGCATCAGCAGGTTCAACATCATCGCCGCGATCCGCGACCTCCCCGCCACACCCGGGCAGGGCCCACGCCGCCGCCTGCTCGCGGTCTCCACCGCCCTGGCCGTCCTGTGCGCGTTCGTGGCCGTCCCGGCCGTGGCGCGCAGCCAGCCCGACGCGACGTACCTCATGCCGGCGCTCGCCCTCGCCTTCGCCACTCCAGCGCTGCTGCGCGTCCTCCCCCGTCACACGGTCACCACCCTGGTCGCCGGAGCCGTACTCGCCTGGACGCTCCTGGCACCCGTCATCCGCCCCCGGATCTTCGACACGCCCTCCATGTCCGTGTACGTCATCCAGGGAGCCCTGGCCGCCTTCTCCGCCGTGGTGCTCGTCAGCGACAACCAGAAGACGCTGCTCCGCCCCGTACGGCGACTCCTCCAACGCCCGACGGAAGGCGGTCTCGCGGCACGGCTCGCGGTCGCCTACCCCTTGGCCAAGCGGTTCAGGACCGGCGCGACGCTGGTGATGTACACCTTGATCGTGTTCGTCCTCGTCCTCCTGACGGAGATCTCGGGCATCCTCCGCGCCGGCGTCGACGGCGTCGTCGCCGACGCCACCGCCGGATACTCCCTGCGGCTGGACTACAACCCGCAGGTCGCCGGCGAACGACTCGCCGCCGAGCTGCGGGCCGGCCCCTCGGCTGCCGGGATCTCCGCGGTGACACCGCTGGTCAACGCCACCGGCAGGGCCACCGACCCGGGGCACCGCAGCACCCAGCCCCTCGACATCGCGGCCGTCGGGGTGCCCGACGGCGCGATCACGGGCATCACGTTCCGGGAGCGGCTGCCCGGCCTGGAGAACGACCCCGCGGTATGGCGGGCCCTCGCCTCCGACCCCCGCTACGTCGTTCTCGACAACTTCTTCGGCAGCACCGGCGGCCCGGCGGGCGACTACTACGACCCAGGGGACACCCTCACCCTGACGGATCCCCGGACCGGTCGCAGCGAACAGAAGGTCATCGCCGGTGTGCTCAGCAACGGCTTGGTCTTCTACCCGGGTACGGGGGCCAGTTCGACCACGTACCCCGTGGTGCTCAGCGAGCAGGCGACGCGTCAGCTCTTCGGCACCCAGGCACAGAACGCCTCCGCACTGGTGAGCACCAGCCCCGGAACCTCCCCCGACGCGTTGGCGACCCGGCTCCAGGGCGAGCAGCTGTCGTCCAGCCTGGTCGCCACACCCATCGAGTCTGACATCCGCCGGCAGTTCGACTCCAGCACCGCCTTCTTCCGCCTCATGCAGGGCTTCCTCGCCCTGGGCCTCGGCGTCGGCATCACCGGCCTCGGCGTCGTCATGGTGCGTGCCGTACGCGAACGCCGCCGCACCATCGGCATCCTGCGGGCCCTCGGCTTCCGGGCACGGACCGTCCAGCGGTCCTTCCTCGGGGAGAGCACCTTCATCGCCCTGGAGGGAATCGTCCTAGGATCCCTCCTCGGCGTCCTCACCACCTGGCTGATGTACAGCAACAGCGCCGCGTTCGAGGGCCTCGAAGGCGGGTTCCCGGTCGAATGGACGAGCATCTTCGGCCTGGCCGCAGCGACCTTCGCCGCGTCGCTCCTGGCCACGATCGGGCCGGCCCGTCGCGCGGCCGCCATCCGCCCGGCCCTCGCGGTCCGCGTCACCGAATGACGAGCACCCCAGGACGGCTCGTCCGACCGACCCCGGTGGTCAGGCGTCGTCGTCACGCGTTCCGCTTCCCCGCGCACGGCCTCCTCGCCACATGTCGAGCTCCCGGGCGATGCCGTCCGCCCAGGCGTCGATCGCCGCCCAGTCCCGGTGGTCCCCGTAGCGGCAACCAAGCAACCGGAACAGCAAGGCACCCTTCCGGTCGAGGTGCTCGCGCCGGATCACGCCCGAGAAGCGCCCATGGTCCCGAGGACGGACGACCTCGACGAGAGCAGCAATACGCGGCTGCACCATGCGTTCGGCAAGCCGGCGCAGCGGCCCGGGCAAGGCGGCGGTCATGCCGACGCTGAACATCCACGTCGGTCGATCGCCCAAGCGATCGGCGTTGTCCCTGACGAAGCCTTCTGCCGCCGGCAGCCAGGCGCCGTCATGGACCGCGCTGCCCAGCACGAGCGCGTCGCCCGGCAAGGGCCCCTGTCCCTCGGAGGACGCGCGCAGCGCCTGGGTCTCCACATGGTGCCCGCTCAGGCGCAACCGCTCACCGATCCGGTCGGCGATCTCCTGCGTGGAGTGATGTTCGGACGCGTAGAGGACCCGAACGGAGGCCATTGCGGCTCACTGCTCCGTGCCGGGAGGCCGGTACCGGACGTGTCCCGCTCTGCGCAGGGCATCCAGGGTGTCATCGACGGTCAGGAGAACGGTCGTCTCGAAAGAGCTGAGTGCGCCACCTCCACTGATCGCCAGCGCGACCGCAGCCATGGAGACGTTGTCCGGAGCTTCCCACAGGTTGTAGCCGTCATGCGTGCCGAAGGCGTACCAGAAGCCGTGGAGCTTCCCACCGACGGACTCGATGTACGACCGGGCGGCCTCGGCGCGGTCCTCAGGGTGCCCGATCAGCCTCGCCCAGGTCTCCGGCGTGTAGCTGAACCTCGACAGATAAAGCGGCATCGGGTCTCTCCTTCGTTTCCCCCACGGATGCCCGCGCGGGGGTGGAGAGTCGCCGGATGGCCCCGCAGATCCCCCGAACAGCGGGCACGATGACCGGCACAGCCCACCATTGACGGCGAGTGTGCGGCCCGGGCCGTGCGCAGAGGGTTTGCGTCTGGGGCGGCGGGGGGCGGCGACCGCTCGACGGCCCGGGGGGTGTCAGAGGGCGGGAAGGCTTCCCGGGCAACGGTCGACCTACCCGACCGCGGTCCTCCAGTGCGCCCCATGAGCCGACACGACGGACGCCTGCCTCCCGACCACCGCGTGCGCCGCTGCTCGGTCGCGCTCTTCGTCGGCGCGTCCCTCACGAGCGCCCTCGGGCTGGTCCTCGACAACATGTGGCTGCTCGCCGCCGACGCGTGGCACCTCATCGCAGTCGTCACCCTTGAACTGGTCTACCGCTCCTGACCATGCGCGTCAAAGGACCTCCCAGGCCGTCGGCAGCGACTACGAGGCATGCTCCGTGGCGACCTGTCGGCCCACCCCTCGCTTGTATGCCAACTCTCCGCCGCCACGGGCCGGCAGTCAGAGGTCCACTCCGTGCCGACCAAGATCCGGGCCATACGCGGACCAGCCGCCTGCAGGTTGCCCGGATTGTGTCCGTTTCCGCTGGTCAGCGGCTGCGCGAGGTGTGTACCACCAGTACACCAAGAATCTTCTCGTGTCCTACTCGCCGAAAAAGCTCGGCTTCTTCTAGGGGCACACGAAAGGGCGCCTGAACTGGACTTTTCCCCAGGCAGGCGCCCATCGGCCGCGTCGGCCAGCACGAGATAGGCGATGCGATGCAACTCCCGGTTCTTCCCACTGCCATCCCACTCCGGACCAGCTCTTCCGGTCTCTTTCCGGTCCAAGTCCGGTCCGTCTGAGGGGGAGTACAGCCAGAAGGAGATGCCGGCATGGCGGAGGTCATACGGCCGCTTGGCCACGCCTGACGTGAACCTGGTACACGCTGCCGTCATGAAGAGGGGCCTGCGGGGGATTCTCCCGCTCGGCCACGCGCGCGAGCGTCGACCGGACCCGGGAGTTCAGGGCAGGGTCGACGCTCGCGCCGGTCATGCGGTCACACGCGTCATGCGCGCGGTGGGTCAGCGGCGTAGTTTCAGGCGGTGCACCCCGCCGTCGACCGTGCCGACGTAGAGCGTGCGGCCGTCGGGGGCGGCGGCCAGCCTCGTGGTGTCGGTGTTCTGCAGGCCGCTTGAGATGTTCTCCCAGGTGAGGCCGCTGTCGGTGCTGCGCAGTACTCCCCGGCCGCCCTGGACGAGTCCGGACTCCCGGGAGCCGGCGGTGGCCGCGTAGAGCGCTCCGTCCACCCGCAGCAGGTCCGAGACGTGGACCGCGAGCGGGCCGGTGTCGGCGGTGCGGAAGGTCCTGCCGTCATCGGTGCTGACCCGGACGGACGATCCGCCAACGACCAGGCGTCTGCCATCCATCACGATCGCGGAGACGGGGCCCTCGGCGACCTTGGTCTTGGTGACGCCGCCGTCGTCCGAGCGGTAGAGGCCCGAAGCGTTGCCGAGCCAGAGGCGCCGCGGATCGCGCGGGTCACCGGCCATGGCATCGAAGGACCTCTCGTGGAAGAGGTTCTTCCACGTCCTGCCGCCGTCGGACGTCGCGAACAGCCCGTCGCCGAAAATGCTCCTGAAGCTGATCGCCACCCGGTCCGGGTCGGCCGGGTGGACCAGGATCGAGGTCGGTATCTCCGACGACGTGCCCTTCACCTGCCAGGTCCGGCCGGCGTCACCGCTGCGGGAGACCTCGAAGAGGCCGGTCGCGGTGCGCCGGACCTGCCACACCACCTTGGTGTCCTCGGGCGAGACGGCGATGTGCGAGGTGAGGCGACCGGTCCTGCCCTCCGCCCCGGACTGGCCCCACTCGGGGCCGGCGACAGGGATGGCGGTGCGGTAGGTGCCGCTCACCGTTCCGGCGAGCAGCTGGTCGCCGCTGGCCGCGAGGGCGAAGGCGGTCAGGCCCTGGACGCCGATCCTCCGGTATCCGGTGCCGTCGGCGGAGCCGCGGTACAGGCCGTCCTGTTCGCTGGAGACGGTCACCGAGCCGTCGGCCCAGCGGTCGTAGTCCATCGCGATGGCGGCCTTCGAGGGGGCGGGCACCGGCTTCCAGGTCCTGCCGTGGTCGTGGCTCACCTGCCCGGCGCCGAACAGCGCGCGCAGGTACAGGTCGCCGCCGGAGGCGGACAGCCCGTTGCCGCCCTCCGCCAGGGGCAGCAGGGTGGACCAGGTGCGGCCCTTGTCGTAGGAGCCGCGGACGCCCGTACCGGGGACGTAGGCCGCCAGCACGGTGGAGTCGGCCGCCATGCCGCGGACGGTGTTCACGGGCTCGTCGAGAAGGAGGTGCGCCGTACCGGGGTCGCCCTTGCCGACGCCGTCGATCCGCCAGACGCCGTCGAAGGTCGCCAGGTAGAGGGTGTCGCCGACGAGGGTCGCGTCGCGGACGTCACCGGTCACGCCGGTGGGGTACGTCGCCCAGCTGTCGCCCGCGTCCGTGCTGACCAGCACTGTGTCGTCGACGATCGCGGCGAGGGTACGGGTCTGCTCGTCCGCGACGAACTCGTCGATGTGCGCGTCGGGCACGTCGAGCTTGCGCCAGGTTCGGCCGTTGTCGTCGGTACGCAGGATCGTGCCCCGGCGGGTGGGGTCGGCGGCCGTGTTCACGGCGTACCACCAGCGATCGGGGCGACGGGCGTCGACCACGACCGCCCCGGTGCCGTTGCCGTCGGCGATCGGCAGCCTGCCCACCTGGCGCCAGTGGGCGCCGCCGTCGGTGGTCAGCCAGGGGGCGGCCTTCCGGAACTGGGTTACGACGGCCTGTTGGGGCCGGGCGGGCGAAAGCGCGACGTGACCGGCCTCGCTGTTGGGGCCGATGGGCTCCCAGCGGTTGCCGCGGCTGTCGGCGGGGGTGACCTCGAAGGCACCGGTTCCGGTGATCCGCCGGCCGTCGGTGGTCGTCGCCCGCACGGCCAACCGGTAGGCGCCGGCCGCCTTCCCGGTCACGTCGGCCTGGTAGTACCCGGCGCCGTTCATGGTGGTGGGCAGGGTGAAGGCCTTGCCGTGCGGCGGCGTGACCCTGATCTCCGGCGGCGCGTTCAGGGCGGCCGGGGCGGCGATGTGCACGGTGGAGCGGCCGTCGCTCGGATCGGGGGACGCCTGGACGACCAGGTGCCGGACGACGAGCAGGTACGGCACCCGGAGGGCCGGGCCTCGCACGGGGGTGGCCGTGATCCGGCCGCTGATCTCCGTGTCGGTGGTCGGGCGGTCTGCACGCAGGGTGACGTCGACGGTTGCCGACCCCCCGGCGGGGACGGTCACACGCGGCGGAGACACGGCGGTGGGCCCGGTACTGCTGAGGGTGACGGTCAGCGGTGTCCTGCCGGGGTTGGCCAGGCGTACCTGCGCGGTGCCGCCGACGGTCCTGTCCGCCAGGTCGGCGAGGCCGAACGACACGGTCGTCGGGGAGGCGCTGAGGGTGGCCGACGCTGCGGCGGCCACGTCGAGCCGTCCGTTGCCCTGGGCGGTGGGGCCGGTGCCGGCGAGCTGCTTCGCGGTGCCGACCAGGGCGGACCTGATCTCGTCGGGGTCCTGGTCCGGGCGCAGTTGGCGCAGCAGGGCGGCGGCTCCGGCGACATGCGGGCTCGCCATCGAGGTGCCCGACATACGGTAGACACCGGGTGCGTACATCGAGGTGGGGATGGTGGAGCGGATCTCCACGCCGGGTGCGACCAGGTCGGGCTTGAGGCCGAAGCCGGTGCCGGGTCCGCGCGACGAGAAAGAGGCGATCTCGTCGGTGGAGTCGGTGCCGCGCAGGGTGACGGACACCTTCCCAGCGGCCAGTTCGCGGCTCAGCTGGGCGTACTGGGTCGTGTCGATGCCCATGACGACCAGGCGGTCCATGCGCAGCGAGTCGCCGGAGGCGGCGGTCCGGGTGAGGTCGGGGCGGGCGGGGGTGGTCGTGGCGCCGACCGTTCCCGGTGTGGCGGCGAGCACGGGTCCGCCCCCGGCCGGAAGGCCGCCGAGCACCGCGAGCGCGCCACGTTTCTCGGCTTCGCGCGCCCAGTCGATGTCGTTCTGGCTCAGGACATCCGTACTGGGCGCGACGAGGATGTCGGCCCGCAGGATCTTGCCCCGTACGTCACCGACCCGCTTCCAGTCCTCGACCGTGCCCGCGCCGACGTCCACGAGCGGCGCGGTGACCGGTTCCCGAGGCGGGTTCGCGGACAGGACGCCCCGGTACGTCTGGATCAGCTCGGGCTCCTTGCCCGCCAGGTACGCGCTGGGTATCCGCAGCCCGCTGGTGGAGGCGCCGACCGCGATGACGCCGTCGGCCGACGCCGGAGTGTTGACGGTGCCGCTGCCGGGACCCTCGTTGCCGGCCGCGGCGACGACGACCACTCCGGCCCGCACGGCGGCGGTCGCCGCGCGGCCCAGCGGATCGGTGCCGTCACCGGGGCCGCCGAGGCTCATGTTGATGACGTCGGCCCGCTGGGGGTTGGCCGGGTCGGCCGCCGCCTCGATGCCGGCGATGATGTCGGAGGTGTAGCCGCTGCCGTCGGCGCCGATGACCTTGTAGGCCAGCAGGCGCGCGTCGGGCGCCATGCCGGTGACGCCTCCCTTCCTGACCGCCTTGCCCGCGATGATGCCCGCGACGTGGGTGCCGTGACCGTTGTCGTCCATCGGGTCGTCGTCGCCGTTGGCGAAGTCGAAGCCGCCGACGACCTTGTGCCCCTTGCCGAAGCCGCCGCCCAGGTCGGGGTGGTCGTAGTCCACACCACTGTCCAGGACCGCCACCACGGTGCCCTTGCCGGTGGCCTTCACACCGGCCGGGTCCTCGCGCTTCCAGACCTCGGGCGCACCGGTCAGCGGAACGCTGATGTCCGTGCGCACCTGTATCCGGGTGTCGGGTCGGACGGCGACGACGCCCGGCAACGCGGCCAGCCGCGCCGTCTCGGAGGCGGGCACCGTCATCGCCACGGCGTTGACGAGCAGGCCGAGTCTGCGAGGCGAGGCGGGGTGCAGTCCGGCTTTCCCCACCGTCCTGACGAAGGCGTCCTGCCGTGCCGCCAGGGCCCGTCGGGCGTCGCCGACGGCGGAGGCGGTTCCGGCGGTCAGGGAGGTGAGCGAGCCGCCTGGGGCGGCTGCCACGGCTGCGTCTCCGGACAGCTCGACGATGACCCGCTGGTTCGGGTCGGGTGACTTCGCGGTCGCGGTGCCGGGTGTCGCGGTGAGCGTCCCGGCCAGCGCGACGGTGGTGACCGTGGCCGCCGCCAGGCGTCGGCTTCTTCGTGGGTTCTTGGCCATGGGCAGAAGTCCTAGCGCCGAAGTCACGCTCCGTACAACGGATCTTGGCGGCCCATTGCTGCACTTGGCACAAGTGGGCCAGGATCCGCACATGACGAACGAGCTCACCGCGGCAGGCATCGATCCGTTCGACGAGAGCGTCTACCGGGCTGTGTTGACCCGGCGTACGGCGGCCCCGGCCGAGCTCGCCGCCGACCTCGGCTGCTCCCCTCTCCGCGTCGCCAGGGCGCTGGACCGACTGCACGACCACGGCCTGGTCGGGCGGCTCGCGGGCGTCCGACGCCGGTACGCGGCGATCGAGCCGGGAGCCGCGGTCGAGTCACTGGTACGAGCCAGGACCGCGGAGTTGGACCGGGTCCGTTCGGCGGCGAGCGAGCTGTCCCGCCTGTTCGCGGCGGCCCAGGCCGGCACCGCCGGGGAGGACGAGGTGGAGATCACCACCGGCCGCGAGGCGCTCGGCCGCTGGTTCGTCCGCCTCCAACAGGAGGCGCGCGAGGACGTCATGACACTGGATCGGCCGCCGTACGCGCTGACCACGTCCAACCCGGTGGAGAGCAACGCGCTGGGGCGCGGGGTGCGCTACCGCGCGGTCTACGCCCCCGAGGCGCTGGAGTGGCCGGGGGTGCTCGAGGACATTCGGGGACTCGTGAGCCGTGGCGAGCAGGCCCGGGTGATGCCGGGCCTGCGGATCAAACTGGCCATCGCGGACCGCCGACTGGCGCTGATGCCCCTCTCCCTGGACCTCGATGGCGTGCGCGCTGCGGTCATCCGCCCCTCCACGCTGCTGGACGCCCTCACCGACTACTGGGAACTGTGCTGGAAACAGGCCCTGCCGCTCGACGCCCCCGCCCAGGACCCGCTCGGCGAGGAGGACCGTCTGGTGCTCACCCTGCTGGTCAGCGGCCTCAAGGACGAGGCCATAGCCCGCCAGCTCGGCTGGTCGGTCCGCACCATGCGCCGGCGCATGAGCCGCCTCCACGACCTTCTGGGCGCGGTGAACCGCTTCCAGGCCGGTGTCGTCGCGGCACGCCGCGGCTGGATCTGACCCGCCGCCGAGCCGGGGCCGATCTCGCTGGTCAGCGCGGGTTCATCGGCTGCACCACCAGCGGACGAAGACCCTTTGTTGCAGCTACTTCTCCGAGGCGCTTGAGCTCTTCTGGCAAGTGAAGTCGGGTGCCTGGAGGGAAGTCGGGCCGGCGGCCGGACCGATCCGGCGAAGGCTGCTGCCGAGGTCCGCCGAGCCGGGTTCGAGCCCCTGGAGACCTACCCCGGCAAGACCACCGACCGGTGGCGCTGCCGCTGTGCGTGCGGGATCGAAGCCATGGTGACCTTGACCGGCATCAGGCGGGGCCGAACCAGGTGCGGGACGTATTCCAAAGACCACACCGACTGATCGGCACGTACCGCGGCGTCCCCCTGAGGGCGCCCGCTCCCCGCCAGGCATATGAGGTGCCGGTGTTTGCAGGCACCTGCCGCACTGCAAGAAGGATCCCGGCACCGCGCAGTGCTCAGCAGCGGACGGCGATCGCCTGGGATGCGGTACTCCGCCGGGTCGCGGCGACGACCGGCGGAGAACGCATCGCGTGCGGCGACGTCGACATCGATCGGTGTACCGGCCCGGGCTCAGCTCTTGCGGGGCCACGAGGTGTGGAACCTGGAGGAGCACAGACTCGCGGTCGCCTAACAGATCCGGAACGGGCGGCCGAAGCGTACAGACAGGCCTTGCGAGTACAGCAGGCTCGCCGGTGAGGACGCGGCTACCGTCAGACCCGTGGCGGCCTGCACGAGTTCGTCCTCCAGCAGGAGCAGCGCCGCGTCCTTGAAGCGCCATGGCTCGTGGTAGAGCGGCCAGTAGAACGTCCGCCCCCAGGCCCGGGCGTGGAGACCCCATCTGGCGGTCAGGAAGTTCTCCCGCGCGTCCGGGCTGCGCTCCTCGCCCTCGACCGCAGCCCAGAGGCGGGAGCGAGGACGCTGCCGGCCCTTGCGTCGAACGGCGTAGAGGATCCTCTCTTCGAAGCGGCCGCAGCGGGCGGACGCCCAGCGGTAGGGAAGCCCGAACACTCCGTTCGCGGCGATGACGGGAAGCAGACGGTTGCAGTCCAGGCTCAGGAACACCACCCCGCGCCGGCCGGCGGCATCGACGCTGTAGAGGCGTACATTGATCTCCTCGAACCGGCCCGCGAAGGGCAGGACGGGACCGCGCGACAGACGGAGATCCCTCATGCCGAAGAAGACGAGGCCCACGTAGGTCTTCCCGTCGAGCACATCCGGCCGCGTTCCCGGGGGAAACAGGCCGGCGACGGCGTCAGGCGACACCTCCCAGTGCACGAACACCAGGTCGGTCCACCGCTGGCGGAAGATGCTGCCGGAAGACGGCTGGGGACCGGCCGCCGACGCCGGTCGCGGCGCCGCGTCACGCTCCTCCCGGTGCACGGGTGGGCCCTCGGGACCGCGGCAGGACGTCGCCATGGCTTCCTTCTCCTCTCCACCCGAAAACGCAGACAGAGGCCGACCCGGGCCCCGGGGCGCAGGCGCCTCACCCTACGCCCCAGCGTTCGGCAAGCACGGCGCACCGACAAGTCGCATCGTTCATGCATTGAAGTCGCCAGGCTTCCCACGACCGCCGTGCGTGATCAGCCGGGCGTCGCCCTGCGGCACGAAGACCCCCGTGCGCGGTGAAGCCCGGACATCTTCACCGCACCGGAGGTCTTCGCCATGGTCAAGACCAGTCGGCGTTCACCACGCTCGTGATCAAGACACCTGGCTCTCGCAGGTGGCGGCGAACGTCGCGCGGGTCACCACGTCCGACGCGGCGCCCGTGGTGTCCACCCAGACGGCGCGCTGGCCGTCACCGAGGGAGGGTGCCATCTGCGTACCGGAGGAGCAGGAGACGCGCTGGTACGCGGCGGTTCCGTTCACGACGTCGGCGGTCGGCGCGACCTTGATCTTCCAGGGGCCGGACCAGCTGCCGAAGCCGCCCCAGAAGTCGGTCGTCGAGTACGCGAAGTAGTCGTCGGTGACCGAGAACTGGCCGATGTACATGGACGTCGGCGCCTTCAGCTTCTTGGTCTGCGTCAGGTCTGCGACCGGCGCCGTCTCGACCGAGTCGCTGCGGAAGACGAACGCCTGGGTGTTGCGCCAGAAGATCCGGTCCGAGGTGAGCTGGACGTCGGTGATCTGGCCGAACAGGAAGCCCGCCATGCGCTTGGCCTGCTTCTTGCCGGTGGCGATGTCGTAGACCGTCCCGTAGGTTCCGTCGGCGCCGCCGGCCCACGCGATCGTGCCGTTCCTCATGGCCAGGCGGGCGGCCCGGGTGCCGGGCTCGGGCGTCACGTTCACCGTGGTTCCGTCGGCCTCGCGGAGCATGACGTCCTGCTCGCCGTCGGCGGTGGTGGAGATGTAGGCCAGGGCTCCGGCCTCGGTCACGGGCTCGGTCTCGTCGGCGCCGGGGGTGTCGACGATCTTCTTGATCTCGCCCTGGCCCTTGTCGGCCGCGCCGTAGATGCCGACGCCGTCGGCGGCGACCCGGGTGAAGACGATCCGGTCCCTGTCGAGCGAGGGGTCGAGCAGGTAGGCGTCGTCCTGGGCGAGTTCGTGGTCGGACTTGCCGTCCTGCTTGCTGAACCGGCCGACGGTGATGCCGAACGCGGCCGATCCACGGTCCCAGGCGACGGCGTCGCCGTGGGCGATGGCGTAGACGTCTCCGCTGATCTGAGCGGCCTGTTCGTCGACGCCGCCGTACACCTCGTAGGCGGGCAGGACGTCGGCGCCGAGGGTGGTGCCGTCGTGTGTGCCGCCCTTGCGCTCCCAGCCGTCCTCGATGCCGTGCGCGTCGAAGGCGGCGGCGATCTTCGCCTGGTCGCCGTCGGAGACCTTCAGGGACTTGGCGGCCAGCGTGATCGCGGTGCGCATCTCGGTGAAGCCGGACAGCGGGGTGAGGTAGTTCTGCGCCGCGCGGTAGACGATCCGGTCGGCGAGCTCGGTGTCGATCGACTTGCGCATGTCCCAGAGGGCGCCGCCGACGATGGTGGAGTTGTAGTGGACCCCGCCGTTGTCGATGTCGAGCGGGATCGGCTCGTAGTCCTTCTGGGCGTTGCGGCCGTCATTGAGGTCGCGCAGCGCGCACTCGTCCAGCGGCTTGGTGCCGTTGCACAGGTGTTCGCCGACGAGCCCGGAGGTGGGGTCGTCCATGGCGATGCCCTTGTCGGCGGTCTCCATGGCGTTGCCGAAGTAGTCGGAGATCGCCTCGTTGAGGGCACCTGACTGGTTGAGGTAGACGAGGCCCGCGCTGTGCTCGGTGACGCCGTGCGTCATCTCGTGGCCGACGACGTCCAGGCCCACGGACAGCGGTACGCCGTTCATGTGGCCGTACACCATCTTGGTGCCGTCCCAGAAGGCGTTGGCGTAGTCCTTGCCGTTGTTGGCGACGTTGACGACGGAGTAGATCGTGCCGCCCTTGCCGTCGACGCCGTCGCGGCCGATCTCGTTCTTGTAGAACTCGTAGACCTTGGCGGCGTTGAGGTGGGCGTCGACGGCTCCGGAGGCGGTGTTGGCGCCGTCGAAGCGGTCGGTGGCGGACCGCACCAGCGGGACGTCGTCGGTGACCGGGCCGCCGGCGACGTCGAGGTAGCCCTTGCGCCGGGCGTCGTAGGTGCGGATCTGACCGCCGGTGACGGGGTACATGGCTCGGGTGGAGTCGACGAGTGTGTGCGAGCCGTCGGCCGCCTTGTCGGCCTCCAGCCGCGTCTCGTGGCCGTCGACGCGGACACCGGTGGCCTGCGCGGGCGCGGCATCGGCGGCGTCGACGTTGTTGTAGGAGAGGGCGAGGCCGCCGACGCGGGCGTCGACGTACGCCTCCTGGCGGACCGGACTGCCGTCCTTCTTGACGCCGGTGACGGTGAAGTGCCAGGCCAGTCGGCCTCCTCGGGCGTCGGGCAGCACGGTCAGGCCGTGTGTGGCGGTCCTGGCGCCCTCGACACCGCGCAGGTTCGCGTCGAGCAGGAACAGGCGGCGTTGCGCGGTGTCCTGGTCGACCTGGGGGGTCGTGGAGACGGTGAGGTTCGTGTAGAGGGTGCCGGTCGCGGAGGTGATCCGGCTGCCGTCGTCGGCCGGCTGCGTCTGCACCGCGTACTCGGCGCCGAACACCGGGACGCCGTCGTGCTCCTGGCGGAATCGGACGGTGGACTGGTCGCCGTCCTTGGTGATGCGGGCCGTCTTCAGATCGGACACGGGCACCTTGTAGGTGTCCTCGTGGTCCGCGATGTGGGCGCGGGCGGCCTGGGCGGGTGTTCCGCTCCGGACCTTGTCGTCCAGGCCCTGGGTCATGAGCGGCGCCACCGGGACCGGCGTGCCGGTCGTCGCGACGGTCCCGGGCACCTCGTCGGCGGCCCAGGCGGGCCCCGTCAGCAGCGCGGAACCGGTGGCGGCGGCCACCACTGACGCAGCCACGGCCCGGCGTATCGGTCTCATTGCCACAACGTCCTCCCCAACACATGCGGAAACGTGGAGTTCAGGAGCCCCACGTGATCGGTGGGTCGATGGTTTGCCACGCGAGGTGCCCGCTACAAGGGATCACTGGTGGCGCAAAGTGGCCCAGGCGTACTTACGTCTCGGCCGGAGCTCTCGTCGAGCCAGCCGGCCGTCGCCGCGTACCCGCCGAGCTGGAAGCGGGTGGTCGCGTTCGCCCGTGCCATCAGAGCCCGGATCCTGCGCTGCACGGTGCGGTGTCCGAGGCCAAGTTGGCGGGCTATGGTGACGTCGGTGAGGCCGATGTGGAGCAGCGCGAGGATGTCGCGGTCGACTCTGTCGAGGAGGGCGTCGGCAGGGTGCGCCTCTCCGGCACCCATCCGTAGCGGAGTGGCCTGGGCGTAGCACTGCTCGAAGAGGGACTGGAGCGCGGTGAGCAGGCCGCTGCGGTGCACGACGAGCGCGATCGGTTCGGTCTCCTCGCGCCGGGGGTCGAGCGGCAGCATCGCCGTGCGCCGGTCCGCGATGATCATCTTGATCGGCACCCGGTCGGTGACGGTGACGCTCTGCCCCTGTTCGGCGAGCAGGGTGACGGCGGCGGCGGTCTCCGGCCGGTCGAACCAGCCGCGCTCCAGGACCGAGCGCAGCAGCACGCCGCGTGCCATGGAGTCGCGCTCGACCTCGTCGAGGCCCTCCTCGGCGGAGAGCGCGACGGGCACGCTGCGGGTGGGGACCAGTGAGCAGACCTCGTGCTGTGCCTCCCGCCCCATCGCGAGAAGTCGGCGCCGGATCGCGGCGGCGCCGGACAGCACCTCGACGGGAGCGCCGGAGGCGCGGGCCTGGGCCGCCCGGTGCCGTTCGGACAACTCGGCGACGAGGCCCTCGACCTGGTGGAGGGCGCCGCGGCGGGCCTCGACGAGCGGGCCGAGAGCGAGGAGCGGGGAGGCCGCGCGGTAGCGCGGTGCGGTCCCGTACGGCCCGATTCGGGCACTGGCCAGGCCCCGTTCCACGAGCATGTCGAGCGCGCGGGTGACCTCATGCGGAGTCAGCGGCCCGGTGAAGGCGGCGGGTTCGCTGTCCGGCCGGTCGACGAGCCGTCGGTAGACGGCGTCCTCCGCAGGGCCGAGGCCGAGCAGGGAGAGCAGGGAGACGTCCGCCGGGGCCGAGGCGGTGTGTCCCCGCCTGGAAGGACGCGGTTCGTCGTTCAGCTTTCAGGCCTTCCGTCAGAGAGCGGGCGAAGAGGCGGCGCAGCCTGCCGTCGTCGGGTGGGGCGGTGCGACCGGGCCGACGACCACGAAGGCGCCGCCGGCGCGTGGTGGAGCGGCGTCCTTCCACGGAAGACCGGGCTCGCCGAGAGGGGCTCCCGCGAGGGGCTCCCGCGAGGTGCGAAGTCGGTTCGCGGGAGCCCCTGCCCTCAGGGGATGATCATGTTTCTTCCTGTCCAGGACGGACCCTGGGCGCCGTCACTTCAGGCTGAAGGCGCGGATCACTTCCTGGTGGACGCTCAGTCGGTCCGGCCCCTGGGCGGAAGCGCGCAGGGAGACGAACGCCCCCGGGCGGTCGGGCGTGGTGAGCCGGGCGGTCCAGCGGCCGTCCGCCTGCTTCTCGAGGGGGATCTGCTGCCAGGTCCGACCGTCGTCGTAGGACGCCGACAGAGTGGCGGCGTCACCCTTGAACCGTTCGCCGTCGAACCAGCCTTGCGTCTCCGCTCCCAGGCCGAGGGTCAGCGTGCGTCCTGCCGGCGCGTCGCCCCGCAGGTCGACGGGGACGTCGAAAGACAGGTTCAGCAGCTTGAGACCGTGCTGGGAGTAGTCGTCAGCGGCGTTCGGGTGATAGGTGAACCCGTACTCGGTCGAGACCTTGGTGGAGGTCCGCCACAGTTCACCGTCGCGCGAGGCCCGGGCCACGATTCGGTAGGGCCTGGTCTCGGGCGGCAGAGCCGCCGAGAACGCCCGTCCGGGAGCCTGCTTGACCAGACGCTCGCCGTCGAAGAGGGCGATGGTGCCGGCGTCGTACTCGTCGCCGGGCATCGAGCCCGAGTGTCCGGGGCCCGAGTCCGACCACATCGGAACGTTGACCTGGATACCTCGGGTGTCCGTGACGGTGCTGACGAATCCGGGGCCGAAGCGGGGATGCTGCACGGGAGCGAACCAGTTGCCGGTGTAGGCACGGTCCGCGCGGAAACGGTCCTTGTCGCCCCGCTGCTCGATGCCGGGCGTCTCGCCGGCGCCGATGCGGTGGTTCTCGTACCAGAAGCCGTCATCGTACGGCGGAGAGACGTACTCGGTCCGTACGTCCGGGTACTTCTCGTACTCGGTGAGTCCCACTCCCCGGCCGCGCCCGATCTCGCGGACGGGGACGTAGACGCGGATGCCGCCGCCCAGCACGTCCTTGTCGCCGTGGTAACGGCTGGTGACCTTGGCGAGCTCGTCCTCGGTGGGCCGGTAGGCCAGCGCGGTGTCGGGGATCGCGTCCTTGTAGACGCGTGCCAGGTCGAAGAGGTAGTCGGCGAAGCGCTTCTGCTCCACCTTCAGGATTCCCCGGCCGCCCTTCGCCTCGGCGATCAGCCGTGCTCCCTCCTCGGCGCGCACGGAGGCCGAGGTGATCTCCTGGTCGCCGTAGCTCTCATAGAGCCGGCCGCGGGTGTCGTTCACGCTGATGATCATCAGCGCGCCCGCCGCCGCCGCGTTGTGGCCGCGTGTCGCGGCGCTGACCTCGTCGCTGCGGTCCGCGATGACGGCCTTGCCCCGGACGTCGATCCCGGCGTAGTCGCGGGCCGCGCCCCTGCCCACGTAGACGGTCGTCAACCGGCTGCGACCGTCCTGGAAGCGCGTGCCGTTCTGGCCGGTCAGCTCCACGTCGTGGCCGCTGCCGGTCTCCGCGTCGAGGAACTCCTCACGCAGACGCCAGCGCGTCATGTAACTGAACTCGCCGCTGGAGACCGGATCGGTCGACCCGAGGTAGACCGTGTCGTAGGAGGGCAGCATCACGAACTGGCTGTCGAAGCCCACACCGCCGGTGCCCGTGCCGTTCGGGAACATGCGGTGAAAATCGAGGACGGTCTGCGAGACCTCGGACTCCTTCGGCGCCCGGACGCTCGCCTCGTGTGCCTTGCCGGCGTCGAGGGTCACCGTCGTCGGCCCGTCCACCACCGCCTCGGGCTCGGCGAGGAACGCCGTCCCCAGAGAGTCGGGGCGGTCTCCCGCGACGCTCAGATAGGTCCACGCCATGTAGGTGCCCTTGGGCAGCCGCAGCGTGCGCCGGCCGTCGACGGCCACCTGGATCGGGGAGCGGTTGCCGTCGTACGTCAGGGAGACGGTGCCGGCGGCGGGCCGTCCTTGACGGTCCTTCAGCTCCAGGGTGAAGTCGTACAGTTCACGCTCCTTGGTGAGGGCGAAGCCCGTGTGGGCGGCGACCGCCCCGGTGGCCGCGTCGGTGGCGATGACCTGACCGGAGAAGACCGTGTCCGCGGGGACCGCGGTCGGGTCCAGGGTCAGCTCGACGTCGGCCGTACCGCCGGCCGGGACGGTGACGGAGGACGCGGCGAGGGAGTAGGCCGCGTCCCGGGTGTCCAGGGCCAGGTTCAGGGTGACCGCGGCAGGACCGGTGTTGCGGTACGTGATGGTGCGCTCCGCGGCAGCGGCCCCTGCGTGGGGCCACTTGTAGACCGCCGCCGGGACCGAACCGGTCGCCTCGATCGCGGTGTCCACGGCCTTGGCGACGTCGAGCCGACCCGTCCCCATCGCGTACGGGCTGTAGGCGTCGAGCTTCTTGGACGCGGACATCAGCGCGTTCTTGATCCGCTGACCGTCCCAGTCGGGGTGACGCTGCTTGAGGATGGCGGCGGCGCCCGCCACGTGCGGGGTGGCCATGGAGGTGCCGTTCATCGAACGGTACATGCCCCCGGTCCAGCCCGGCACCGCCTGCGACGCGGCGGCGTTGATCGCCACGCCGGGCGCGGAGATGTCGGGCTTCAGGGAGTAGGAACCGGTCAGCGGTCCCTGACTGGAGAAGGAGGCACGGCGGTCGGACTTGTCGACCGCGGCCACGGTCAGGGCCGCGGCCGCGGAGCCCGGGGAGCCGATGGCACCGGGCGAGGACAGGTTTCCGGCGGCGACCACGAAGAGCGGTCCGCCATCGGCCGACAGGGCGTTGAGGGCCAGGGCCTCCGGGGTGTTGCCGTCATCGCCGACCTGCGTGCCCAGACTCATCGAGACGACGTCGGCGCCTTGCGCCTTCGCCCATTCCATGCCCTCGACGATGCCCGATTCGGATCCGTGGCCGCTGTCCGAAAGGACCTTTCCCACCAGCAGTTCGGCGCCGGGAGCGACACCCTTGTTGACCCCGCCCGAGGCCGCGCCGGAACCGAGGACGGTGGAGGCGACATGGGTGCCGTGCCCGTGCCGGTCGGTCACCTCTTCACCCGGGATGAAACTCTTCGTACCGACGATCCGGTCCTTGACGTCCGGATGCGTCGCATCGATTCCGCTGTCCAGGACGGCGACCGTGGTGCCCGTGCCGTCGAAGCCCTTCGCCCAGGCGGAGGGGGCGCCCGTCTGCGGCACCGACTCACGGAGGTCGGCCTTCACCCGGCCGTCCAACCAGAGTTTGCCGATCCCCCCGTCGAGGGAGCGCGCGTCGGCCGTCGCGGGCGTGATGGCGTCCCAGAAGGCGCGAGCCCGGTGCTTGTCCGTCTTGAGGGCCGTCGCGTTGATCGACTCGAGGGTGCGGACCTTCACGGAACCGCGCGGAGCGGCGGCCGATCGTGCGTAACCGGGCCTCGAAGCGGTGGCGATGACCGGAATGGCGTTCGCGTGCGTGTCGTCCAGCTGCATCTCGGCGAGACGGGTGACGTTGAAAAGACGTGCGTCCAACCGGTCGGCGGCCAGCAGCGGCAGCACCTCGGAGGGCAGGACGTACGTGTCCTCACCGTAGCGCTGGATGTGCACTCCGCCTGTGGCCCCGTCAGGGCGGTCGACGGTCACGACGTCGTCACCACCCGGGAGCTCCCGATGGTGCACGACGTCACCGGTGATCAGGGTCATGTCATACATCTGCGCTTCGGTGGAGGCGGGTCCCTGTGATGCCCCGGGGGCTCCGGCCGTCGCCGTGTACGAGGGGAACAGCAGCCCGCCGCCTACAGCTACGGCGAGAGCGGTCGCCGTCAGCGCCGACCGGGGTCTGGGTATCGGTGTCATGGGGATGATCCAAACGGGAATCCACCCCTCCGGTAAGTGCTGGAGCGGGCGGCAAGCCGCCATGGCGTCAAACCGCCACGCGAACGAGGGGCCCTCTGGGTCGAGATCCCGGCGCCAGGCGCTGCGGTGACGCTCCGCCACATGCAAGCCCCTCCTGTCGGGATCCGGGGGGGCATGGGGCCTGACGGCCCACCAGGGCGGAGTGCGCTCGCCCTGTGCGCACGGTGGTCCGGTGCGGTGCTTGAAGCGATCGCATCGATCGCCTGCCGGTGATCGCGCCACCGCCCACCCATCGAGGCGCCGGTCCGGCGACAGCGGCTCGATGCTTCCCACTGGGCGTCGGTCAACGACTCACAGCAACAGACGATCAGATGACGCGCAGCCGCCGACCTCGTCCTGGATCAGGTCGGCCTGCGCAGCCACGAGTGCGGCGCGAGCGCGGAGCACCCACCCTTGGCCCCTCATGGAGAGGTCCCACGGGCAGCAGACGGTCCCCCGCGGGCTTGGCAGGACCTACGAGCTTCTTCGGCTTGCCTGCCCGCCGACAGACTCCACCGCAAACCGCCGCTCGACGAAGTGGAGGACCAAGAGAGGCGGGTAGGTCGCCGGCTCGCCGCGTGCTTCGTCCAGGACGTCGGCAAACTTGTCGGACACGGCACCACACTGCTCGGCACCCCCTGCATCGCCACCGTCCCGCACCAAGATCCGGACCATACGCGGTCCAGCACCCTGGAGCTGCCAAGCCACACCAGACCCGACGCCTCCTCAACGGGCGCGGCGGACGCGGGCGAGGACCAGAACCGCGTCGTCGGCCGGCGGGGCGGGCAGCAGGCTCGCGAGGACGCGGTCCGCCGTTGCTTCCAACGGGCCCGGGGCCCCGCCCAGTTCGGCGCGCAATGCCTTCAGACCGGCCTCGAGGTCCGCGCCTCGTGTCTCGATGAGGCCGTCGGTGTACAGGGCGAGACTCGCGTTCCCGGGGAGTTCGATCTCGATCGTCCGGAAAGGACAGCCGCCGACGCCGAGAGGGATTCCCAGGACGTCGTCGATGGTCTCCACCGTGCCGTCCGGCCGGAGCACCAGGGGCGGGGGGTGGCCGGCGCTGGCGATGCGGGCTCCTCCGCTTTTCGGGTCGTAGACGATGTACAGGCACGTCGCCAGCTCGATGCCGGCCTCCTGGGCGCATGCGTCGAGCTCGGTGAGGAGGTCGTCGGGCTCGCTGTCGTGCCTGGCCAGAGCCTTGGTGGTGATACGAAGGCGGCCCATGGCTGCGGCGGCCGACACACCGTGCCCCATCACGTCGCCCACCACGAGCGCGACTCGGCCGTCGGACAGGCTGATCACGTCGTACCAGTCTCCGCCGACCTCGGTGATCCGACTGCCGGGTACGTACCGGTGGGCCACGTCCACGTACGGGCTGGTCGCCAACGCGCTGGGCAACAGCGCCCGCTGCAGGGTGAGGGCGATGTCCTGGACGCGGCTGTACAGACGGGCGTTGTCCAGGCAGATCGCAGCCCGTGAGGCGAGCTCACCGGCCAGGCTGACATCGTCCCGGGTGAAGGCCGGCCGGCCCGTGGACCGGCCGAACATGGCGATTCCCTGGACCGTACCCCTGGCGATGAGCGGGGCGACGAGGACGCAGGCCAACCCGCTCTCGGCGAAGAGCCGTGAGCGTGACTCGATGAGGACGGTCCGGGCCAGGAGCTCCTCGTTCACCACGGCGGAGATGGCGCGACCGGTCCTCAGCATGTCGTGGATGACGGAGCCGGGCGGATACCGCACCGTCTCCACCCCGCTCACGAGTTCGGTGGCCGGAGGGGGCAGGATCGTCCCGGAGGCGATCCTGCGGGTGAACAGCGGTCGCGCCGGGTCGAAGTCCTCTGCCTCGTCCTTCCACTCCACGACTTCGACCACGGCGCCGTCGCAGAAGTCCGGCATCGAAGCGTCGACCAGCTCCTGGGCGGTGACGTTCACGTCCAGGGTGGTCCCGATGCGGGTGGAGGCCCCGTCCAGCAGGGCCAGCCGTCGACGGCTGGCGGTGGCTTCCAGGATGGCCTGTTCCCGGTCGGTCACGTCCAGCATCAGCCCGCCCACTCCGGGGCGCGAGCCGACCGCCTGGCTCAGGGGGAAGAAACTCACCGACCGCACCTGGTCACGGTCCGGATGCCCCCGCGGACGCATGCCCACCAGGGTCCCCACGACCGGTGCCCCGCCCAGGGCGACGCCGCGGAGCATGCGCCGGTACTCGCCGCCGTCGGACATGATCATGATTTCGTCCATGCGCCGCCCGAGGTGGGCCTCGATCGGCAGACCGTCCATGTCGGCGAGCGCCTGGTTGAGGTGGACGTAACGGAGGTCCTGGTCGAGCATGACCAGACCGATGGGGCACGTCTCGAAGAGGGCGTCGAGGAAGGCGAGGTTGGTCTTGACCCGATCGAGCTCGTCACTACGGCTCGCCAGGACCATCACCACCGAGGGTCCGCCGGATCCGGTCACGGAGAAGGCCCGGAAGCCGCAGTCGAAGACGGTGCGGTCACGATGCCGGGCCGGCAGCCGTCCCCTCCAGTAACCCTGGGTCCGGCCTCGCTCGGTCAGCCGGGAACACGGATCGGGGGCGCCCGGGGGGCCGTCGGCGAAGAGAACGGCGCCGGGCTTCGACAGGACGGCGGTGGCGTCATATCCGAAGAGGTCCCGCGCGCCGGGCCCCCAGTAACAGACGAGGTCCCCCTCATCGAGGCCGAAGACGGCCACGGGCACGCGCTCGAGCAGCGTCCCCGGCTCGGACCAGAACGGGCCGTGGATCTCCTCGCCCCCCGGCCGAGCCGATGGCACGGGATGTCCCCTTCCACTCGCCGTTCCATCCATTATCCGGACACCACGGGCATTCCGCGGCGCGAAGTGCGCCGTGGCGAGGACCGAGCCGGGAGAAACGCCCCCGGCCGCCGGTGGCCGGCTCAGCGCAGCAGGGCGGAAACGGCGGCCGGCACGTCGTAGCGCTCGTCCCGTCCCCCTCCGCTTCCCTGAACCGGCATGGCTTCCTGCACGGCGTGGGAGCGTGGGGGTTCCACATCAGCGCGGCGGCCCGGATCCCGCCCGCGCCCCCATGCGCCGCGCCGCGCCGCGCCCTCGCTCTGTGGGGGGGGAAACCCGGAGCGCCGGCTCGGCGACCGTCGCTCCCCGCTGCCGACGGCCCGTAGAGGTTGGAAAATAAAGTATGAGCGACCTGCTTGGACACGTCCGACGTCGGCTGCTCGGCTCGACCACGAGCTCTTCCTCTCCCCCTCGGCGTTCCCGCTCAGGAAGCCACCGGGAGCGTCAGGACCACGCCCAGCCCCCCGAGGGAGGGGCGCGGCGGCCGCAGCGTCTGTCCTCCCTTCTGAGCGTGCGCAGCGTGGCCGGCGAGGTGTTCCTCCTGCAGCTGGCCGTCGTGGTGCTGCTCGTCGCCGCCGCGGTGGTGGCGCTCGTGGTGCAAGCCCGGAGCGCCGGCATGGTGGACGCCCGGCACCGTACGCTCGCCGCCGCCGGAACGTTCGCGGAATCTCCGGGAATCGTCGCGGCCCTCCGCAGCCCCCATCCGAGCGCAGCGCTACAGCCGAGCGCCGAGGCGGCCCGGAAGATCGCCGGGGTCGACGGCATCAACGTGTACACACTCTCCGGGGTCACCCTCGCCCACAGCGACCCGCGGCAGATCGGGAAGCACGTCGTCGGTCCCTTCTCCAAGGCGGCGGCCGGCCAGTCCTTCACCGAGACCTTCGAAGGGTCCCTGGGACAGTCCGTGGTATCGGTGGTCCCCGTCAAGGACTCCGACGGCCGCGTCATCGCCATCGTCTCCTCCCCGGTCACGGTCCAGAACGTGCAGAGCATGGTGAACCGGCAGCTGCCGGTCGTCCTCGGCAGTGCAGCCGCGGTGCTCGCCCTGTCCGCGGGCGGAACCGCTCTGGTGAGCCGTCGGCTGCTGCGCCGGACCCACGGCCTGGGACCGGCCGAGATGACGAGGATGTACGAGCACCACGACGCGGTGCTGCACGCGGTGCGAGAGGGCGTGCTGATCATCGGCGGCGGCGGGCGGCTGCTGCTGGCCAATGACGAGGCGCGGCGGCTGCTGCGTCTGCCCGTGGACGCGGAAGGCCGCCCCGTCACGGACCTGGGTCTGGAGGAGGGAATCGCCGAGCCGATCGCATCGGGCCGTTCCGCGACCGACGAGCTGCACATGGCGACCGATCGGCTGCTGTCGGTGAACGTCCGGCCCACCGCCCCCTACGGGCCAGCCGGGACCGTCGTCACGCTGCGGGACACCACCGAGCTGCGGGCACTCTCCGGCAGGGCCGAGGTGGCCCGCGAGCGGCTGAAGCTGCTCTACGACGCGGGGGTGCGGGTGGGAACGACGCTGAACGTCGAGCGCACTGCGGAGGAACTGGCGGAGGTGGCGGTCCCGCGGTTCGCCGACGTGGTCACGGTCGACCTGCTGGACCCGGTACTGCGCGGCGAGGAGCCGACCGAAGCGAGCACCGAGATGCGCCGCACCGCCGCCGTCGGCCTTCAGGGCGACCACCCGCTCTACCCCGTCGGCGAGCTGATCCGGTTCGTTCCCGCCAGCCCCATGGCGGCCGGGCTGGCCGACGGCCGTGCGGTCCTGGAGACGGACCTGCGCGTCACCCACCGCTGGCGGACCCAGGACCCGGCCAACGCCCTGCGGATCCTGGACCGCGGCATCCACTCCTTGATCGCCGTGCCCCTGCGGGCCCGGGGCGTGGTGCTGGGGATGGCCGGCTACTGGCGGGGGCAGGACTCCCCGCCGTTCGACGAGGAGGACGTGTCCTTCGCCGAGGAGCTGACCGCCCGGGCGGCACTGGCCGTCGACAATGCCCGCCGCTACACCCGCGAGCACACCATGGCCGTCACCCTGCAGCGCAGCCTGCTGCCCCGGGGCGTACCGGAGCAGTCCGCCGTCGAGGTCGCGCACCGCTATCTGGCTGCCCAGGCCGGTGTGGGCGGCGACTGGTTCGATGTCATCCCGCTGCCCGGCACCCGGGTGGCCCTGGTGGTCGGCGACGTCGTCGGCCACGGCCTCCACGCAGCCGCCACCATGGGCCGCCTGCGCACCGCCGTGTACAACTTCTCCACCCTCGACCTGCCCCCGGACGAACTCCTGAGCCACCTGGACGAGCTGGTCGCCCACATCGACACCGACGAGCAGGAGTGGCAGGGGATCACCGGAGCCACCTGCCTGTGCGCCATCTACGATCCCGTCTCGGGGCAGGTGACGGCCGCCACCGCCGGGCATCCGGGTCCCGCTCTGGTCCGCCCCGACGGAACCGTGTCCTTCCCCGAGGTGCCCGTCTCCCCGCCGCTGGGCCTGGGCGAGGGCCTGCCCATGGAGACCATGACGGTCACCCTGCCCGAAGGCTCCCGGCTGGCGCTCTTCACCGACGGGCTGATCGAGAGCCGCGACCGCGATCCGGACGCGGGCCTGGCAGCGCTGCGCGCCGCCCTGGCCGGGCCCGCCCGCACCCCGGAGGAAACCTGCACCGCGGTGATCGACGCGATGCTGCCCACCAGGCCCAGCGACGACGTCGCGCTGCTGGTCGCCCTCACCCGCCGACTGGACCCCGCGCGGATCGCCGAGTGGGACGTGCGCCCCGACCCTGCGGCGGTGTCCCCGGTGCGCAACGCCTGCGCCCGCCGACTGGCGGACTGGGGCCTGGAAAACATCGCCTACACCACGGAGCTCATCCTCAGCGAGCTGATAACCAACGCCATCCGCTACGGCACCGATCCCATCCGGGTGAGGCTGCTGTACGACCGCAGCCTGATCTGCGAGGTCTCCGACGGGTCCAGCACCTCCCCGCACCTGCGCCGGGCCGAGGCCACCGACGAGGGCGGTCGCGGCCTGTTCCTCGTCGCGCAGTTCGCCGAGCGCTGGGGCACCCGCTACACCGCCCGCGGCAAGATCATCTGGAGCGAGCAGGCCCTCCTCGACGGGGCCGCGCCGCCCGCGGTGGATCTCGGGGAGGCGCTCCTGGCCGGGTGGGACGACGAGGGGCTCTGAGAACGCGCCGGTGCGGCAGCCGCGGGGAAGACAGCGGACACCACCGTCTGGGACTGCGCTGCCGAGGCCGCCGAACGTACGCTGGCCTCGATCAGTACGCGACCGCCCGTTATGGAGCCTTTGTGCCCGCACCTCGTCTCCGGACAGCCTCCGTCGCCGCCTGCCTGGTCCTCGCGGCGCCCCTCGGCGCCTGCGGAGAAAAGCCCGCCACCGCGCCCAGAGCACCCGCGGTGGCCACCTCCGCCGCGGACGCCGGCGGCATGGCAGCGCTGACCGCGGCGGCGAAGAAAGAGGGCTCGCTCCACGCGATCGCGCTCCCGAGCGACTGGGCCAACTACGGCGCAGTGATCGACGGCTTCGAGAAGAAGTACGGGATCAGGGTCACGGTGGAGGACCCGGAAGGTACCAGCCAGGACGAGATCAACGCCCTGAAGGAGCACAGGGGCGGAGGCCGCGTCCCCGACGTGATCGACGTGGGGGGCTCGTTCGCGCAGTCCGCGGCACGTCAGGGCCTGCTCGCTCCGTACAAGGTCGCCGCGTACGACGAGATCCCCGAGGAACAGAAGGACGACCGGGCCCGCTGGTACAACAACTACGGCGGTTACGTCTCGATCGGCTGTGACGCCAAGCGCGTCAAGAACTGCCCCGCGACCTTCGCCGACCTGCGCAAGCCCGAGTACAAGGGCATGGTCGCGCTCAACGGCGACCCCACCAAGTCCGGCTCCGCCTTCGCCGGGGTCTACGCGGCGGCCCTGGCGAACGGGGGTTCCTTCGACGACGTCCAGCCCGGCATCGACTTCTTCGCCGAGCTCAGCAAGAACGGCAACTTCATCCCGGTCGAATCCACCCCGGCCACGATCGCGAAGGGCCAGACCCCGATCAGCATCGACTGGGACTTCCTCAACCTCGGATACGCCGACGAATTCCGCGAGAAGGGCACGGACGTCGACTGGCGGACCGCCATCCCCTTCGACGGCAGCTTCGCCCAGTACTACGCGAACGGGGTGAACAAAGACGCTCCGCACCCCGCGGCGGCACGTCTGTGGCAGGAGTACGTCTTCAGCCCGGAGGGCCAGAACCTCCGGCTCGGCGCCTATGCGCGCCCCGTCCTCATGGACGCCATGGAGAAGGACGGCACCCTCGACAAGGCCGCCGCCGAGAAACTGCCGACGGTCGAGGGCACGCCGACGTTTCCGACGGAGGCGCAGAGGGAGAAGGCACGAGAGACCGTCAACCGCGGCTGGGCCGAGGCCGTCTCGAGCTGAGGGCCACGGGCGCTCCTGACCAGGCGTGCACCCGCCGGTCCGGGCCTCACACCGGTGGCCACGGCCCGCGCGGCCGCCGTCCGCCCCCCCCTACCGGCCATGCTCACCGTTTGGCGATCAGATCGAGGAGCTCGGCGAGCCGGTCCCTGACCGCCTCACGGTGGTGAAGGGCGTCCGGTGTCGACTCGGCGCTCGGCGGCACGCCCCGGCCGCGAAGACAGGAAGCCCGCGCGGCCACCGCCACGACCTCGGCCGGCGCGGCACCAGCCCTGCCGCCATGGTGCTCACCCGCATCGACCGCGAACAGTCCCACTGCGCCGGGTCGGGGCGGCGGCTGCCCACCGAGGCCGAGGGGGAGTACGCCGGGGGCGGGGCGGACCGGGGAAGCGATCGGCGGACGTGCTCGCCGGTCACGGCTCGCAAAGCGCCGAGCGATCCGCCCCACCAAGCAAGAGGCACAAAAATCGTGTCCACTATGTGGAAAGGTGCTTGAGACGACTTCCCCCGGTGCTACCGTGCACCTCATGCAGCACACCGCCACCCTCGCCATGATGCGAATGATGCCCCCGCCCCCGGAGGCGCTTCGCTAGCGAAGCCGTGTGCGCGCAGGACGCGACGGACCCTCCGGAGACGGAGGGTCCGTTTTTTGTCGTCCCGGCCCGCCACCGAGCCCGTCGGCCCCTGCACCTCGAACCCCTTCCATCCCGTGTCCTCCCTCGACAGAAGGACGAAGTACCGCCATGCCCCTTCCCCCGGTCGTCTCCCTCACCGACTGCGCCGACCCCAACGCGCTCGCCCGCCAGTCCGCCCGGATCGCCGCCCTGTTCGGCTCCACGCCGACCGTCCTGCCGCTCGACGGACCGGACCCGGAGGGCGCCGCCGCCCTCACCCTGCTCGACCTGCTCCGCTCGACGGACCTGATCGGTGGCCCGAGCCGACCGGTCGTGGTACTCGTCAACATCGCGCCGAGGGACGGGCACTGGCCCAACGGCGTGCCCTTCTGCTCTTTCCGCCACGGGAACCACCTGGTCGTCAGCACGCTGAACCAGCGGGTCCTCGCCCCGCTGGCGACCTACCTGGGCCTGAAGGAGGTCCAGGTCACCGATGTCCGCGAGGCACTGGAAGCCGCCGCCGCCGACTGGGCCGAGCTGACGCCGGCCGAGATCGAGGAGATGGTACGGACCCAGTTCCGGAGCCTCTGGTACGCGCCCCTGCTGGCCCGCTGGCTGGTGGACGGCCACCCCGTTCCCGCACGGCCGACAGCGGTGCGCCCGTCCGTCGCCGAAGACGTGCGGATCGCCGTCGTCGACAACTTCGGCAACTGCAAGCTGGACCGCCCGGCCGCCGAACTGCCCGGTTACGACACCGCCGAGAGCCTTCTCGTACGCAACCGGCTCGACGGCCGCGACGTCCGGGTGCGCTGTTACGACCGGCTCCCCGACGTCCCGCTCGGCGAGCCCGGAATCACCGTCGGGAGTTCCGGGGTCGGATTCGCCGAACTGGTGATCCGCGGCGGTTCCGCGGCGGAGGCGTTCGGACTGCGTCAAGGCGACCACGTATTCCATCTCACCAGCTGACATGTTATCAACGCGTTATCCCGGCAACGGTCTTCCAGATTGACGCCGGTCTCCGTGAGCCGGAATGCTGAAAAGCATGTCCGGAACTCTCCTGCTGGTACGCCGCCGCCACGTGGACAACGTGCGCTGTGCGGCCGACCTGTGTCGCTGAGCGCACAGCACCGGCCCTCCCTCCCGTACCTTTCCCGGACCTCTCGAAGGACCCCTGATGTCCCGTACCCGCATATCCCTGACGACCTCCGCCGTCGCCCTCGTCGCGCTGGCGGCGGCCGGCTGCGCGCCGCAGCCGCACAACACCCCCGAAGCGGGCGGACCCAAGGGCGCAGCCCGGTGCACGACCGACAGCCCGAGCCTCCACACGCGCGGCCAGCTCACCGTCGCAACCGACTCCCCGGCCTATGAACCGTGGTTCGACAGCAACACCCCGTCGAACGGAAAGGGCTTCGAAAGCGCCGTGGCCTATGCGGTGGCCGAAAAGCTGGGGTTCGAGCGCGACCAGGTGAAATGGGTCGTCGAGCCTTTCGCCCATTCGTACGCCCCCGGCCCCAAGCCTTTCGACTTCGACATCAACCAGATCTCCATCACGCCGCAGCGCGCGAAAGCCGTCGATTTCTCCACCAGTTACTACACGGCCAATCAGGCCATCCTGACACTCGACGGATCCGCGTTCGCGAAGGCCGGGTCCCTGAGCGCCTTCAAGGACGCCAGGATCGGCGTGCAGGTCGCCACGACCAGCTACCAGGCCGTGCTGGACCAGATCAAGCCCTCGAAGCAGCCGAGCGTCTTCAGCACCACCAAGGACGAGGTGACCGCGCTGCGGAACGGCCAGATCGACGCGGTCGTCACCGACCTGCCCACCGTCTTCTACCTGGCCGGGGCTGAACTGGAGAACGGCGAGATCGTCGGCCAGTTCGGCTACGCGGGCGGCACCCCCGAGAAGTTCGGTCTGCTCCTGCCGAAGAACAGCGGGTACACCTCCTGTGTCAACCAGGCCCTCGACGAGCTCAGGGCCGACGGCACGCTCGCCAGGCTCACCACGCAGTGGCTCTCCGCCTCGGCGAACGTCCCCGAGCTGAAGCGATAACGGGCCGGCTGTGGACATCGGCAAGACGGCCGTACCGGACCGGTCGGCCACCTCTCCGGGCACGCTCGACACCGGCTACCGACCCAGCGACCACGAACGGGAGCGACAGCGGTACCGCCGCTCCCGCAAGCGCCGCCACACCTGGGTCTCCACCCTCTGCACCCTGCTCGGCCTGGTGGCGGTGGGCGCGGCCGCGGTGGCCTCACCGGGCTGGGAGCGCGTCGACAGTCTGTTCTTCGACGGCGCCGAGCTCCGCTCCGCCTTCCCCGACCTCCTCCGGGGCTTCTGGCTCAACATCCAGATGTTCCTCGTCGCCGAGGTGCTGATCCTCGTCCTGGGACTGCTGATCGCCCTGGTGCGGGTGACCCGCGCACCGGGTCTCCAGCCGCTGCGGCTCGCCGCCACGGTCTACGTGGACGTCTTCCGCGGCGTACCGACCCTGCTGCTGGTCTTCCTCGTCGGCTTCGGACTACCGGCGCTGCAACTGCAGGGCACCCCCTCCGAGCCCTGGATCCTGGGCGTGATCGCCCTCACCCTCTCCTACACCGCGTACGTCGCCGAGGTGTTCCGGGCGGGACTGAACTCGGTCCACCCGGCCCAGCGGAACGCCGCCAGGGCCCTGGGCCTCAACGAGCGGCAGACCGTGCGGCACGTCGTCCTGCCCCAGGCCGTGCGCAACGTGCTGCCGCCCCTGCTCAACGACTTCATCGCCCTGCAGAAGGACACGGCACTGGTCGCCGTCCTCGGTCCGCTCGAGGCGCTGCGGGCCGCGCAGATCAAGGCTGACTACGATTTCAACTACACCCCGTATCTGGGAGCGGCCCTCTTGTTCATCGCGGTGACCATCCCGCTGACCCGCTTCGCCGACCGGCTCCAGCGGCGGGCGACCCAGCGCACCTGGGCGGGGGCGGGCCGATGAGCGAGTCGCTGCTGCGCATCCGCGGCCTCCGCAAGCAGTACGGGGAGCGGCTGGTGCTGCGCTCGATCGACCTGGACGTCGCCGAGCACCAGGTCGTCTGTCTGATCGGCGGTTCGGGTTCGGGCAAGTCGACCCTGCTTCGCTGCGTGGACCTGCTGGAGGTCGTCGACGACGGGACCGTCCACCTGAGTGAGACCGAGCTGACCGATCCCCGGCTCGACCCCGACGTCGCCCGCCGCCGGATCGGCATCGTCTTCCAGGCGTACAACCTCTTCCCGCATCTGAGCGTGCTGGACAACATCACGCTCGCGCCCCGCCAGGTCCACGGCGTCCCGCGCAGGAAGGCCGAGGCCTCGGCCCGCGAGCTGCTCGACCGACTCGGGCTCGCGGACAAGGCGCACGAACACCCCGACCGGCTCTCCGGCGGACAGCAGCAGCGGGCGGCGATCGCCCGCGCCCTGGCCACCGAGCCGGAGCTGCTGCTCTTCGACGAGATCACCTCGGCCCTCGACCCCGAACTGGTCGGCGAGGTCCTGGACGTCGTCGCCGACCTGAAGCGGCGCGGCCTGACCATCCTGATGGCCACCCACGAGATGGACTTCGCCCGGCAGGTCGCCGACCGGGTCTGCTTCCTGGAGGGCGGCGTGATCGTGGAACAGGGCACTGCGGAGCAGGTGCTCACCGCTCCGCGGGAACAGGCCACGCGGCGCTTCCTCGCCCGCGCGCTCGACCGTCCCTAGCGCCGGTTCCCGCAGATCGCGGAAGCCGGTCCCTCCTCCTGCCGCGGGGAGGGACCGGCTTCCTCCGTCAGTGGCGGAGCGCCGGTTCCGATGTCGTTTCCGATGCGGACTTCCTGCCCAGGTGGTTGAAGGCGGGGTTGGGCAGGACGGCGACGACGCAGCCGGTGCTGAGGCCCGGGTCCGGAACGGTTCGGGCGCTCTCAGGAAAGCGTGGTGGGAGTCGGCGCGGCGATGGGGATGATGCCGGCGCCGAGCGAGAGGGCGACCCCGAGGACGTTGTCGCCGCGTTCGAGGGTCGCGCCGACGAGGGTCTGGCCGCCGCCGGCGGCGACCGTGCCGAAGAGGGCGATGCCGGGGGATGGACCGTGGATGGTCAGGCCGGCCGATCGACCGCGCCACGCGGGGCGCGGGCTGGTGACGGGCATCGCTGCTTCTCCGGCCGAGCCGGTGGTCGTGGCCTACGGCGGACGCGAGGGGATCGACCTGCCCCAGCCGGGGACACGCAGGGCATGGATCACTCCCAGAACTTCCCGTCCCCCGCCGACTTCTCCACCTGGGGACCCCCAGGACCCACATCCGGGCCCATGACGGACCAGCCCCCTCCGAGGAGCCGCACCAACTGCCTCTTCCACTGGTCAGCGTGGGTGCAGCTGCTGTGCCAACAGCGGACGAAGAACCTGCTGGTCAGCTGCTCGCCGAAGAAGCTCGGCTTCTTCTAGGACCGCGAGGGAGGGCGTCTGAGCTGGGTTCTGCCCGGCAGGCGCCCTGTGGGCACGTCGAACCTCTCAGTGTGCGCGAGGGCATACGGCCGCATGACGGCGGGACCGGGACGGGACGCGCAGCGATGGCCGCGTGACACTTGAGGGAGAGAACCGCGTTCAGCGGCCCGGGTCCGAAGGTCCGGGCGTCGCGTCAGGCGGACTCGTTCAGGTGAGCAGTGTCGTTGAGGACGGCGAGGACCCAGCGGGTGTGGTGGTAGCCGTCCTGGCGTCGTTCGAAGCGGGTGAGGCCCGCATGGGAGGTGCCGAAGCCGATCGCCGGGCTCCGGCTGACCGGGATGCCGAGGAGGAGATGGCAGGCCGCGTAGAGGGTCTCGCCGTGTGCGGCCAGCAGGATGTGCTGACCCTCGTGGCGGTCGAGGAGACCCGAGAGGTGGCGGGTGGCTCGGGCCAGATAGCTGTTCCAGGGTTCGGCGCCAGGCGCGTACGGGCGGTCCGGGTGTGTCTGCGGTGGTCCTTGGAAGGCCGATTCGACCTCGCGCCAGGGCAGGCCGTCCGCTTGACCGTGCCGGGGGCCGTCGAGGCCCTGGTCGGTGACGAGGGGGAGATCGAGGGCCGCCGAGAGGAGGAGGCCGCTCTCCTGGAGGCGTCGGCGCGGTCCGGCGCAGACGGCGTCGATCCGCTCCTCGGTGCCCTGCGCAGCGGCGAGGCGGGCAGCCAGGCGTTCGATCTGGTGCCGCCCGAGGTCGGTGAGCCCGGTGCAGGTTTTCGGACCGCCGACGCGGCCCTCGACGTTGCACCGTGCTTCTCCGTGGCGGGCGATGACCAGCCGCGTGGTGATGGTCGTCATCGACGTGCGGTCACAGGCCGGCGGCGAGTTTGTCGGCCGTGCGGAGGGTGAGCGCGGCGAGGGTGAGGGTGGGGTTGGCTGTGCTGCTGGTGGGGAAGACGGAGTTGCCGACGATCCAGAGGCTGGGGTGGGCGTGGGAGCGGCCGTCGGCGTCGACGACGGAGGTGGCGCGGTCGGTGCCCATGCGGGTGGTGCCCATGGGGTGTCCGGCGCCGTTGTACTTCAGGGTGGGCTGGAGCGGTTCGACCTCCTCGGCGCCGGCGACGCGTTCCAGGTGCTCCCAGATGCGGCGTGCGACGGAGTGTCCGTAGGCGAGGGCGCGCTTGGAGTAGTCGTCGACCTTGAAGGCGATCTTGGGGCGGGGCACGTCGAGGCCGTCGCGCTGGTCGGAGAGGGTGACGCGGTTCGCTGGGTCGGGGAGTTGCTCGGTGGAGTAGCCGATCCTCATCATGCGGGTGACGCGTTCGGCGAGCTTGTGCCGCAGGTCGTCGCCGTAGTGCTTGAGGCGCTTGGCGGCCGGGTCCCACATGAGCTTGTCGAGGGCGGCACCGGGTGATTCGAAGCGGCCCCAACCGTCGTTGCCGATGGTCATGCGGAACGCGCCGGTGGTGCGTCGCCAATCGCCGTCGCGGAAGGTCTCGATGCTCAGAGTCGACTGGGGGCCGCGGAAGGGGAACACGGGCTGCCCGAAGAGACCGACGACCTCCTCGGCGAGGTGGTCCATGAGGTTGCGGCCGACCTGGTCGCTGCGGTTGTCCAGTCCGGAGATCAGCCACAGCTTCGGCGTCTCGATCGCGTTGAGGGCGAGGACGACGTGGGTGCCGTTGACCTGCTGCTCGGGGCGGTCGGTGGTGGTCCAGTCGCGGAAGACCACCGTCGGCGACGCCGTACCGGGCCGTGGGGCGAGGCGGGTGACGGTGCATCCGGTGCGTACCTCGACGCCGAGCTCGTCGCGTGCCCTGCGGACGTGGACGGAGGCGTCGTACTTCGCGCCGGAGGGGCAGACGGGGATGCAGCTGGAGTTGCCCTGGCAGGCGGGCCGGCCCTGGTAGTCGCGCGTGTTGCGGGCCTGCGGGGTGGTGACGACGGTGAGGGGCACCTCGTCGATCTCCGTGAGGGAGGCCAGGGCGGTCCGCACGAGCTCGTCGCCGTAGCTGGGGACGACGCCCGGCATGGGGAAGTCGGTGCTGCGGGGGGTGGCTTCCTCCCATTCGGCGCGGTTGCCGGACACGCCGAGTTCGTTCTCGGCCTGCGCGTAGAAGGGTTCGAGGTCGTCGTAGGTGAGCGGCCAGTCCACGGCGACGCCGAAGCGGGACTTCATCTCGAAGTCGCTGGGCAGAAAGCGGGGGCTGTTGCCGCGCCAGGCCCAGGTGCTGCCGCCGACCATGCGTTGGAACCCGCTCTTGTACAGGTCGGGGCCGGTCTCGACGTAGTAGCGGTTCATCGCGACGGGGTCGCCGACGCCGTCGGAGGAGGGCGCGTAGCCGTCCTCGTTGTTGCGCAGGGCGGCGTACGGCGAGGGCACGTTCTTCGAAGCGGACAGCTGGTAGGCGTCGACGAACGCCGCGCGCTGGGCGCCGTCGGTGCCGTTGTCTCCGGCGTCGATGAGCAGGACGCGGGCCTGGGGCTTGGACTCCTTGATCCGGCAGGCAGCGAGCGCACCGGCCACACCGGCGCCGACGATGACGACGTCGTAGGAAGCGGTGTCCATACGGGTGTGACCTCGTTTCAGGGGTGCTGGGCCCAGTAGCCGTATCCGCCCGGTACCGGCGCGGCGGAGAACGGGTGCGCCTTGATGACGTTCCAGACCAGCCCCTCGCGGTAGCGGGCCGGTGACTCGGGGCCGACCTGGGTGTTGTCGGGGCGGGTGAACTGGGCCGTGTACCAGATGGCGAGGGTCTCGCGGGCGACACGGGCCAGCTCGGGATCGGCGTTGACCGCCGCGAACAGCGCCGCTCCCGGGTCGGGCTCGCCGGAGACGCTGCGGTAGGTGTCGATCAGGCGAGTGAGCGCCGGCGCGTAGTGGGCTTCGAGGCGGGTGCGGTGCGCGTCGGCGGTGGCCTGGTCCAGCGGCGTCTGGCCGGTCAGGAGTTCGGACAGGGCGCGGAATTCCGCAGCGGGGGTCATGGCGCTCCTCGTTCAGTTCTCGACGAAGACGAGGTCCTCGGGCGGACGGGTCATCCGCACCTTGCTGTCGATGACCTCCACGATGGCGTCGAGGCCGGTGGTGGGATGGCCGGCGGAGATGATCCAGAACTCGTCCGCGGCCTGGTCGAGGAAGGCGGGGAAACCGGTCAGGTCCGCGTGGTGGGGGTCGCCGAGGTACAGGTAGTCCACCAGCCGCCGGAACAGCTTGGGCAGGATCACGACGTCGTCCTGGAGGGAGTCGATACCGGTGACGGTAGCGCCGCCGAGCGTGTCGTCGTCCTTCCACAGCCCCTTGTTGTCCGCCTGCGCCTGGCGCACAGCGGCGGTCAGCTCGTCGCGCAGGTCGGGGAAGAGGTTCGTGTAGTACGTCGGGTAGGCCAGGCCCTCTTTGAGGATGTGGTGGTTGAACGTGGTGCGCAGCAGCGCCTCGTCGACGTTGATCTGCGTGCCGCTGGTGCCCGGCGGCGTGCCCTTGCCGGCGAGGGCGATACAGCGCTTGTCGCGGCCCGCGCCGCGGGTGAGGATCCAGCCCGGCCGGGTCATGGGAGTTGCCGCGGTGACGGTCTCGTCCGGCAAGCGGTCGACGCTGGTGAAGCCGAGCCAGTCCGTCAGCGCGTCCCGGGCCGCTCGGGCGTGGAGCCACGGCTGATGGACCTCGGGGTTGCCGTTGCGCGAGTAGTGGGTTTCCAGCGTGTCGATGGCGTCCAGCCGCAGCTTTGCCTTGCCGGAGGCGTTGTGCTCGACCTTGTGGGGGCCGGGGACCAGGTCCCACTCCTCTTTCTCGTCCGGCTTGAAGGGGATGGTGTCCCCGTCCGCCCGGCTATTGACGAGGTGGTACGAACCCTTGATCAGCAACATGGGCATGTGGAGCGACTCTCTGGCGGGGGGCACGAAGACCGAACGGATCCTCACTCAGCGTCAGAGAGTAGGGGTGACTCGTGCGCGGAGAGTGAGAACACGCAAGGTGTTCGCTCGTTCAGCCTTCTCGGCCACGGCCCCTTGCGATCCGTGCATCGCCCATCCGCACGACCTTGCGCACCGCGACTGGCCGCACCCGGCCCGAAGCACGGCCCGTTCAGGATTCGGCGGGCAGGAGCTGGACCAGGCCGACCCCGTTCTCCTCGCCCACCCAGGCCTGCGTGGCACGGACCCTCCAACGGCCGGCGGGCAGCGGGACCGATGCCTCGGCGGGCATTCCGCCGTCGGGATACTCGACGCCCAGGTCGGAACCCGCTTCGGCAGAGTCCATGAGCACCGCCGGACCGTCCGAGACCCAGGTGCCGCACTCCTCCCACACCGTGGCCGGATCTGCGAGGACAGCGTCTGCCGCGGCGCTCAGGCCGGCCTCGGTTTCGGCGGCGAGCCACCGCAGGAACGCTCGGTGCTGGGGCAGATAGCAGCTGGTCGCCGGCTCGTCCGCCAGGACAAGTGCCTGCGCTCCGTGCTCGTCGATGCGGATCACCCCGGCCAGATCGTCCACCGCGCAGGCCCGGTCGTAGTCGTCCGGGGCCGTGGCGTCTTCCGCCATAAGGCCACTCTCCGCCGTGCACCCGCCCCAGGAAGCCAGGGCGGAGACGGGGACGACGACCAGAGGGCCACCCATCGACTCCACCCAGGCAGGGGAAGGGCCGGAGGCAACGTCGGCGGCGGATGAAGAGGTGATCATGCAGTCAGTGTGCCCTGGCCCACTGACACCGCCACCACACTCACGCAGCAGTTACGGGACAGCCTTGAGAGGTCCTGACAAAAGTCGTTGATGACGTGGCAGCGGATGCTCTTCGGTCTGCGCCTGCTCGCGACTTGTCCAGGTGCGTTCAGTCAAGGCTCGGATGCAGCTCGGGACGAGACGCCCACCAGGAGCGGTAGAAGGTGTTGCGGGGCACGCTGTCGAGATACGCGCGTCCCGCTGCCCGGTACAGCAGCTGGGCCCGGTTTTCGGAGAGCGCGGCTCGGTTCCAGGCGAGGCGGATGCGGCCGGTGAGCGGGTCGCCTGCCAGCGGGCGCAGTACCGTGCCCTCGGCGTGCGGCGAGGTCGGCTGGCACAGGGAGATGGCCCGTCCGGCGGCGATCAGACCCCAGCGCATCTCGCGGTCGGCGATCCGGTAGCGCAGCTTCGGCGTGAAGCCGGCTCTGCGACAGGCGTCGACCAGGGCCACTTGGCTGTCATCATCCTCCTTCACGATGATCGTCCAGGTTTCCTCCGTCAGGACGCGCATGATGGAGCCCGAGCCGCCGGGTCGGATGCGGTGCGGCCGCCCGGGCGCCGGCCGTGAGGGCGTCCGTCTCGCCCAGGACCTGGCCGGCCGCGTGAGCACCCGTCCGCCGGGCCTGATGACGCAGTACGCCTGACGCCACGAGTCGGCCACGGCATGCCACGACTGGAGGGGACAACCCGCGCCGCGAAGGAGGCCGGCGTCTTTCCTTACGGAGGGCGCAAGCAGCCGCCCCGCCCCGCTCCGTCGTCAGGCGGCGCATCTCGCTCGCCCGACGCAGGTCGTCCGATCGGACGGTGTGGGTCCCGAGGTACCCGGTCGCCATGCGGCGCGCTTCGTCGATCGTGACGTCGTCACCGGTCGGCGATTGCCGAGACGCGACGGCGAAGAGACGGTTGCCCGCCTCGAAGGCGAGCTGAAGGACGAGCCGGGGAGTGTCGGCCGACAGCAGCCCACGCTCCCCACGCGTGCGCCAGAGCCGGCCAGCCCGCACCGCGTCGAAATCTCGCACCAGCTCGCCGACGATCTCGCCGAGCAGCTCCTCGTCGGCGTCCGGGACGGCCCGCCTCCGCTCCATTCCATGCTGCGCCGTTGCGCGACCGGACGGGCCGACGCCTGGGCTGTCGACCTCTTCTCGAACACCATTCGAGATCACATCAGCCGCACCGCTCCATCCCCTCACGGGGAGGCAAACGGCACGCGGGAGCGGGACCGCCCCTTGTGCCGCGACGGCGATCCCGGCTTGACCGTGCCCGAGCCCAAACCTAAACTCGAATCAATTCGAGTTTAGGTCGCCGGCAGAGACCGAGCCCCTACGGACCCCGTTGTCACCTCAACCTCGTCCTCAGGCCCTCGCCCTCCCTGCTGTTCGGCGGCTACGAAGCGACCGCGAACCCGCCACGGGGCCGGTCCGGAAATGAGATGAACACATATGGCTACCCCTACCGAGCGTGACGTCGCGGTGATCGGCAACGGCCTCATGGGATCGTCGATCGCACGAGCCTTGGCCCGGTCCGGCTGGACGGTCACCGCGTACGACCCGGACACCGCACGCGCTCGGGCCCTGGCCACCGAGCTGCCGGGAATCGAGGCCGAGGCGGACCTTGAAACGGCGGTCGCGTCCGCCCGCTTGATCCTGACCTGCGCCCCGGCCTACGAGTCCGTGCTCCAAAGCCTGGAGTGCGTCGGGGACTGGGACGGCAAGACACTTCTCAACACGGGAACGAGTTCGACGGACGAGTCGAAGAAGGCCGGTTCATGGGCCGCCGAGAAGGGCGTCCCCTACATGGACGCCGCGATCCTCTGCTTCCCCCAGGACATCGGCACCGAACGCGGCTACGTCCTCTTCTCGGGGGATCCTGAGGCCTGGGCGGAGTACGAGAAACTGCTCGCCGCGCTCGGTCCGGCGATGCGGTTCGTCTCCGAGCAGGTGCAGGCCGCGAGCGCGGTCGACCTCACGATCGTTGGCGGAGTGTACGTCGCCGCACTGGCCGCCTATGTCGACGCCGTGGCGTACGCCCAGAGCCAGGGCGTCCCGGGCGATGTCCTCGACGAGGCCACCGACAAGGTCCTCGCGGCGTTGAAGGACGCGGCCGGGGAGGCCGTGGCGGCGATCGGCAGCGGCGACTTCACCACGAACCAGGCCACGCTCTCGGTGTTCGCCCATGGAGGCGAGACCTGTGTCGACGGCATGAGGAGCGCCGGGTTCAACGCGCATGTGCTGGCGGCCGCCGTGGGCAATCTCAAGGCGGCCGAGGCCGCGGGACTGGGCCGGTCGAGCTTCTACGCCCTCGCGCAGGTCGCCACGGGCGGCCCCGCCATCGCGCAGCACTAGCAAGGACGATTTCTCGGGCCGGATCGGGGGAAAGAGCGGCGCCCGGCCACCAGCCCTTCAACGATTCCGACCACCATGCTCCTGGGAGGGAAGCTTTCGTGAGCGGCGAGGACTCTCACACGGACCGGGCCGAAGAGAGGTGGAAGGCCAGGAGTGTCGCCTGGCGGGTGCTTTTCTACGTCGCCGGCACCTACCTGTTCCTCACCGCGGTGGGCCTCCTGGGCTCGTACGCGCAGAAGTAGCAGTTCCGGCCCCTACACCCTTTCGGGAGAGCGCCTTCATGACCGACGACGCCTGCGGCTCCACTCGCCACATCTCCCTCCAGGGATATTCCGGCAGAGCACGGTCGTGGCGGAAGGCGAGTTGGAGCCGGGTTCTCCGTGAGGCGAGCGTGGGAGCCCTGATCATGCTCGTTCCCACCCTCCTCCTCGGGTTCTTCATGTCCTGGGAGATCGGCATGGCCATCGTCCTGGCGACCGCGACTTCGGTGACGCTCGCCTCGATCTCGTTCACCCTCAGGGGGCATACGTTCGGATGTGCGGTCAAGAAGGGCATCGTTCTGACACTGGGGTGGTGGGAGCGGGTCTGAGGAAACGGCCGCTCGCGATGGCGGCCGACCGTTCGCCCGTCCGCCTTGCCGCCTCTGTGATGTGCGAGGATGCCCGCCTCCCCCGCGCCGAAGAGGTCGGCGACCAACGGCACACCGCAGCGGGAGCCCGGTCCGGAGCGGGTCTCGCCCCGTCGGGTTACCGCTTGCCGGCTTCCGTCACCGCGGCGGTCGGGATCGACAACTCGACGATCAGGCCTCGGCGCACCGCCATGGGAGGCCGGGAAGGCGACCGCGAAGGACACGGCGACACGGGTCCAGGCGACGGCGACCAGGGTGAGTGCCACTGCCGCCCGAGCGGCCGGTTCGAACGAGGAGCCTATGGGCCCAGGGCGCCACACCCTCACCACCGCGAGTGTCGGCACGCTTCTCCGGTGGCGCAGTTCGCCAGGCGTCCGGGGAACGCCGGAAGGCGCCGTCCCATGGCCGGCCGGCGATCTCGAGGCGGTCGCCCGCTCGATGAGAAGGACCTCGCCGCCCTGCGATCACGCACGGACATGGTCGCCGGCTACGGCCTCCCTCCGGAAGCCGCCGAGCACACCGACGCGATCCTCCTGGCGTTCCTCTCCGAGCCCCGGACCGTCGGCGAGATCTCCGATCGCCGTCTGGTCTACCGCTCGCACGTCCACGACCCTCACGTGCTGGCGGTCGAACGCCGCACCGCGGTACGGCACCTGAGCCGCTTGGTCGGCGCGAGCCGGGTCTCGGAGGTCGAGCCAGGACGGTTCCGGGCCACGTAACGCCCACCCGACGTCCGGGTGTGCCGGAGTCGCCATTTCCGGCGCTCTCGAAGTCGAGTCGAATTTCATTCGTTGATCAGTGAAGTAACGGGACAAGGAGTACAAGAGTCATGGCCGCAGTAGAAGACGGTGACGAGGAGACCTGCGACGTCGTGGTCGTCGGCGCGGGAATGTCGGGCCTCATGGCGGCCACGACTCTCGCGGACCGGACCGACGTCGTGGTGCTTGAAGCGGCGGACCGGCCGGGGGGACGCGTCGAGACGGTCCGGAAGGGCGAGTACTGGATCAACGTCGGCACCCAGTTCACGGAGGGGACGGGGCCGTTGATCGACGCTCTCCATCGGCACGGCATCGAGATGGGTTCCCTCGCCGACACGAGCGTGGCGCTTGTTCTCAACGGCGGTCTGGTCGACACGTCCGACCTGCTCGCCCTCATGCTCCGCACCCGCATGGGCTTCATGGACCGAGTCGGCATGGCCATGGTCGGTGCCCGCATCCTTGCCGCGGCGCCGTTCCTGGAATCGGACAGCCGCCTCGCGAAGAAGGTGCGCGCCGGGCTCGACACGCGTCCCGCATCGGACCTCCTGCGCGGTGTCCGCTCCGAGCTGACCCGGACCATGGTCCGCTCGTGGTCGGGGCAGTGGATGGGGTGCGAGCCGGAAGAGACGGCGGCGACCCAGCTCGTGGTGTCGATCGGACTCGCTCTGACGGACCCGGCGAAGGTGCCGAACTTCGCCCTGCCGGCCGGTGGCAACCAGACCTTGACCGACATCCTGGCCGCCGACCTCGGCGAGCGCCTTCGTCTCGGGGCGACCGTCCGGACGGTGGAGCAGAGCGGGGACGGCGTCGTGGTGGACTACGTCGTCGCCGGCCGCCCGACACGGCTGCGCGCGAAGCGCGCCATCGTCTCGGTCCCCAGCGACGTCGCGCTGCAGATCCTTCCCGGGCTTCCGAAGACACATCGCAAGGCGTTCGACGACATCCGCTACGGTCGGTACGTGATCGTCGGCTTCTTCACCGAGGAGGAAGGGCCTCAGCCCTGGGACGGCCTCCTCGCCGTGTCCACGCCGCAACTGTCCTTCCAGGCGATGTTCAACCACGCCGCCGCCCTGCGGAAGAACGGTCCGCGGAGGCCGGGTGGTGCGCTGGCGTGTTTCGCCGGCGGTGCCTCGGCCGACGCCCTGTTCGAACTCCCCGACGAGGAGATCGTCGCCCGGTTCTCCCGGGATCTGCTCTCGGTCTACCCCCAGCTCGAAGGGAAACTCGGCGACGGGGTCGTGCGACGCCACCGCCGCGTGGTGCCGTTCTGGACACCCCGGGGACGCGAGTCGTTGCCCGTGCTTCGCAACCCTCTCGGGCCGATCCATCTGGCCGGCGACTACCAGCTCGACATGCCGTCGCTCGCCGACGCGGCCACGTCGGGTGAGAACGCGGCGAAGGCGGTTCTGTCGAGCCTGGGCCGCTGACCCTCACCCTGGGGCAAGAAGGCCGGAGCAGGCGTCCCGGCCCCCGGGCTGAGAGCGGCGCACGCGGAGTGCCCGAAGCCGACGATCACCCTGTCCCCCGTGACGATCACCCTGTCACCCGTGAGGATGTCGCCCTCGGCTTCGGGCTCTCCTCACCTCGCCCCGTCTTCCGTCCACTTCCGCTCTGCGCGTCGCCGTGATCGCCGGCGGACAGGCCCGCCCGGTCGTACCGCTCGACGTGGACGCCCACACCTTCCAACGGGCCGTCGGACTCGTCGTATGCCCATGGATCTGGCTCCGGTGCTCCTGATCCTGCGCGCCGAGCGCGTACCGCTGCGGTGCGGGCCGCGCTCGACGTCGAGGGCGGTGCCTCCCGAACGGCCCGCCCGGCGCTCGGCTCCGGGTGGGCCGGGCCGGCGAGCCTGCGCAGGGCGGGCCTCGCCCTGCCCTTCCTGACGTACGCGGCCTCCTTCCTCGTCGGGGGTGACGGCATCGCGCTCCAGGACCTCGCCCACGCGATCCTCGTACTGACCGCGGCCCGGTCCGTTCCGGTGATGGTGTCGCTCACCGGCACCGATTTCACCCACGGGGTGTCGGCGGAACCGGTCGCCCGCTGGTTCGTCCGGCACCCGCGGCCCGAGGAACGGGCGCCGCCGCCGGGCCCCGGGCGGCGGTCAGGCACGTCAGCAGCCGCGCACCGGCGTCCCGGGCGTCCCGGGCCGTCCCGTATCGCTCCCAAGGGGCTCCGCACCACGGACCCCGACGACACCATGGCTTCAGTCATCAAGTCGCTTGTGGACATGCGACTTGGCCGTCTCGGCGCGCGTCCGCCGAGACGTCGGCATCGACCCGCGAAGACAAGGACTCGGAGTGATACCCATCGGTACGGCCCTTCCGGCCTCCCAGGTGCCGGCCCCCCGGCTGCCCGTCGCCCGCGCGGCACTCGTGCTGTTCGTCGCCCTGCTCGCCATGCTGGCGCCCTCCGCCCCCGCACACGCCCTGGACTCCACCACCTGGCTCCAGCGCAATCTCGCGGGGATCGGTTACCTGCCGTACAGCGGCATCGACGGCGTCTACGGCTCCCAGACCAGCACCGCGGTCCGTTCCTTCCAGCACGACAACGGGCTGGCCGAGGACGGCGACTACGGCAGTCGCACCGAACTCGCCCTGCACAACAAGGTGATGGAGGTACAGCGCAAGGTCGGCACCACCGCCGACGGTGCCTACGGCGACGGCACCAAGTCCAAGGTGGCGGCCTGGCAACAGGCGAACGGCCTTTCCGCCGACGGCATCACGGGCCCCGCGACCATGAACGCGATGCGCGTCGCCCGCACCGTGAAGATCACCGCTCAGTGGAAGACCACCGAGCACGACTGGTCCGTGAGCGGCCAGTTCGACTGCCTGGACAACCTCTGGATCCGCGAGAGCACCTGGAAGGTGTACGCGACGAACCCCTCGTCCGGTGCGTACGGCATCCCGCAGGCCCTGCCCGGCGACAAGATGGCCGTAGCGGGAGCGGACTGGCAGACCAACCCTGCCACCCAGATCGAGTGGGGCCTCGACTACATCAAGTCGCGGTACGGCACCCCGTGCGCGGCGTGGTCCTTCTGGCAGTCCCACAACTGGTACTAGAAGAAGAGGACTCGACCATGACATCCGACCTCTCCCGACGCTCGCTGCTGCGCTACGGCGCCGGCGCGGTGGCCGCCACCGGTCTGGCCGTCGGCACCGGCCTGGCCCTCGCCGGCCCGGCCGCCGCCTACAGCTGGCCCGCACAGCTCTCCCAGGGCTCCAGCGGTGCGGCCGTCAAGGAGCTCCAGATACGGATCGCCGGCTGGGCCGCCGGCTCGGCCCAGCAGACCTTCGTCTCCCTGGACGGCGACTTCGGTCCCGGCACCGAGGCGGCACTCCGTCGGTTCCAGGCCGCGTACGGACTCACCGTGGACGGGGTGGCGGGGTCGGAGACGTTCAGCCGGCTCAACGCCCTGGAGAGCTCCGACGGATCGACCGCGCACTTCGACTTCTCCGAGTTCGAGAGCAAGGACGGCTCCGGCTTCTCGGGGGGCAAGGTGAGCGCCACGACCGTCAAGGAGAACGTGCGCCGCAACATGTACAAGCTGGAGGCGCTCCGCAGGAAGTGCGGCGACCTGGCCGTCACGGTCAACTCCGGCTTCCGCAGCATCTCCCACAACGCGTCGGTGGGTGGTGCCGCCAACTCCATGCACCTGTACGGGATCGCCGCGGATGTCGCCGTCTCCGGCCTGTCCACGAAGACCGTCTACCAGAAGGCCGAGACCTGCGGCTACTCGGGCCTGGAGACCTACACGGTCTCGTGGCAGCACGTCGACTCCCGGGTCGAGTACCCCTACGGATCGCAGTCCTGGTGGTGGCAGGACGGCGTGGCCTGACCCTCCCGCTCCGTACCTGTCCTCCGCACGGCATCGCGGAACCCGGCCAGGGCCCACGCGGGGCCGACCGGGTCGTCCCGCCGCCCTCGGTCACGCGCGTTCTCGTCGAGGGCGCGGCGCAGGCCGAAGGGCGGCTCCGGGCAGCAGGGGCGATCCGGTCGTGCCGGGGACTCCACGCGAGGAGCGAACGTCTCCGGCACCACCGGTCTCAGTCCGGCGAGCGGGATGTCGGACGTCAGCCGGGTCAGCGCCCGGGCGGCGACCAGCCCACCGACGCTCCGTGCGGTGCCGTGCAGTGCCGTGCCGTGCCGTGGCCAGGAAGCCGAGACCCGCCGCTCCCACCCGCGCGCCCGCCACGATCCACGGCCGTCGTACGAGTCCCTCACTTCCCGGCTCCGTCCTGCCGCGCCCGGGCCCTGGCCTGCGCGCGGGCGCGGGCCCGTGCCTTCCGTGCGTCCCCGCCGCCGTTCCAGAGGCGTACGGCGAGGACGGCCGCCGAGGCGGCGAAGAGGCAGGCGGTGATCAGCAACCACCGCCCCAGGAAGACGTCGGCCGGCAGGCCGGTGGTGACCGCGTAGTGGCCGACCTGACGGAGGATCAGAGGCCAGTACACGAGCAGCAGGACACCGGAGACGAAGGCGGGTACGCGGACGTGGTTGACCCCGATCCGCGGCCTGCCCCGGGCCCCTCCCGAGTGGTTTCCCAGGACGCGTTGGACGGCGATGTCGGTGACCGCGTACAGCGGCAGCAGGACGAGGTCGTGCAGGAGCGCCGCCCCGACGAACCACACCGCCACGCCGAGGGCGTCCCCCTTGAGCAGGCGCAGGCCGGCGTAGCAGGCCAGGGCGAAGGAGACGACGACGAGGAGCAGATGGAGGGGCGAGGCCCCGTAACGCCGGCGGAAGGCCGTGGTGACCGCGTGCGGGGAAGGTGTCATGCCGGTTCCCCGAAGGTGAGGCGGGTGACCCACTTGGTGTTGTGGACGCCGGGAGCACCGGGAACGATCACCCGGGCCGGATAGCCGTGATCGTGGGAGAGGACGGCGCCGTTCACCCGTACGGCCAGCAGGGAGCGGGCGTCGCGGACCTGGTGGGCGCCCAGGACGACCGAGCTGAACGACCCGCCCCGCTGCACGGACTCGACCAGGACCTGCGGGGTGTGTGCGCCCAGACCGACGAGGGCGGCCAGGTCGGTGAGGCGGACTCCGCTCCAGTGCTGGTCGGGGGTCGACCAGCCTTCCACGCAGGCGATGGGCAGCAGCGCCTCGTTCTGCCGCATGGTCAGCAGCCGGTCGTAGGTGAGGTCGATCTGGCGGCCCGCGCCCCGCACGGTCAGCCGCCACGCGGGGCCGATGTCGCTGGGGCGGATGCCGACGGAGGCGGCGGTCTTGTTGATCTGGAAGCCGTTCGGGCCGGAACCGGGGTCCTGGCCGTGCGGCGCCAGCAGTGCCGTCTGCCGGAACCAGCCTCCCACGCTCTGCCCGGCGGTCACCGCGAGCAGCGCCAGCGAGCCCAGCCCGACCATCCCGAGCGCGCCGCGCCGGGAGATCGTGGGAGCGGCCGGGCGCGGCGAGACGAGGCCGGCCGCCTCCTCGCTGTCCGGGTCGGGCCGGCGCGGCCCGGCGCGCAGGGCCCGTACGGCCCGCCGCAGCCGGAAGGCCACGTGGACCACGAAGGCGCCGATGAACACCCAGGCCCCGTACAGGTGGAGGGTGTAGAAGGAGCCCGGGAAGACGTAGTGGAGCTGCACGTTGAGGATTCCGGTGACGAACTCGAAGCCGGCGCCTCCCACCAGCAGGAGCAGGGAGAGCCGCTCCAGGGCCTGGGCGGCCGACCGCACCGGGGGCCAGGCGAAGAGCTTCGGGATCACCGACCACAGTTTCGCCAGGAGCACGGGTACGAGTGCGATGCCGAGGGTGACGTGGACGCCCTGGGTGACCCGGTAGAGCCAGTAGGGGGAGGTCGGCCAGGGGAAGAGGTGGAAGCCGAGCCATCCCTTGTCCGGGGTCTGGTCGTTGACCGCCGCGAGGTTCGGATCGTACGCGGTGTACGACAGCAGGCCCGTCACGAAGAGGACGGTGATGCCGAAGAGCATGACGAGCCCGAACACGGCGGTCAGCCATGGACCGCGCAGCGGGCTGCGCCAGAACTCCGGGCGCGACGGGCCCCGCGGCGGGCCGGCCGCCCACCCGGAGGCCATGGTCGAGCGGAGCCGGGCGAGCCGTGCCGGGCTGCCGTCGTCGGGTGCCGTTCCCGCGCGCGCCGGGCCCCCGGGGGTGGGGGCCCCGCCGTCGTTCGCACCCGTGGAGTGCTTCCTCTGGTGCCGCATTCCAGGGCTCACCGGGCCTCCCCCGCCGAGAAGAAGACGACCCTCCGCCTGTGCGAGAGGGTTCGTGACACGCCGACACGGGTGGCCCCGTGCTGTCGCCCGGCCGCGCGGGGGTCCGGCTGCCGGGCCTCGTGGCCGCCGAGCCGTCGTCCGGCGGGCCGGTCCGCGGGGCGGCGTGGTCCCGCGGATCGCTTCCTGGCCGCCCAGCCGCCCACGACGGCCAGCGCGGCGACGGCGTACGTGACCGTGCCGGCGTCGGCCACCACGCGGCCGGTGACGTAGGCGGCCGCGCCCGCGATCGCGACGCCCAGCCACTCCCAGCGGCCGTCGAGCGCCACCAGGGCGACCAGGAGGAGGGCGTACCAGGAGTAGCCGGGTGTCGTCAGGAGGAACGCGGTTCCTGTGACCAGCAGGGCACCGCTCCACGGGCGCCCGGGGTCGCCCCGCCGGATCACGTACAGGCTGACGGCGAGCATGCCCGCGACGACGCAGGGCACGGCCCAGGAGTCGGGGAACAGCAGGCGCAGCAGCGCGTAGCGGTTTCCGGAGGAGGCGTCCTGGTAGCCCTCCTCGTCGGCGTAGCCGCCCAGGTAGCCCAGGACGGAGGACCGGGAGAGCAGGACGTACGGCACGTACAGGGCTGTGAGGACGGCGGCGACGGGGAGCAGGACGACTGCCGCGTCACGGACGCGGCGTACGCCGGAGAGGGCTCCGGGCAGCAGGACGGCCGGGAGGAGTTTGACCGCCGTGGCCAGGCCGAGCACCACACCGCCCCAGGTCCGGTGGCGGACCGTCAGGCCCAGCGCGGCGACGGACAGCAGGACGGCGAGGACGTCGGCGTGGGCGTTGTTGACGGCCTCGACGGGAACGGCCGGGCACCAGGCCCAGTAGGCGGCCGTCCGCGGATCCCCTCTGCGTCGCAGGATCCGCAGCAGCACCGACGTGGTGGCCACGGCGAGGACGGCGCCGCCCGCTTGGAGGGCCTTGTGGCGGACGCCGTCCGGAGAGAGGGCGTGGACGAGGAGGAAGTACAGCTCGCCGGCCGGAGGGTAGATCGTGTGCGCCAGGGGGCGGTTGATCCGCGTGCAGGCGCCCTCGGAGAGGGGCGCCAGGCCGGGCTTGCCGCACTCCGGCCCGGTGGGGAACAGCCAGCCGTCCCGGTACGGCACGAGGGCGGTGTCGGCCGGGGCGTGGTCGTACGGGGAGATGCCCGCCGCCTGCACGCGGCCGTCCCAGGCGTAGCGGTACGAGTCGGTGCTGGTGCGGGGCGCGGCCGCCAGGCCCGTGGCGGCGACCGCGATGCCGCCGAGGAGGACCAGGGCGGTGGTGTGCCGGGCGGGTACCCGGCGCAGGGACCAGGCGGCAGCCGCGAACAGGGCCCAGCACGCGGCGTACAGCCAGGACAGGCCCGCCGGGTCCGTGACGTAGCCGTCCTCGCGGACGGTGAGGACGAGCGCCGCGCCCAGGGCTGCCACGACGGCGGCGGTGACGGCGGTGGCCCGGAGGGGGGAGGCGGGGTGCGTCACTGCGCGGCTCCGGGAGGGGTCGGGGCTTCCACCGGCGTGTGGTCGCGCGGTGCGACGGGCACGAGTTCGGCGAAGTGCCGGGCGTCCACCGTCCAGCTCCGGACGGCCCGCCAGCCGCTCGCCCCGGCGTGCCGCAGCAGTGCCCCGCGGCCGACCCTGGCCCAGGGGAAGGGGGCGCCGAGGGTCCCGCGGCCGTCGTCGAGGCGTACCTCGCACCGCTCGTCCACCTCGACGGGCGCGGCCTCGACGAGGAGGCGCCCGCCGGGGGCCAGCAGCGCCGCGACGCGTTCCAGGAGGGCTGCGGGGGCGCCGCCGATGCCGATGTTGCCGTCCATCAGCAGGGCGGTGTCCCAGCGCCGTTCGCCGGGCAGGGGCTCGAACACGGAGCGGCACAGGGCCGTTCCGCCCCGGCGCACCGTCTGTGCGACGGCGGCCGGGGTCACGTCGATGCCGAGGGCGCGGCGGCCGCGTTCCGCCAGGGCCGCGACGAGCCGGCCGGGTCCGCAGCCGATGTCGAGGACGGCACCGTGGCAGCGGGCCAGGACGCTCTCGTCGGCGGTGTCGGTTCCGGCGCACCAGCGCTGGACGTCCAGGGGCAGCAGCCAGCCGTCCGTCCGGTGCAGGAAGAGGGGGCCCCGGCCGGTGCGCAGGGCCGACGCGTAGGGGTCCGCACGCCAGGCCAGGGCCGGAACGCCGCGCGGCTCGGGCGTGGTGGCGGCCGTGCGGGTGACGGTGGTCATCGTGCCACCGACAGGTCGGCGGTGAGTTCCCGGTGGAGTGCCGCGAACCGCCCGGTCGGTGCCAGAGCGGCCACCTCGGCCGCGTCCGCAGCGGTGTCCACGTCCCTCAGCCGGGGCAGCAGGCCCGTGCGCAGTCCGGCCGCGCGCAGCCGCTCGTACTGCACGGCGCCGGTCTCGGGTACGGACATGGGTACGCCGAGCAGCAGCGCCGGGTCGGGCTCCGCCAGTCCGAGGGCCCAGAAGCCGCCGTCCGCCGCGGGGCCGAACCAGGCGTCGCGCTCCTCGAAGTCCAGCCCGGGTGCCAGGAGCTCGGGGGTGACCTGCGGTGTGTCCATGCCGATCAGCAGCACCGGGCCGGCGCAGGCGGCGAAGGCGGCCGCGAGCCGCTCGTCGAGGCCCCCGCCGCACTGGGGCACGACCTCGAAGCCGGGAGGCAGCCACGGGCCGGGGGTCCCGTCCAGGGCCAGGACGTGCCGGTCGACAGGGGTGGCCGCCGCGGCGGCCAGGGTGTCGACGAGGGCGGCCTCGGCAAGGGCCGCCGCCTCGTGCGGCGCGAACGGCGGGGTGAGCCGCGTCTTGGCCCGGCCCGGGACCGGTTCCTTGGCGATCAGGAGCAAGGTGGTCACCGCGCACCCCCGAGGACCGCGGAGGCGGTCGGCGGTTCGGCGAGCACGGCGCGCATGTCGCGGACCGCGTGCCAGGTGCCCCGCCACGTGCCGGTGACCTTCGACTTCCCGGACCTCGGCAGGTAGGGCACGTCCTCCTCCCGAACCCTCCAGCCCGCGTCCGCGGCCCTCACGACCATCTGGAGCGGGTAGCCGGACCGCCGGTCGGTCAGCTCCAGGCGAAGGAGCGCCTCCCGGCGCGTCGCGCGCAGGGGACCGAGGTCGTGCAGCCGGAGCCCGGTGCGACGGCGCAGCATCCGGGACAACGCGAGGTTCCCGGCGCGGGCGTGCGGCGGCCAGGCACCCCGGCCCTGGGGTCGGCGCCGCCCCAGGACCAGGTCGGCCTCCCCGGCGGCGACGGTCCGGACGAATCCGGCCAGCAGGCCGGGGTCGAGGGAGGCGTCGCAGTCGCAGAAGCAGACGTACTCGGCGTCGGAGGCCAGGAGACCGGCGTGGCAGGCGGCCCCGAAGCCCCGCCGGGACTCCGTCACCACCGTGGCTCCGAGAGAGCGGGCGAGGTCGGCGGACCCGTCGGTGGACCCGTTGTCCACGACCAGGGCCCGCCAGCCGGCGGGGATGCGGGCGAGGACCCAGGGCAGTGCCCCGGCCTCGTTCAGACAGGGAAGGACGACGTCCACGGTGTGTTCGGTCACGACTGCCACCGTAGGAACTCCCGCAGGACATAGCGGACATCGACTCCTTACGAAACTCGGACGTCGGCCGTATGGGGTAGCCCCGGTGCGGACGGCGGGGGCCGGATGCTGCCAGGCTTGCCGTCATGAGCACGTCCCCGCCCACGCCACCCGCCCGCGTCCTCGTCGTCGACGACGACCCGACCGTCGCCGAGGTCGTCACCGGCTACCTGCGCCGCGCCGGCCACGACGTCGAACACGCCGCCGACGGGCCCGCCGCCCTCGACGCGGCCGGCCGCGAGGGCCCCGACCTCGTCGTCCTGGACCTGATGCTTCCCGGCATCGACGGGCTGGAAGTCTGCCGACGGCTGCGCGCCGAGCGCCCCGTGCCGGTGATCATGCTCACCGCACGCGGGGACGAGGACGACCGGATCGCGGGCCTGGAGCTGGGCGCGGACGACTACGTCACCAAACCGTTCAGCCCGCGCGAGCTGGTCCTGCGCGTCGAGTCCGTACTGCGGCGCAGCCGCGCCACCGCCCCGGCCGCCGCCCCCGCGGTGCTGAGCGCGGCCGGCATCGGCGTCCACCGGGGGACACGCCGGGCGACCAAGCACGGCAGGGACCTCACGCTCACCCTGAGGGAGTTCGACCTCCTCGCCCACTTCCTCACCCACCCCGGCCGGGCCCACGGCCGCGAGGAGCTGATGCGGGAGGTGTGGGGCTGGGAGTTCGGCGACCTGTCCACCGTCACCGTCCACGTACGCCGCCTGCGCGCCAAGATCGAGGACGACCCGGCCTCCCCCCGCCTCATCCAGACCGTCTGGGGGATCGGCTACCGCTTCGACCCGACGGGGACGGGACCGACAGAACCGACGGGTCCGACGGGTCCGACGGGTCCGACGGGTCCGACAGGTCCGACAGGTCCGACAGGACCGGAGGAAACCCGATGAAGGACATCCTGCTCATCGCGGCCTTCGCCCTGGGCGGCGCGGCCTGTGCCGGCGGGCTCGGCGCGGTCGCGCTGAGATTCCTGCGCCACCGGTCCGTCGCCGTCTCCCTGACCGTGGTCGCCGGGGTGGCCGTCACCGCGATGCTCGCCGGCACCCTCGCCGTCGCCCAGGCGATGTTCCTGTCCCCGCACGACCTGACGGTCGTCACCCTCGTCGTCGCCATGGCCGCCGTGGTCTCCCTCGGCACGGCGCTCGTGCTCGGACGGTGGGTCGTGGCCCGCGGCCGCGACCTCGCCCGCGCGGCCCGGGACTTCGGCGAGGGCGGCAGCTTCGCCGCGCCGCCCGCCCGGCCCACCGCGGAGCTGGCCGCCGTCACCCGCGAACTCGCCGCCACCAGCGCCAAGCTCGCCGCGTCCCGGGAGCGCGAACGCGCCCTGGAGGCCTCCCGCCGCGAACTCGTCGCCTGGATCTCCCACGACCTGCGCACCCCGCTCGCCGGACTGCGGGCCATGGCCGAGGCCCTGGAGGACGGGGTGGCAGCCGAACCCGCCCGCTACCACCGCCGGATCCGCACCGAGGTCGAGCGCCTCGACACCATGGTCGGCGACCTCTTCGAGCTCTCCCGCATACATGCCGGGGCCCTCGAACTGACCCCCGGCCGCGTCTCCCTCCAGGACCTGGCGGCCGACGCCCTGCTGGGCGCCGACCCGCTCGCCCGCGAACGCGGCGTACGGCTGTGCGGCGACGACATCGCCCACGTACCGGTCGACGTGGACGGCAAGGAGATGACCCGAGTCCTGGCGAACCTCCTGGTCAACGCCATCCGCCACACCCCCGCCGACGGCACCGTCGCCGTGAGCGTCGGCCGGAGCGAGGACACCGCCGTGCTCTCCGTCACCGACGGCTGCGGCGGCATCCCCGAGGAGGACCTGCCGAAGGTCTTCGACACCGGCTGGCGCGGCAACCCCGCCCGTACGCCGCCCGCCGGCGCGGGGCTCGGCCTGGCGATCGTACGCGGCATCGTCGAGGCGCACGCGGGGCGGGCACGGGTGGCCAACGTCCCCGGCGGCTGCCGCTTCGAGGTGACGCTGCCGCTGGCGGGCGCCGCCGACGCCTGAAGGGCGGGGCCGGCGCGGACGGCTTACCCCACCCCGGCCGAAGCCCGCTGACCGGCGCGGGCGAACTCGGCCATGCCCTCGGCGAACCCGACCCCGGGAAGCCAGCCCAGCTCACGCCGCAGCCGCGACGAGTCGGCGGTGACGTGCCGCACGTCCCCGAGGCGGAACTCGCCCGTCACCACCGGTGCCGGGCCGCCGTGCTCCGCCGCGAGCGCCGCGGCCATCTCCCCCACCGTGTGCGGGTCACCGCTGCCCACGTTGTACGCCGTGTGGTCACCGGCCGGCAGGTCCCCGATGCCCGCCAGCACGACCGCGTTGGCCCCGGCGACATCGCGGACGTGGACGAAGTCCCGCCGCTGCCCGCCGTCCTCGAACACCCGCGGGGCCTCGCCTCTGGCCAGCGCCGACCGGAAGAACGAGGCCACACCCGCGTACGGGGTGTCCCGCGGCATCCCCGGCCCGTACACGTTGTGGTAGCGCAACGACACGGCCGTGCCCCCGACGGACCGCGCCCAGGCGGCGGCCAGGTGCTCCTGCGCCAGCTTCGTCGTCGCGTAGACGTTCCGTGGGTCGGCCGGCGCGTCCTCACCGACCAGCCCGGGCACCAGTTCGGCCGCGCAGCGCGGGCAGCGCGGCTCGAACCGGCCGGCCTCCAGGTCCGCCACCGCCCGCGGTCCCGGCCGCACCAGGCCGTGCTCGCGGCACTCGTACCGGCCCTCGCCGTACACCACCATCGACCCGGCCTGCACGAACCGGCGCACCCCGGCGCCGGCCATGGCGGCCAGCAGCACCGCCGTGCCCAGGGCGTTGCAGGCGACGTAGTCCGGCGCGTCCGCGAAGTCCTTGCCCAGGCCGACCATGGCGGCCTGGTGGCAGACGGCGTCCACGCCGCGCAGGGCGCCGCGCACCGTCTCCGCGTCCCGGACGTCGCCCCGGACGAACTCGGCGTGCGACGCCTCGGGGGCCTGCGGATGGGCGGCCGGCAGCAAGGCGTCGAGCACCACCGGCGTGTGTCCCCCGGCCGCCAGCGCGGCGACCACCTGCGAGCCGATGAACCCGGCTCCTCCTGTGACGAGTACTCGCATGCCCCGCACGCTACGGAATCCCGGCCACGGGCCGCGGTTCCCGCACCGGAGCGTAAGACTTCCGTCAGACACCGCGTCCCGCCCCACGGCCGACGCGTCGGTTCGCGCCGCCTGCCGCCGAGGTCCCTTCCGGAAGGTTCGCCGAGAGGGTTTCGGCGCTTTCCCCACCGTCCTCGGCCCCTCGTCATCCGCTGTCGGCGCACCGGTCGCCCGGCGGAACGGCTCGGCCCGGACCACGACCGCCCGCCGCACCCTGCGCGACCGGGTTCGGCATGAGGTGCGCCACAGGGGCCGTCGAAGGCTGCTCGGGCGCTTCCGTGGACGCCCTGTGCTCTGGTAGACGTGGTGGCCCACTTGTTCGATTCGCCCCGAAAGCACCCCCATGAACCACGACCCCGGTCCTCGTTCCGACCTAGTCGGCTTCAGCATCGACCTCACTGTCGAGGAGGCACGTCGGCGTGCCGAAGTCGTGGCGGCCCTCGGGCCCGACTGGGACCCCGTGGCCGTCCTGCGCGAGGAGGAGGCGGCGCACGCCCTGCTGTACTCGGGCTTGGACGAGGAGCAGCAGAGGCTGCACGCGATGCTGGTCGCGGCCGGTGTGCTGCCCGGGAAGGGGCCGGGACGTGCGTCTTCCGCTTGATCCCCACGCCGACCCGGCGCGGCGGGCCTGGGTCGCGTGCCCGGGCTGCGACGACGCCCGTGACTGCGCGACCTGCCTGGACCGCCGGAACTGCCGGAACCACTGGCGCTATCTGATCGGGAACGAGGGGCTCCGGGTCCACCTGCAGTGCCCGAACTGCACCCACACGTGGACCCTCGACACCTCCCGTGAGCGACGCGGTCGCCGGGCCTGAGCTCAGCAGATCCGCGGCAGCTGCTCTCCGAGCGGCATGTCGACGATGCGGGTGCCGCCGAGTCCGGTACGCGCCACCACCGTGCCCGGGTGGGTCTCGACCGCTTCGCCGATCACCGCCGCCCCGGTGCCCATGGGGTGGGCGCGCATCGCGGCCAGCACGGCGTCGGCGTGGTCACGCGGGACGAAGGCCACGAGCTTGCCCTCGTTCGCCACGTACATGGGGTCGAGGCCGAGCACCGCGCAGGCGTTGCCGACCGCCTCGGGGACCGGGACGGCACGCTCCTGGATGACGACGCCCGTGCCCGACGCCGTCGCGATCTCGTTCAGCGAGGCGGCCAGGCCCCCGCGCGTGGGGTCGCGCAGCACGTGCAGGTCCCGCGTGGCGGCGAGCATCGCCTCGACGAGGCCACCGAGCGGTGCGCAGTCGCTGTTGATCTCGACGCCGAATTCGAGGCCCTCCCGCACGCTCATGATCGCCACGCCGTGCATACCGATCGGGCCGCTCACGATCACCACGTCTCCGGGCACCACCCGTTGCGGGCGCAGGTCGACCCCGTCGGGGATCAGCCCGACCCCCGAGGTGTTGATGTAGACGCCGTCGCCGTGACCGGCCTCCACGACCTTGGTGTCACCGGTGACGACCTGGACGCCGGCCACGCGCGCCGCCTCGCCGAGGGCTTGCGCGACGCGGGCGACCACGTCGGTCTCGACGCCTTCCTCCAGGATGAACCCGCAGGAGAGGTGGCTCGCCCGGGCACCGCTCATGGCGAGGTCGTTCACGGTGCCGTTGACGGCGAGGTCGCCGATGCTGCCGCCGGGGAAGAACAGCGGGCGCACCACGAAGGAGTCCGTGGAGAACGCCAGGCGGGCGCCGCCGATCCGGATCTCGGCCGCGTCCGCGGTGTGGGCGAGGGCCGGTCCGCCGTAGGCGGGGGCGAAGACGCCCTCGATCAGCTCGGCGGACAGCGCGCCTCCGCCGCCGTGGCCCATGACGATGCGTGGGTGGTCGCGCAGGGGCGCCGGGCAGGTCCAGGCGAGCATGTCCGGTGCCGGCTGCGCGGCGTCGGCCGCCGGGGTGGTGCTGACGGTGTCAGGCAAGGGGGCTGCCCTCCAGGGAGGCGGTGACCGGGGACGGGGTGCCGGGGGCCGTGCGGGCCGGGGCGGGGGGCCGCTGTCCCGGGGTTCCCGCGTCGAGCCGCCGGTAGAGGTAGTAGGCGGCGCAGGCGCCCTCGCTGGACACCATCGTGGCGCCGAGCGGGGAGCGGGGCGTGCAGGTGGTGCCGAAGGCCTCGCACTCGTTCGGTTTCAGCAGGCCCTGGAGGACTTCGCCGCTGCGGCACTCGGCGGGCTCGCGGGTGTCGATCCCCTCGACGGAGAAGCGGTGCTCGGCGTCGTGGTCACGGTAGCGTTCGGACAGGCGCCAGCCGCTGTCCGGGATGACGCCGATGCCGCGCCAGGCCCGGTCGGCGACCTCGAAGACATCGCTCAGCATCGCCTGGGCCGCCGGATTGCCCTCGGCCGTCACGGCGCGCTGATAGGCGTTCTCGACCCTGTGCTCGCCCTGCTCCAGCTGGAGCAGGGTCCTGCGTACGCCTTCCAGGATGTCCAGCGGCTCGAATCCGGTGACCACGATCGGCACCCGGTGGCGTCGCGCGAGCTCCGGGTACTCGGCCGTGCCCATCACGCTGCAGACGTGGCCGGCGGCGAGGAAGCCCTGGACGCGGCAGTCCGGGGACCGCATGATCGCGTCGATCGCCGGGGGGACGCGGACGTGGGACACGAGGAGGCTGAAGTTGCGGATGTTCCGCTTGCGCGCCTGATGGACCGTCATCGCGTTGGGCGGCGCCGTGGTCTCGAAGCCGATGCCGAAGAAGACCACCTCACGGTCGGGGTTCTGCTCGGCGATCCGCAGCGCGTCCAGCGGGGAGTAGACCACCCTGACGTCGCCGCCCTGCCCGCGGACCTGGAACAGGTCGCGGCCCGTGCCGGGGACGCGGAGCATGTCGCCGAAGGAGCAGAAGATCACCCCTGGCCGGGAGGCGATCTCCAGGGCCTTGTCGATCATCTCCAGCGGAGTGACGCAGACCGGACAGCCCGGGCCGTGGATCAGCTCGATCTCGGGCGGCAGGAGCTGGTCGATGCCGTGCCGGATGATGCTGTGGGTCTGGCCGCCGCAGACCTCCATCAGGGCCCAGGGGCGCGTCACCGTCGCGCGGATCTCGTCGAGCAGCCGGCCCGCCAGGTCCGGGTTCTGGAACTCGTCGATGTACTTCACGGCCGTACCCCTCCATGGGCGTCGTCCTGCGCCTGCCACTCGTTTCCCGCGGCCTCGGCGGCCTCCCACGGGTCTCCGAACTCCTCCTGGAGCAGGCCGAGGGTCTCGAACAGCTCCAGCGTCCGCCGGGCCGACTCCTCGTCGAGCCTCTGGAGGGCGAAGCCCACGTGGACGATGGCGTACTCACCGGGCTTCAGGTCCGGCAGGTACTCCAGGCACACCTCCTTGACCACGCCGCCGAAGTCGACCGTGGCCATCCGGGTGCCGTCCCGGTCCTCGACGTCCAGCACTCTTCCGGGTACCGCCAGACACATGGGTGTCTCCTCACTCTCGCTCTCGTCGTGGCGTGCCGGGGGGCGCCCCGTCCGTGAGCCGGGCGGCCACGACGAGCTGGCCCAGAGCCAGACCGCCGTCGTTCGGCGGGATCCGACGGTGGCGCAGGACGGTGAAGCCGTCCTCCCGCAGTCCTTCGGCGCAGGCCGAGGAGAGCACCGTGTTGGCGAACACTCCCCCGGTCAGGGCGACGGTCTCCACGCCGGTCTCGCCCCGGGCGGCGGCGCAGACCACACGCACCAGTCGGGCCACGGCGCGGTGGAACCGCGCCGCGACGACGGCTGCGGGGGTGCCGTCCAGCACGTCGGCGACCACCGCCGCCAGAAGGGGTGCGGGGTCGGCGGCGAGCGGGGCGCCGGTCCGCGGCGAGCCGAGCCGGAAGGCGTAGCGTCCGTCCTCGGCCACGGCGGGTGCGCGCAGGGCCGCGGCCTCCAGCTCGATCGCGGCCTGCGCCTCGTATCCCGCGTGCTGGCGGATCCCCGCGAGGGAGGAGACGGCGTCGAAGAGGCGCCCCATGCTGGACGTGGGCACGCAGTTCAGATCGCGCGCCAACTGCCTTTCCAGTACGGGCAGTTCTCCGGGAGCGCAGGCTCGTGTGCAGGGCAGTGCGTGGTCGGCGGCGAGGCCCGCGGCCCGCAGGTGGGACAGAGCCATGCGGTACGGCCGCCGTACGGCCGCGTCACCACCCGGCAGGGGTACGTAGGCCAGGTGCGCGAACCGTCGGAACCCGGCGTAGTCCGCGAGGAGGAACTCACCGCCCCACACGGCGCCGTCGAGACCGTAGCCGGTGCCGTCGAAGGCCACGCCGATCACGGGAAGGGTGCCGTCGAGACCGTTCTCGGCCATCGCCGCCGCGACGTGCGCGTGGTGGTGTTGCACGGGGACGACGGGCCGTCCCGCCGCGTGTGCGCGGGCCCAGCGGGTGGACCGGTAGGCGGGGTGGCGGTCGGCGGCGAGCAGTCCGGGCCGTACGCCCGTCACGGACTCGAGCCGGCACTCGGCGGAGGCGAGGGCGAGCTGGGTGGCGAGGTCGTCCATGTCCCCGATGTGGGCGGAGAGCCATGCCTGACGTCCGGTGCCGAGGCAGAAGGTGTTCTTCAGGTCGCCTCCGACGGCGAGGGCGGGGGCGACGTCGACGGGCAGCGTGACCGGCAGCGGGGCGTAGCCCCGGGAGCGGCGGAGCGTCAGCTGTTCGCCGTCGCAGACGCGGACGACGGAGTCGTCGCAGGGCACGTGGATCGGTCGGTCGTGCAGCAGCCACGCGTCCGCCAGGCCGGCGAGCCTGGTCAGTGCCTCCGCGTCGTCCGTGACGATGGGTTCGCCCGCGAGGTTGCCGCTGGTCATCACCAGCAGGCGGGGCCCTTCCCGGTCCGCCGAGCCGAGGCCGAGGAGGAGGTGGTGCACCGGGGTGTACGGGAGCATGAAGCCGAGGTCCGGGCTGCCCGGTGCCACCGCCCGCGCCGGCGCGGCCCCGTGGCGCGGCCGGGCGTCGTCGCGGCGGCGCAGCAGGACGACGGGCCGGACGCCGCCGGTGAGGAGTGCGCGTTCGAGCGGGCCGAGGTGCACGAGGGGCTCGATGTCGGCGAGGTCCGCGGCCATCATCGCGAACGGTTTGTCACCGCGCGCCTTGCGGCGGCGCAGTTCGGCCACCGCGTCGGGGTTCGTCGCGTCGCAGGCCAGGTGGTAGCCGCCGAGGCCTTTGACGGCGAGGATCGCGCCGGAGGCGAGGATCCTGCGCGCGGCGGCGACCGGGGCGTCGCCCGGGTCGGAGGCGGGGCAGGCGTCCGGATCGGGGCCGCAGGGGGCCGGACCGTCCGGCGCCGTGACCAGCCGCAGCCGGGGGCCGCAGCGGGGGCAGGCGACGGGCTGCGCGTGGAAGCGCCGGTCGGCCGGGTCCGCGTACTCGCGGGCGCAGTCCGGACACATCGGGAAGCCGGCCATGGTGGTGTGGGCCCGGTCGTAGGGCAGTCCCGTGACGATCGTGAACCGCGGGCCGCAGTTGGTGCACGTGATGAAGGGGTGCAGATACCGCCGGTCGGCCGGGTCAGCGAGCTCCGCGAGGCAGTCGTCGCAGGTGGCGGTGTCCGGCGGGACGAGGGTGCGGACGGCGCCGCCCCGGCGGGAGGGCACGATCGTGAATCCGCTGCCGCCGCTCGCGGTCACCTCGGCCGCCTCGACGGACTCCACCCGGGCCAGGGGCGGGGCGTCGGGCGCGAGGCGGGCGCAGAAGGACGCGACGTCCGCGGGGTCTCCCTCGACCTCCGCGACGACGCCGTCCGCCGTGTTGGTGACGTGGCCGGACAGGCGCAGCCCGGTGGCGAGGGCGTAGACGAAGGGCCGGAAGCCCACGCCCTGCACGACACCGCGGACGACCACACGGCTGCGCCGCGGGGCCACGGCGGGGGCGGGTCCGGGCCGCGCCGTGGTCATGCTCCGGCCCGGGCCATCGCCGGGGTGTGGACGCGGTTCCCCTCGGCCGTCGCGAGGGCCCGGTCCAGCAGCGCGCCGGCTCCTCGGCCGTCGCGCACCGAGCTGAGGACGACCTCTACGCCGGGGTTGACCTGCTGCACGTGGGCGCGGAAGGCCGTCTCGTCGAACTCCGCGGCCTCGGCCATGTCGGTCTTGGTGACGATCACCAGCTGGGCGAGGCCGAACGCGGTGGGGTACTTGAGCGGCTTGTCCTCCCCCTCGGTGACCGAGGCGAGCACCACGCGGAGGGACTCCCCCAGGTCGTAGCCGGCGGGGCAGACGAGATTGCCGACGTTCTCGACGAACAGCAGTCGGACGGACTCGGGCAGCCAGTCGTGCAGGTGCCGGGCGACCATGTCGGCCTCCAAGTGGCAGAGGCCGTCGGTGAGCACCTGCTTGACGGGGGCGCCCGAGCGGGCCAGGCGGCGGGCGTCGTTCTCGGTGGCCAGGTCGGCGGTGAGCGCGGCGGCGGTGACGCCCCGTTCGCCGGCGAGGCGCAGTTCGCGCTCCAGCAGGGCGGTCTTCCCGCTGCCGGGGCTGGAGAGCAGGTTGATCACGGTGGTGCCGCGTGCGTTCAGCTCGGCGCGCAGGATGTGTGCCGCGGCCTCGTTCTTGGCGAGGACGGCGCGCTGGAGATCGACGGCTCGGCACATGCTCAGCTCTCCTCGGTGATCGGTCGGCGATGTCGTTCGTGCGTCGTTTCGGGGCAGGCCCAGCGGACCTCCCGGATCTGGAGTTCGCGGCCGGAGACCAGTTCGTCGGCGGCGGCGCCGCAGCCGGGACAGAGCAGCCGGGGCGGCATGCCGACCGCCCAGTCCTCGGCGCACGGTGCGCAGCGCGCGGTGCCCGGGACGGTACGGGTGATCAGCTCGGCGCCCTCGACGACGGTTCCGGCGCAGGCGAGTTCGAAGCAGAAGGCGAGGGCGTCGGCGACGACGCCGGCCAGCTCGCCCACGTCCAGCTCGACGCTGCTGACACCGACGGCCCCACGGGACTTCGCCGCGGCCTCGACCTGGTCGACGACGGCGACCGCGAGGGACATCTCGTGCATCGGTCTCCGTCCTGGGCGCGGGGGTCTCGGGCGCCATTAGAGAACGGGTGGCGGCGGGGGCGCGCCCGGCGCGCCGGGACCGGACGGCGGTGTCGTCCGTTCGGTGCAGCCGCCGCCACCGGGCCCGCGGGCGGGTCACATCCTGCTGATGCGCAGATAGCGCCGGATGTCGGGGAGGACTCCGGCCACGACGGCCACGACGGCCAGGGCGGCGGTGGCGGCGACTGCGGCGCCGAGGACGTTCCTGTGCATGGGACTCTCCGTTTCGGTGTTCATACGGCGGCTTCCTGGCGGACCAGTTCGGTCACCACGCGCACCGCCTCGGGCACGGCGGCGGCGACCTGCGGGCTGAGCCCGATGCCCTCGTCGAGGCAGGCCGGCTCGCAGCCGACGACGAGGATCCGCCGTGGCGGCGCGGCGCCGGTTCCCGCGCACAGGGTGTCGAGCAGGGCGAGGACGGCGTCGGGGGTCATCCGGTGGCCGTCGAGCGGCGCGGGCTCCGTGCCGCGGGCGCGGTCGCCGGCCGCCGAGGCGTCGATCAGGTGGAGCGTCCCCGGTTCGCCGCCGCGGGCGGTGACGTCGACGAGGACGAGGGTGTCCCAGCCGTCGAGGAGTTGGTAGGCGAGGTGGACGCCCCGGACCCCGACGTCGGCCAGCTCGACGGAGGCGGGGAGCTCCTCGCGGGCGAGCCGCCGCAGGGTCTCCACGCCGAAGCCGTCGTCGCCGAGGAAGATGTTGCCCACCCCGGCCACGAGGGTGCGGGCCGTGCCGGGTGCCCGGGCCTCGGGCGCGGGGCCGTTCACACGTCCTCCAGGGCTTCGACCTCGTCGGGCTGGAAGTAGAGGAACCGGCCCTGTTCGCGGCGGATGTCGGCGCCCGGGTCGTCCTCCACGGTCACCGCGACGTGGACTCCGCCGTCGACGTCGTGCAGGACCGCCTCGACCAGGGCGCTGCGCCCGTCGAGGAACAGGTCCTGGGCGTCCGTGCGGCGCAGCCGGGGACGCAGGACGACCCTGCTGCCGGCGCGGACCTCACGTCCGTCGACGAGGACGTGGTCGCTGCCCGGATCCACACCGGTGTCGCTGCCCGGGTCCCACCAGGGTGTCTCCGGTTCGAGGATGTTGCCGGCCGACTTCGGGGGCCCGGTGACGCTCTGGAGACTCCGTACCGCTCCGTGCAGACGCTCCAGGACTTCGGGCGGCATGGTGTCCGCCAGCTCGATCACGGCCGCGGCGCGGGCGTCGGTCCCCCTGGCCTCGCGCTTCTCCTCGTCGGTGAGGGCCGCCGTGCGCAGGGCGAGGATCTCGTCGATCTCGGTCGCGTCGTAGAGGGCGCCGGGGCTCTCGGGCGCGATGGCCGGATGGTCCTCCAGGATGATCGGTGAGGAGAGCATCAGGTCGTCGCGCCCGGGTTCGCCGGCGAGGACGGGCCAGGTGTGCAGGTTGCGGCAGGCGGCGACGGCGCCCTTCGCCCACTCCGGCGGGTCGGTCATCGACAGGAACGAGCCGCCGTCGATGCGGAGCAGCGTGTGGGCGGCGACGAGGGAGTACGGCAGTGCCGCGTGGCGGTCGGTGTCCCGCTCCGCGGTCCAGTCGCTGGTGTTCTCCACCGTGACCGAGAGGCGCTCGACGCGGTACGGGCCGTCGAGTTCGGCAGCCGAGATCCGCAGGGTGCCGCTGATCTCCTCGCGGCGGCGCACGAGTCGGCCGAGGACGCGTCCGTCGGTGTCGGTGATCTCCTCCGTCTCCTCGGCGGCGGGGCGGGTGAAGGGCAGGGCGGTACCGTCGCCGCGCAGTTCGGCGACGGGGACGACGAGGGTGACGCGCTCCTCGACGCCCTCGTCCCAGGCCACCAGGACCCGGTCGGCCAGCCGGAGTTCGCCGGTCGGAGCGAAGGTCCCGTCCTCGCGCAGTTCCTCGACGGTACGCCGCTGGGCGCGCAGGAAACGGACCTCCACGGCGAGTTCGGCGCCGGTCCTGGGCTCCATGAGGCACTCGGTGAGCTGGAAGTCGTGCTCCTCGGCCGAGGCGCTCCAGGACGGCGGCACCAGGACCCCGAACTGCCAGCGGAGCCGGTTCTTCGCGGCGGACGCGCGGTACGGGTAGAGGACGTACCCCTCGAAGAGGACGGCGTCGGCGACGTGCCGGGCGACGGCGAACCGCGCCTCGGTGCCGGGGGTGAAGGCGACGGTGGTCATCGTGTCCTCTCCCCCGCCGCTTCGAGCAGGGACTCGACGGTGGCCTGCCACGACGGGAGGGCCCGGCGCGAGCGGTAGGCGAGCAGGGCGTCCATCGCGTCGCCCGGAAGCCGGATCCATCCGCAGCCGGGGAAGTGCTGGTCGATCATCTCGCGCCACACCTTCACGGGCATGCGGTGGGAGACCTCCTTGTCCCAGGGGACGGGCTCGACGTGGAAGCCGCCGGCGCCGGTGAAGGCGGTGCCGGAGAAGAGCAGGAGCAGCGGGACGTCGCCGTCGGAGAGCGCCCGGAAGTAGCGGGACGCGGCGATGTCGGTGTCGTAGGTGCACGGCACGACGAGGTCGGTCTCGATCTCGCCGGTGAAGCCGGGCACCATGACGGAGGCCTGGGCGAACTGGACCGGGTTGAGGCTGCTGCCCCACCGGGAGCGTTCGCCGAAGAGATCGCCCAGGGCCGCGGCCTCGTGGTCGTCGTAGCCGCGCCGGGCGGGTTCGACACGGATCTGGCAGCGCAGGGCCATGGCGTGGACGCGGGTGCCGCCGGTGGCGGTGATCCGCAGCCGGAACACGAGCGTGGGTCCGGCCGCGTAGGCGTCGGCGCGGACGTCGGTGCAGCTGAAGGAGAACTCGGTCACGGCCGGCTCCCCTGCGGCTCGCGGGCCAGGCCGCGGACGTGGGCGAAGAGGGCGTCGAGGTCGGCCCGCGCCTCCGCCCCTCCGTCGAAGCCCTGCCAGTGCAGTCGCATGCGGCCCACCAGTTCGTAGCAGAGGTCGATCGGCACGAGGAAGCACTCGGTGCGGCCCTCGTGGCGGCGCAGCAGCAGGGCCTCGACGTCGGGTTCGAGGTGGGCGGCGAGCCGGGTGGCGTCGAGGACGGACCGCCAGGCGTCCTCCTCCAGTTCGCTCTCGGTGGCGCCGGCGGGGCTCGGGTAGAGCACCACCGGCCGGCCGAGGGCGGAGTTGCGGAAGAAGAACGCGACCGAGACCGGGATCCGCAGCGACTCCCAGGCCCGTTCGTCGATCCGGTGGCCCGGGTCGCTCAGGAAGCGGCCGGGGACCGCCCGGAACCGCCCGGGGGAGGCGGCGGAGCGGTCCATGAGCTGCGCGCACGGGCCGCAGGCGCAGACCAGGGCCCGCTTGTCCGTGTCGACGAGATGCGGGTGGCGCTCCTCGGCCGCCAGCGGGGCGCCGCACAGTTCGCAGCGCTCCTCGCGGGGCGGGCGGGGAGTGGTGAACCGGCGCAGGCCGGTGGGCGCCGGGGGCCGCACGGCGCTGTTCGGCGGCCCGTTCACCGGGCGGCGGCCGATGAGCGGCCGTCCGCGCCCGCGGGGGACGGACGGGTGCCGATCTGGAGCAGTGCCGGTTCGCGCGGGGCACCGCCCTCCAGCTCCACGCCGGTCACCTCGGGGGCGAAGCAGGCGAGGGCGTCCGCGGCCGCCTGCCGGACGGACTCCTGGGTGCCGGAGCAGCCGCAGCCGGTCGAGGCGGTGGCCCGCAGCCGCAGCACGCCCGTCGCCGGGTCGAATCCGGCGTTCTCCACGGGCTGCGGCAGGGCGGACAGGGCGCGGTCGATGCGGGTCGGCGCATCCTCGGGGTGCAGTCCGTGCAGGTTGAGGAGGCTCGCGACGAGTTCGTCCGCGAGCAGCGGGCCCAGCGGGTCGGCGGGCGGACGGGCGGCGGGGCGCCCGAGGAGCTCGACGATGCGGGCGATGCCGCTGCCGTAGAACTCCATGAGGACGCGTACGACTTCCTCCGTGGCCGCGCAGGCCTCGGCGTCGCCGTTCTCGGCCAGCCGGTCAAGGACCTCCTCGACCCGTCGGCCCGCCTGTTCGGCGGTGGTCGCGCTCATCCGGCCAGGCCGCTCAGGCCGGTGGGCACGTGCATCTGCTTCACGGTCCGGCCGTTGCCCGTGTACATGTGGACGCCGCACGGCAGGCAGGGGTCGAAGCTGCGCACGGCGCGCATGATGTCGATGCCCTTGAAGTTCTCGGGCGTGTTCTCCTCGAAGATCGGGGTGTTCTGCACCGCGTCCTCGTACGGACCGGGGGTGCCGAACGTGTCCCGCGTGGAGGCGTTCCACGGCGTCGGCGGGTAGGGGTGGTAGTTGGCGATCTTGCCGTCCCTGATGACCATGTGGTGCGAGAGGACGCCCCGTACGGCCTCGGTGAAGCCGACACCGATGGACTCGTCGGGCACTTCGAACTTCTCCCACGTCTGCGTGCGGCCGGCGCGGACCTCCTCCAGGCCCTTCTCGGCGCAGTGGAGGGCGACGGCGGCCGCGTACGCCTGGAAGTAGGTCCGGGCGCGGTTGCGCTCCAGGGCGTTGCTCCACTTCGGGATCTTCCACTCGAAGGTGGTCTCCGGCTTGGTCATCGTCCGGGGGAGGTTGATCACGACGCTGTGCCCGGTGGCCTTGACGTAGCCGATGTCGACGAGGCCGGAGAGCGCGGTGGACCACAGGCGCGCGATGGGGCCGCCGCCGGTGTCCAGCGCCAGGTGGTCCTTGCCGTCGAACCAGCGCGGGGACATGACCCAGCTGTACTTGTCGTCGAAGTTCCGCTTCTGCGGGGCCGGGATCGTGTGCTGGTTCCACGGGTGGCGCGGGTCGACCGGATTGCCCAGCGGATCGTGGGTGACGAACTGCTCCTGGCCCTGCCAGTCCTCGTAGTACGAGCTGCCGAGCAGGATGCGGATGCCGAGGTTGATCTCGGTGAGGTCGTTGGTCACCAGCTTGCCGTCGACGACGACACCGGGGGTGACGAACATCCGCCGGCCCCAGTCGGTCATGTTGGCGTAGGTGAAGTCGCAGTGCTCGGGGTCGTTGAGCGCGCCCCAGCAGCCGAGCAGCACACGGCGGCGACCGACCTCCTCGTAGCCGGGCAGCGCCTCGTAGAAGAAGTCGAAGAGGTCGTCGTGGAGCGGGACGACGCGCTTCATGAACTCCACGTAGCGCATGAGGCGGCTCATGTAGTCGGTGAACAGCTGCACGGACGCGACCGTGCCGACGCCACCGGGGTAGAGGGTGGAGGGGTGGACGTGCCGCCCCTCCATGAGACAGAACATCTCCCGGGTGTAGCGGCTGACCTGGAGCGCCTCGCGGTAGAACTCGCCTTCGAGGGGGTTGAGGGAGCGCATGATGTCCGCGATCGTGCGGTAGCCGTGCTCGGCGGCGTGCGGCGCCTCGGTGCGCTCGGCCAGCTCCAGGACGCCGGGGTTGGTCTCGCGGACCATCTTCTCGCAGTAGTCGACCCCGACCAGGTTCTCCTGGAAGATGTTGTGGTCGAACATGTACTCCGCGGACTCGCCGAGGTTGATGATCCACTCGCCGAGGTGCGGGGGCTTCACGCCGTACGCCATGTTCTGCGCGTACACCGAGCAGGTCGCGTGGTTGTCACCGCAGATGCCGCAGATGCGGCTGGTGATGAAGTGCGCGTCGCGGGGATCCTTGCCCCTCATGAAGACGCTGTAGCCGCGGAAGACGGAGGACGTGCTGTAGCACTCCGCGACGCGCTTCTGCTTGAAATCGATCTTCGTGTGGATGCCGAGGCTGCCCACGATCCGGGTGATGGGGTCCCAGGCCATCTCCACCAGTCCGGAGCCGTCACCCGTCGTCTTCGCAGGAGATGCCATGGTCGCTTTGGTGCCCTTCGTGAGCTCTTCGTCTTCGCGAACAGTGGGGTTGGATGGGGGTCTAGCGGGATGCGCGGTGCGACGGCGGGACGGTCACCAGGGCGGCCGGTAGCCGGTGGTGATCCGTTCACCGGTGTGCCGCCACTTCGGCTCCTTGTCCACGGTCCTGGACGTCATGCTCCGGAGCCGGCGGATCACCGAGCCGTACACACCGCTGGCGGATACGGAGACCTTGGCACCGGGAGGTTCGTCCATGAACGGCATGAACTTGTCCGGGAATCCGGGCATCGTGCACGCGATGCAGATGCCGCCGACGTTCGGACAGCCGCCGACACCGTTCATCCAGCCGCGCTTGGGAACGTTGCACTTGACGACCGGCCCCCAGCAGCCCAGCTTGACCAGGCACTTGGGAGAGTCGTACGTCGAGGCGAACTGGCCCTGCTCGTAGTAGCCGGCCCGGTCGCAGCCCTCGTGCACGGTCGCCCCGAACAGCCAGGTGGGGCGGAGCTTGTCGTCCAGCGGGATCATGGGTGCGGAGCCGGCCGCCTGGTAGAGCAGGTAGGTCAGCGTCTCCGCGAAGTTGTCCGGCTGGATGGGACAGCCGGGCACGCACACGATCGGGATGCCGGCGTGGGACTTCCAGTCCCAGCCGAGATAGTCCGGGAGGCCCATCGCGCCGGTCGGGTTCCCCGCCATGGCGTGGATGCCGCCGTACGTGGCGCAGGTGCCGATCGCGACGACGGCGAGGGCCTTGGGGGCCAGCCGGTCGATCCACTCGCTCGTGGTGATGGGCTGGCCGGTCTCCGGGTCGTCGCCGAAGCCGCTCCAGTAGCCCTCCTGCTTGATGGCCTCGTTCGGGATCGAGCCCTCGACGACCAGCACGAACGGGTCGATCTCGCCCCGCTCCCCCTTGAAGAACCACTCGATGAACGTGTCGGCGCCGCCCACCGGGCCGCACTCGAAGTCGATCAGTGGCCAGTGGACCGCGATCCTGGGCAGCCCGGGCAGCCCCGCGAGGGCGATCTCCTCGATGCTGGGCTGCATGGCGGCGGTCAGGGCCACCGAGTCGCCGTCACAGCTCAGACCCGCGTTGATCCAGAGGATGTGGATCGGCTTCTCTTCGCTGCCGGGTGCGGCACCCTGGTCCTCGACCGGGGCCGGTTTCACTGCGCTCATGGGTCGCCTCCTGAGGAGGGATGGGGCAAAGGCCTCGTGTCGGGCCTGGGTCTTGCTTAACAGTCGGCCGATCCGCCCGCGCCCGCACCTGGGCCGTTCGGGAGCGGCGCTCGGGAGGCCTCCTTCCGGACGAAGGCCCGGCGCCGTGCGTGGTAGCTCGCGGCGGGATCGTCGAAGATCGTCCGCATCCGGGAGAGCTCCCGTTCACGGTGGGCCGCAAGGGGAGCGACGGACTCCCGGCGCTCGTGCTCCGCCTTCTTCGCCGCGATCCGCTGCTGGAGACCGCCACGGGACGCCAGACGGAGGGCCAATCGGGTGATCTCGGCGGCGAACTCCCCGGGTCCGCAGTCGACGACCCGGTCCACCAGCCCCATGTCGAGCGAGGCCGCCGCGGACACCGGCCGGGCCTCTTCGGTGAGGCGCGCGGCCAGGGCCTCGCCCACCTTCCCGGGCAGGGTGCGGGTCCAGTACTCCGATCCGTACAGGCCCATGCGCCGGTAGTGCGGATTGAGCACCGACCCGGAACGGCACCAGACCTCGTCGGCGGCGAGGGCGAGCATCACTCCGCCGGCGGCGGCGTTGCCGCCGATCGCGCTCACGACGATCCGGTCGGTCGTGGTGAGAACCGCCTCGACCAGGTCGTTCATGGCGTTGATGTTGGCCCAGGACTCGGCGGCGGGGTCGGCGGCGGCCTCGATGACGTTCAGATGGATGCCGTTGGAGAAGAAGTCGCGCTGCCCGCCGAGCACCAGGACGGAGGTGGGGCGCCCGCGGGCGGTCTCGTACGCGTCCAGCAGGCGGCGGCACTGGTCGGTGCTCATCGCCCCGCCGGGGAACGCGAAGGACAGGACGCCGACCGGCCCCTCCTCGCGGTACGTGATGTCGGACCAGGTCCGTCGGCCGGGCGCCGGGGCGGCGGGGGCCGGCAGTTCGGGGAGCTCCGGCAACCGGCCCGCGAGGGCCAGGGTGGCGGGGAGCTTGCAGGCACGCGGCCTGCCGGGGCCGGTGCGGGCACGGATCTCGGGGATCCACACCGCGCCGTCCACGGTGGCGCGGCAGACCGCGCCCGCCCGGGTGGCCAGCAGGTCGCCGGGCCGCCCGCGCAGACCGTCCTCCGCGTGGCCGCCGTGCAGGAACCACTCGGCGCCGAGCAGCCGGTCCGGTACACCGGGCTGCGAGTCGGCGGCCCGCAGGGTGCGAAGGACGGTCTCGGTGGTGTCCTCGCCCCACGCGATCCGACGCTCCTCCTGGCGGAGAGCGGGACGGACGCGGATCCCGCCGGTCTGCGGACGCGGTGTCGTCCCGGCGGCGACCCTCTCGACGGCGAGGAGCACGGCGGCCACGGCGGCGTCGGACAGCTCGTTGCGGTACAGGTCGCTCTTGCCGACCTCCGGCACGCGGAAGGTCTCGGAGGCCCAGACGTCGCCCGCGTCCATCTCCTCGTCGGCCTGGAGGACGGTGACGCCCCACTCCTCGACCCCGTCGTGGATCGCGTGGTCCAGCGAGGACGGGCCGCGGTCGCCCACGGGCCCCGGGTGCACGATCAGGCAGCGGTGCGCCGTCCACACGTCGCGGGGCACGACGGCCTTCAACAGGGGGGCCACGACCAGATCGGGCGTGTGGCGCGCCACCGCCTCGCGCACGGCCGTCCCATCGGGGGTGACCTCGACGGGAACGGTGTGCCCGCGGTCACGCAGCTCGACCAGGACGCGCTGGGTGAGGCTGTTGAAGCTGCTGGCGACGAGCAGGATGCGCATGGGCGGCCTTTCCGGGTCGCGGGGGACGGTGCGGCCCTGGGAACCGCGGTCCACCAACCGCCTGCGATCATCGGGCAGCACGAGGCGGGCAGCGGGGTGGCGGAGCCCGCACCTCACCCGTTCGAGGTGTGCGTCCGACCGATTGGCGGCCTGATCGCCGCGGTGCGCCGTCCAGGAGACGCGCCCCGTGTCCCGTGGGAAAATCAGAGTCCTACGGGTATGCGCACGCATGCCCCTCGCACGGACAGGCAGGTCGGCTCATGGCCGAGAAACCGAAGTCCTCCAGGCCCTCGCGCGGCGAGCCGAGCCGCGACGGTATGGCCGGACAGCACGGCTGGTCCCCCGATGTGGACGAGACGCGACAGCAGGAGAACCCGAGCGCTGCGCGGTCCTTCCACCCCGAGAAGCATGCGCCCCCGCCCGGCAAGGGACGGAAGGCCGCCCGGGAGGAAGAACGGGACGTCCCCGGCGACACCGTCCGCAGCGACACGGCCAGAGGCGAGAAGCGGGGCCGCTCGTCGGAGAAGGGCATGCGCGACACCGGCCGAAGGGGCCGGTCACAGCGCCCCAGCGGCACGAAGGACGACTCGGCGTTCACCGGCGTGAACCCGGACGACGACTCCTCCGGTCCCCGCCCGGGCTGACACGACTCCGAGGACGAAGGGCCACCACGCCGTACGGAACGTTCCTCACCGCCGCCGGATGAGACGAGGTGTGTTCCCCGTTCCGAGACGCGGCACGGCACGGCAGCAGGGCGCGTGCGCCGTCTGAGGCTCCGGCCGGCAGGCGACCGTCGCCTCGGCCCGGTCCGCGTGGTCGTGGCTCACGACGTCCCCGGCGTCGGTGACGACGAGGCGCACGGTCTCGGCGCCCGGGAGGTCGGGGCCGGCGCCCACGGCGACGTCGTCCGGGTCGGCCCACCGGTGGACGCCGGCTCGACGCTCCGGCCGGCCGGGGGCGGAGAGCCGCACCGACACCTCTCGTGTCGCCGTTACGACCGAGGGCGGTCACCGTGGTGGTGACGGTGGAGTCCGTACCGGCGGTGAGGAACGAGGAGCCCGCCTGGCCCAGCTCCGCCGCGGGCGGATACGACGCCCAGCCCACGTCGGTGGAGAGGCGGACGAGGGCGGTGCCGTGGGCGGGGACGGTGGCCGACAACGTGTCGGCGACGTTGTGGCTCGCGTGCCGCCACAGATCGCGCACCGTGTACGCGCGCGGGCCAGGCCCGCCGCCTTCGCGGGGGTCGCGATGCGCCGGGGCCGGTCCGACTCGTTGAACAGGGCGATCGACCGGCTGCCATCCGCCATCGGCTTGGCGATCACCCACCGGCCGCCCTCGGAGCTGGTGACCTTGCCCTGCCTGCCCGACGGGTCCTGGTCGACCACGATGACCTCGCGGTTGCCGAGGATGCCGAGCGTCGCCGTACTCGTGGCCGGGGGTGCCCGGGAATCCGAGGCCGTCGCAGGTGTGGGTGCCGGCGCTGGTGTGGATGCCGGATTCGAGGCCCTTGGAGTGGACGTAGTCGGCGGCGGCTTTGATGCCGTTCGGGAAGCGGGCCGGGTGGGGGACGAGCGTGCCGTCGGCGGCGCGGTCGGGCAGCACCCGGCGAGTCCGACGGCGAACCGTCGGCGCGGGGCGCGGGAGCGTGGTGCGGTGGGCACGGGACGGCCTCCGTGGCGAAGGAACGGGACGGGTACGTGCGACTGTCAGGCCGGCAGGCCGACCGCTCGCTCGCGGTTACGGCGCTCCCTACGAAGGCAGCGGGCCCGCAGGAACGCCCGCGGCAGTCCCGGGCATCCCGGCCGGCACCCGTCCAGAAGGGCCGGAAGAGGCCCCGCACCGTCCGGTGCGGGGCCTTCACGCGTGCTCGGTCGCCGATCGCGGGGCCGAGGCCGGCGGCAGGGTCACGCGGGGGAATCCAGTCATCCGCGGACATGTCTGATTGCTGACGCAACTTCGACTGCAAGCTCCGCGGACAAGCGTCCCCAATGACCCGGCGCCCCCTAACTCGCCGCTACAGCACCGATTTAGGACACTATCTCCCATTCATGGGTAACGTGGCGTCGCCGATCGTCACTCAAAATGAGACACGACATGTGACCTAGCTCACAATCAACTCATGATTGGCGGTGGATATTTGCAATATCGAACGCTCCATCCGCAGGTGCGACGCACGCCTCGACCTCCGTCAGCTCCCCCTTGGCCGTGCCGTCCAGGCACAGGCGCCCTCCCTTGTCGCGGAGGTCGAGGACGAACTTCGTGACCGCGCCGGACCGCTTCAGGCCGTGGATGCGCCCGTCGATGTAACCGAGGCCGTTCAGCACCTTCCTGACCTGGGCGGGATCGGGCTGCTCGAGCTTCAGGACCGCCTCGGCCACGCGCTGTTCGTGCTGGACGCCGGCGCACCAGTCACGGGCGTCCAGCTCCACCTCCGGACCCGCCGTGGGGGCGCCGGGCTCGACCGCGCCGCCCGGCGGCGGCTTCACCGTGGCACCGGGCGGCGGCTCCACCGGAGCGGTCGGCGCCCGGCCCTCCGGAGCGGGCGCCGAATCCCTCTTCGTGCCCGGCGGGGGGCACTCCCGCGCCACCTCGTCCAGCATCTTGGCGAAGGCCGCGTCCTTGCCCGCCGAGACGGCATCGACCGGCGTACCCCGCCCTCCCGGGGGATCCGACTGCTCGGAGCCGCAGGCGGCCAGGGTCAGAGCGGCGAGAGCCGTCACCGCGATGGCGCGCCGACGGCGGCGCATTACGGGGTCAACTGCCCTGATCCGGGCTCGGGTTCGCTTCATGCGCCCAGTCTTGGGCCAGGCCGCACGCGCCACATGAGTACGCGTACTCAACCTCGGGCGGCGGCCGGAGATCTTCACTGCTGCAAGGAAGCGGAATCAACTGCCCCTGTTTACAAGGTTCTTGTGGTCGCGATCGGCGCGGGTCTACGGTCCGCAGCGATCAAGAAACACACCTACGACACGAGGGGGGAACTCGTGCGCAAGACAGCTCTGCCTGTCATGACCGCGCTCTCCATAGCGCTGCTGCTCCCGCAGCAGATCGCCGGAGCCGCCGTCATCGAGCAGCCGCGGGCCGCGGCCGCCACGGTCGATCCGCCGCTGGCCGACGGGGAGATCCAGCAGGTCGGTCCCGGCCTGTACTCCACCGCGGAGAAGTCCTTCGAGCTGTACGAGACCGATGTGGCCGAGGGCCTCATGGGCCGTACCCACACGGTGACCGAAGGCGCGGACGGAGTCGCCAGGCCGGAGTCGGCGCCCTCGACCCGTCCGGACCAGGGCGTCTTCGGCCCCGGGTGGGAAGCCGGGTTCCTGGGGGGTCAGCTCAACCGCAAGCTGGAGCAGAAGGCCAACTCCGTCGTGGTCACCGACCTCGACGCGAAGGTCTCCGTCTCGTACGCCCTGAAGAGCAGCATCGACTACCCGAGCGGCGGCGGCGTCAAGAAGTACGAGACCACCACCGGCGACAAGCTCACCGAGACCACCACGTACAACGAGGCGACCGGCACGCTGGTGACCACCGCGGTCGAGACCCTCGCCCCGGCCACCGGCACCCCGGACACCGACGTGACCGGCGACGAGGACGCCGGCGCGGCCATCGGAATCGCCAACCTCACGGCCACCTACAACTGGAAGCAGGTCGCTCCGGGCACCGACAAGTGGCGTGTGACCAGCCTGGGCAACCTGGCCGACGGCGCCACCGACACGGTCTCCTACGACACCAAGGGCCGGGTCGCCACGGTCAGCGAGCCCGCCACCGCCGACGCTCCGGCGCAGTCGCTGACGGTCAAGTACTCGACCGCCACGACGGCCACCGGCACGGCGCTCGGTGAGTACACGGGCCGCGCCAAGGAGATCACCCTCACGTCGGGTGCCACCACGCAGACGCTGGCGCGCTACTCCTACGACGCCTCGGGTCTGCTGCGCAGCGTGACCAACCCGGTCGAGGGCACCGACCCGGTCTCGTCGTACGCCTACGACTCCACCGGTCGTGTCTCCGACATCGCCTCGCCGACCAACGGTGAGTGGGACCTGACGTTCCCGGCCGAGTCGGCCGCCCCGAACGCCGCGCCCGTCGGCACCGACCTGCCGTCCGCCACCGAGCCCCTGCAGGGCCCGGCCGGCGACGGAACCGCGACCACGCCTCCGGCCGGGGACTTCACCACCGGTGAGATCACCGACCCGCAGGCCTACCCGCGCTACTGCAACCGCGCCACCGAGTGGATGTGGTACCTCAACCGCGGCTGCGTCGCGTGGGCCGCGCACTACGGCTGGCACTGGCCGTACTTCCGGTACACGCCGACCGGCTTCCGCGTGGCGGGCATCATCTACGACGGCTGCAGCACGCCCGGCCCGAACATCAGCCGCCCGGGCGGCTTCAACTTCCGGGCCGCGTGTGACACCCACGACTACGGCTACGGCCTGATCGGCAACACGTACAAGGGCTACAAGTACTACCTGGACCGCAGCAAGAAGTCGAACGTCGACAACGCCTTCTACAGCACGATGAAGACGCACAGCTGCAAGGCGTACAACATCCTGGTCCGCTGGAAGTGCAACTCCTACGCGTACGTCTACCTCAAGGCCGTGGCCTGGAAGGGCCACCCGAAGAACGGTGCCAACAAGACCTGATCACGGGTCAGCGCACCTTCTGACGACGTACAGCGCGACCTCCTGACGGAGCACGCCCCTCGGGCGTGAACGGGCCGGGCGGCGGACACCCCTCGCCGCCCGGCCCGTTCCGCCAGGGCCTTTCACACCCCATCTCCCCGGGCTGTGCCATGTCTGCTTCCCCACGGGCCCAGCCATGACGCGCCCCTTGCTCACCGAGGCAATATGAAGAGAACGATCTGGGCGACGGTCGTCACCGCGATGACGGCCGTGACCCTCGGCGCCGCGACACCGGCCCACGCCGTCACACCGCTGAGCACCACGACAGCGGCCGAAGCCTCGACCGGCCCGGTCGACCTGCCGCTCTACGACCGGACCGCGGGCGGCGGCAAGGTCCGCGTCAACGTCGTCACGGAGACCCTCGCGGACGTCGCCGACGCGGCGACCGCCGGCGAGAAGAAGCAGGAGTTCGAGACCGTGCCGGTGGTCACCCTCAAGGTGGACCGGGCCGGCCTCGACCGGCTCGCCGCCAAGCCGGGCGTGGTCAGCGTCACCGAGGACAAGGTCGAGCGGCCGACCCTGGACCAGAGCATCCCGCTCATCGGCGGTGACGACGCCTTCGCGGCGGGCAAGACCGGTACGGGCCAGGCGGTCGCCGTCCTGGACACCGGCGTCGAGACCGGCCACCCGTTCCTGAAGAACCGGGTCGTGGCCGAGGCCTGCTTCTCGCCGAGCGATGCCGAGAGCGGCATCGTCAGCCTGTGCCCCAACGGCGCCGACGCGCAGGAGGGCACCGGTGCCGCCAACACCGCGGCCGGCCCCTGCGCGACCATGGCCGACTGCGACCACGGCACCCACGTGGCCGGTATCGCCGCGGGCAACGGCGCCGGCATCACGGGCGCTCCCCAGCACGGTGTGGCGCCCGGTGCCAACATCGTCGCCATCCAGGTCTTCAGCCAGTTCACCACCGAGGAGTTCTGCGGGGGCGTCGCCCCCTGCGTGGGCAGCTACCAGAGCGCCCAGCTCAAGGGCCTCGAGCACGTGCTGAAGCTCAAGCAGGCAGGTACGCCGATCGTCGCGGCCAACCTCAGCCTCGGCAACGGCCGTTACACCACCGCCTGCGACGGCGATGTGCGCAAGCCGATCGTGGACAGCCTGCTGAGCGCCGGCGTGGCCACCGTGATCGCGGCCGGAAACAACGGCCACACCGACGCGGTGAGCATGCCCGGCTGCATCTCCTCCGCCGTCACGGTCGGCTCGACCACCGACGACGACGAGCTGTCCGCCTTCACCAACCGGGGCCCGCTGCTCGACCTGTTCGCCCCCGGCACGGGCATCGTCTCCTCCGTGCCCGGCGGCACCTACGCCTCCAAGAACGGCACCTCCATGGCCGCGCCGCACGTGGCCGGTGCGTACGCCGTGCTCAAGCAGGCCTTCCCCACCAAGACCGTCGCCGACCTGACGGCCCTGCTGAAGAGCAGCGGCCGGGGCATCGTCTACACCGGTGCCACCACCCCGCGGATCGACCTCGGTGCCGCCGTCAGCGGCGGGGGCACCACCCCGAAGCCGGCCGGGATGAACGACTTCAACGGTGACGGCGCGGAGGACATCGCGATCTCCGACCCCCAGGCCACCGTCGGCACGGACGCGAAGGCCGGCCTGATCCGCATCGTATACGGCGGCGGCAAGGGCACCACGGAGATCAGCCAGGACCTGGACTGGGTGCCCGGCGGCTCCGAGCCGGACGACTACTTCGGCGAGACCCTGGCCACCATCGACTGGAACAAGGACGGCTTCACCGACCTGGTCGCCGGAACCCCGAGCGAGACCGTCGGCACCGCCACCGACGCGGGCTTCGTCGACATCCTGTACGGCGCGGCCGGCGGCCTGGGCACCGGCACCCTGAAGGCCACGCACCTCGAACAGGGCATGGGCACGGGTGCGATCGCGGGTTCGTCGTCCGAGGCGGGCGACCGGATGGGCCACAGGATCGCGGCCGCGGTGAACGACGCCGGCCGGCCGTACCTCGTCATCACCCTGCCCGGTGAGGCCCTCGGCGACGTCGCGCAGGCGGGTTCCTCGTTCTACGTGTACGGCACCACCAGCGTGGCCGTGAGCCAGGCGACGGCCGGGGTTCCCGGTGACCCCGAGGCGGGCGACCTCTTCGGCTGGTCCGTGGCCGCCGACCAGAACTACATCGCCATCGGCTCCCCCAACGAGGCCCTCGGCAGCACGGCGAAGGCCGGCGCCGTCGTGATCTTCGACGCCAACCGCTTCGACTCCACCGGCCACCCCCTGCCGCTCGACGGGCTCGACCAGGACGACGCGGCCATCTCCGGCGGTGCCGAGGCGGGCGACCAGTTCGGTTACGCGGTGGCCATGGCCCCGTTCCGGGCCGGCGGCGCCGCAGCCGCCACGGAGTCGATCCTGGCGATCGGCTCGCCCGGTGAGAGCGTGACGGTCGGCACCGAGGACCGCGCCAACGCGGGCCGTGTGGTGCAGATCCGCATCAAGCCCGACGGCACCTGGAGCTACCTGCGCGAGCTCAAGCAGGGCACCGGGGACGACGACGTGTCCGGCACCTCCGAGACCGGTGACCGCATGGGCGAGTACCTCGCCGCCGTCAACACGGCCCCCGGTTCGGTGAGCACCGTGGCGTCCATGCGGCTCGCCGTGGGAACGCCCGGCGAGGACATCGGCACCGTCGCCAACGCGGGTGCGATCCACACGTTCTCGCTGGCCGGATCGGCCGGTCCGAACGACCGCTGGATCGAGGCCGGCGACGGGGACGGCATCCCCGGTCCCCCCGGCGCCAACCAGTACCTGGGCAGGAGCATCCACTTCACGGCGACCAGGCTGTACGCGGGCATGCCCTACGGGCCCCTGGCCACGGGCGCGCTGTACGCGCTTCCGATGTCCAACGTGACGCAAGGCGGCACGGTCGCTCCCACCACCACGTACAAGCCCGGCTCCGGTGGCCTCCCGGCCAACGGCGTGGCCTTCGGCTACTCGGCGCGGTAGACGGCGGTCGACGTGTGCAGCCCCCGAAGGCACCCGCCTCCGGGGGCTGCACTGCGCCCGCGAGGGCATCGCCCTTCCTATGGTGGAGAAGGCGGCACGGGCCGTGGGGCGGCCGGGGAGGCGGTCCGTCCGGTGCGGCCTCCGGGCGGGCCGTCCCGTCCGGCATCGCCGTTCCGGTGCGGTCCCGGGGACGCGGACCAGGACGGCCCGGACGGCGGCGCGAGCCCGAGGTGGGCCCAGGCGGCGGGCGTCGCGACCCGCCCCCGGGGCGTCCGGGCCAGCAGCCCCTCCCGCACCAGGAACGGCTCGGCGACCTCCTCCACCGTCTCCCGCTCCTCCCCCACGGCGACCGCGAGGGTGCCCAGGCCCACCGGTCCGCCGCCGAACAGCTTCAGCAGGGCGTGCAGCACGGACTGGTCCAAGCGGTCCAGGCCGCGGCCGTCGACCTCGTAGACCCCCAGGGCCGCGGACGCGATCTCGCGGGTGACCACTCCGTCCGCGGTGACCTGGGCGTAGTCCCGCACCCGGCGCAGCAGCCGGTTGGCGATGCGGGGCGTGCCGCGGGAGCGGCCGGCGATCTCGGCGGCGCCGGCGGGCTCGATCTCCACCTCCAGCAGCCGGGCGGAGCGGTGGACGACGCGCTCCAGTTCGGCGGGGCCGTAGAACTCCATGTGGGCGGTGAAGCCGAAGCGGTCGCGCAGCGGCGGGAGCAGCAGGCCGGCCCGGACGGTGGCGCCGACGAGGGTGAACGGCGGCAGCTCCAGGGACATGGCGGACGCGTCGAGGCCGGTGCCGACGACGATGTCGACGCGGAAGTCCTCCATCGCCAGGTAGAGCATCTCCTCGGCGGGCCGGGACATGCGGTGGATCTCGTCGAGGAAGAGGACCTCGCCCCCGGTGAGCGAGGCCAGGACCGCCGCCAGGTCCCCGGGGTGCTGGATGGCGGGACCGGAGGTGATGCGCAGCGGGGCTTCCATCTCCGCGGCGATGATCATCGCCAGGGTGGTCTTGCCGAGCCCCGGGGCACCGGAGAGCAGCACGTGGTCGGCGGTGGCGCTCCGCTGCCGCGCGGCCCTGAGGACGAGGTCGAGCTGCTCGCGGACCCGTTCCTGGCCGATGAACCCGTCCAGGGCCTTGGGGCGCAACGCCGCCTCGGTGGCCCGGTCCTCGCCGTCGGCGGAGGCTGCGACCGGCCGGTGGACCGGCTCCGCCGCGGTGGGCCGGCCGGCGGCGGTCCTGCCCGGGGTCGGCGTCTCGTCCCGGGGCGCGGCGGAGCCGGAGAACATGGTGCCGCCCCGGTTCGCCGGCGTTCGCCCCGCGCCGGGGTGAGGGAGCGGCGGGCTGGTCTTCACGACCCCGCCGGGGTGCCGTCGAGGAGGACGCGGGAGGCCTGACCGGTCAGGGCCGACGAGGTCGGCCCGGTGGAGCGCCGGCCGGCCGCGGCCGAGCCGAACGGCACGGTGCCGGGTGCGTCCGCCCGGTTGGCCGCATCCGCCCGGGGCTCCGCCGCCGGGGCCTCCGGCTTCGTCCCGATGCCCAGTTCCTCCCTGGTCTTCTTCTCGATCTCGTCGGCGAGGTCGGGGTGGTCCCTGAGGAAGGCGCGGGCGTTCTCCTTGCCCTGGCCGAGGCGGTCGCCCTCGTACGTGTACCAGGTGCCGGACCTGCGGACGAGGCCCTGCTCGACGCCCAGGTCGATCAGCTCGCCCTCGCGGCTGATGCCCCGGCCGTAGAGGATGTCGAACTCGGCCTGCCTGAACGGCGGGGCGACCTTGTTCTTGGCCACCTTGACGCGGGTGCGGTTGCCCACGGGCTCGGCGCCGTCCTTGAGCGTCTCGATCCGGCGGATGTCGAGGCGGACCGAGGCGTAGAACTTCAGCGCCCGGCCGCCGGGGGTGGTCTCCGGCGAGCCGAAGATCACGCCGATCTTCTCGCGCAGCTGGTTGATGAAGATCATCGTGGTTCCGGAGTGGCCCAGCGCGCCGGCGATCTTCCGGAGCGCCTGGCTCATCAGCCGGGCCTGCAGGCCGACGTGCGGGTCGCCCATCTCGCCCTCGATCTCCGCGCGCGGCACCAGCGCGGCGACGGAGTCGACGACGATGAGGTCGAGGGCGCCGGAGTGGATGAGGGTGTCGGCGATCTGCAGGGCCTGTTCGCCGTAGTCCGGCTGGCAGACCAGCAGGGCGTCGGTGTCGACGCCGAGCCGCTTGGCGTACTCGAGGTCGAATCCGTACTCGGCGTCGATGAACGCCGCGGTCCTGCCTGCCTTCTGCGCGTTGGCCATGGCGTGCAGGGCCAGGGTCGTCTTGCCGGAGGACTCCGGTCCGTAGATCTCCACCACGCGGCCGCGCGGCAGGCCGCCGACGCCGAGGGCGAGATCCAGGGCGATCGAGCCGGTGGGGATGACCTCGATGGGGGCCCCCGGCTCGTCGCCCAGGCGCATCACCGAGCCCGCGCCGAACCGTTTTTCGATCTGGGCGAGGGCGAGCTCGAGCGCTTCCTCGCGGTCCTGTTCCTTCATGGGGTCCGCCTCGGATGGGTGCGGTGTGTGGTCGTGGCCGGCGCACGGGTGCGCCGGGCCGTCAGAAGGGATGCGTCTCCTCGCGGGGGGCATGTCGTCCGCTCTCGGCGGGGACCGGCCGCTCGTCGCCGTCGGGCCGGGCGAACAGGTCCTCGGCGGCGGGGCCGCCGCGGGAACCGGCGGGGGCGCCGGTGTGCGGGGGTTTGACGATCGTCGCGGCGACGAACCGCAGCGACGGGCCGATCTCGTCCGCCTCCAGCTCGATGACGGTCCGCTTCTCGCCCTCCCGGGTCTCGTACGTCCGCTGGCGCAGCCGCCCCTGGACGATGACGCGGGTGCCCCGGGTCAGGGACTCGGCGGCGTGCTCCGCCTCCTGCCGCCAGACCGAGCAGCGCAGGAACAGCGTCTCGGCGTCCCGCCATTCGTTGCTCTGCCGGTCGAAGGTGCGGGGCGTGGACGCGACGGTGAAGTGCGCGACCGTGTCGCCGGACGGGGTGAGGCGCAGCTCGGGGTCGTCGGTCAGGTTGCCGACGACGGTGATGACGGTTTCACCGACCATGGCGGCTTTCCTCTCGTGCGACGGGTGATTCCTCACCCGTGCCTGTTCGAGTGCGACGGGCAGCCTCGTACGGGTGGCAAGGGTGCCCGGAGGGGAGGCCGCGCCGCTCCGGCCGGGGGTGAGAGGGGAGCTGGGCGGCGCGGGTCTCCAGGGGAGTCGCGGTGGCGAGGGACGGCGGGGCTCCGGTGCGGCGGCCTTTCGTGGGACGGGTGGTGATCATCGGGCTCGCCCCGCCTCCCCCTCCCGCCTCGGCCCGGGCTCGGCGAGCCCGGCCGCGAGGAGCCGTGCCTGGTGGGCGGGGGCCCTCCTCAGCGGGGTTCCGAGCCGGGGAACGACGCAGGGACGGCCTACGGCGGCCCCGCACCAGGGACAGGGCACGCGGAGGGAGCGGGCGCGCGGGTCGCGCCTGGAGCTGGTGGGGTGAGGGGGCTGACCGGCCGGGGCGGCGGGTATGTGCTCGACTCGCTGCCCCGAGGCGATCGCGGTCACCAGCTCGAGGAGTTCCGCACGGTAACGGCGCGGGTCGTCGGGGTCGCTGTCCGGGAGCGGCAGCGGGTTGCGGGCGAGCCGCTCCTCCCGGATCGCGCGCACCTCGGCGCGGATGTCGGCGGCGGCGATACGGGACCGCTGCCTGCCCAGCCTGGTCACGGCCGCCCGCACATCGGCGACGTCCAGGTCGGCGAGCAGGAGGTGCCAGGCGTCCGTCGTGGTGTCCTCCAGGTGCATCGACGGGCACATCGCCGCGACCAGGGCGACGAGCTGGGCCGTCTCGGCCGGCAGCATTCGCTCTTCCCTTCCGCGGGGGAACGGTCCGGCGGACGCCGGTGCGCCGCTTCCCGCCGCATCCACCGGCTGCTGGTACACGTACAGGACGGCCCCGCAGGCGCACCGCAGCCGCTTGTCGTCCTCGAACGTCCAGCGGCCGCAATCGAGGTGACCGGCTTGGGAGACCAGGAACCACACCGTGCCGAGCGCGTCCCGGTCGGGGTGGGCGACGACAGCGGTCATGGATCCTCGCCACCTTCGAGGGGAAGCAGGCGGCGCAGGTCGAGCGTGCCGGTGTACAGGGCGCGGGCGATCCGTTCCCGTCCGCCGGGCAGGGGGCGCAGGCTGAACGACCGCGGTTCGGGGGCCGACAGCACGCCCAGCCCCGGAATCGCCTCACCGGTGTACGGGTCGGCGACCGGATCGAGGCAGGTCAGCCGGGCGAGGAAGTGCCGCTGCCAGCCGGGGCGCACCCGGACCAGCCTCTCCACCTCGCCGGGGTGGTTGTCGGCCACCCAGGCGGTGAAGGCCTCCTCGTCGGCGACCACGACCGTCGGCCTGGGGTCGACGAGGGTGAGGGTGGCGACCGGTGTGTCGTCCGGCAGGGCCACCCGGACCGATTTCAGGTTCAGCTCGGCGCGGGCCGCGCGCAGCTCCTCGAGGACCTCGTGGCGCTCGGTCTGGTACGCGGCGTCGACGGCGTCGCGCAGCACCCGGAGTGCGGCCACCCGGGTGGCGTGCTCCTTGAGGCTCATGCGGCCCTGCCCTTCCGCTCGGCCCCGTCCTCCTGCCTGCTCCCGGCCCCGGACTCGACGTCCTCGGCGACCCTGTTCCTCGCCGCCGCGGTGCCGTGGCGCACGATCAGCTGGCCGAGGGTGCAGGTCTCCCCGCCGGCGTCCAGGACGGCGGCGCCGAGCAGGTTGTGCCGGCGGGCCTCTTCGTACAGGGCGCGCAGCTCCTCGTGGCCGGCGCCCGGCGCGGTGGCCGCCGTGACGCAGTCGGCGACGGAGAGGGCGGGCTTGCCGGCCTCCAGCCAGTCGAGGACGGCCTCGGCGAACTCCGGGCCCGGCCTGTGGAGCACGGTCCCGGACAGCGGCTTGGCCCGGGACTTGGAGATCACCAGGGTGTTCTCGTGGTCGAGATCGCCGACGATGTCGAATTCGTACTCGATGCCCTCCCGTTGCTCGGGCTTGAGTCCGATCTTGCGCGGCACCTTGCGGCCGCGTTCGTCGGCCTCCACGACGTACTCGGTCTTGGTGCGCATGGTGACGATGAGGTGCCCGGGGTAGGCGAGCAGGGCGTCGATCATCGCCCTCTCCTGGGGGCGGGCCTCCTTCCAGCCGGCGAAGCTGCCGCCCGCCCCGAGGCGCTTGGCCGCGTTGTCGACCTGCTCCAGCATCCCGCCGGTGCCGGACCAGAAGTGGCTCAGGGAGTCGACGATCATGACGTCGTAGCCCTCGTGGGCGGCCACCGCGAGCGCGTCGACGAGGGTGGTGGGCTGGAACGTCGTGAGCGGGAGGGTGTCGAAGGCGAACTCGTCGGCGTACTTGGCGGCGCTGCCGTGCTCGGTGTCGATCAGGGCGACCCGCTCGCCGAGCCCGGTGGCGGTGACCAGGGCGGTGTACGTCTTGCCCGAGCCGGTGGGTCCGGCGAGCGCGATGCGGGCCTTGGCCTGTTCCTTGGTGGCGGTGGTGAAGGTGAGGTTCACGCCGTTCTCCTGGCGTCTGCGACGGCGGTTCCGGGTGGGCCTGGCCGGCAGGGGACACGGTCCTCGTCCGGCAGGACGTGCTCCCGCGCAGCCGTCCTCGGATCGAATATGTATTCGAATTACTGTCTGCACCCACGCTAGGCGCCCCAGAGGGAACAATCCACCCTTTTCCGTGAGAAAAATACCGGAAAGGGTGAAATGTCAGCAAGGAGGCGTACAATGCCCTCCCGCATATGTGCGGTGCCGGACTCCCCCGGCCTCAGTCGGCCTCAGCGGCCGGGCGCTCGCCCTCCCCCGCGGCCGCGTCCGTGGCGACGGGCAGGGGATAAGGCGGCGGGGTGCCGCCCCAGGCCGGGCACAGTGCCCGATGGGGGCACCAATCGCACAGTCGGCTCGGGCTCGGGGGCCAGTCGCCCGTCCGCGTCGCCCGCTCGATCGCTTCCCACAACGCCAGCAGCTTGCGTTCCACGGCCCGCAGATCGGCCTCCGCCGGGTCGTAGGTGAGCACGTCCCCGCTGCCCAGGTAGACCAGCCGCAGGCTGCGGGGCACGGTGCCACGCAGCCGCCACAGCACCAGGGCGTAGAACTTCAGCTGGAACAGCGCCTCCGCCGCGTACTCGGGCGGGGGCGCCCGGCCGGTCTTGTAGTCGACGATCCGCACCTCGCCGGTCGGCGCCACGTCCACCCGGTCGATGATCCCGCGCAGCCTCAGCCCGGAGTCCAGCGTGGTCCTGACGAACAACTCGCGCTCCGCGGGCTCCAGCCGGGCCGGGTCCTCCAGGGTGAACCACCGGTCGACCAGCTGCTCCGCCGTGGCCAGCCACTCCGCGACCCGTTCCGCGGCGGGCGCCCCGCCCTCCCGCGCGAACAACTCCGCGAACTCCGGCCGCGCCGCCAGCAGCCGCTCCCACTCGCCCGCCACCATGGCCCGGGCCCGGGCGGCCGTGCGCTCCGCCGCAGGGAGGTCGAAGAGCCGCTCCAGCACGGCGTGCACCAGCACGCCCCGAGCCGCCGCCGCGTTCGGCTTCTCCGGCAGCCGGTCGATCACCCGGAGCCGGTAGAGCAGCGGGCACCGCATGAAGTCGCCCGCCCGCGACGGCGACAGCGACGACGGCGGCGCGGCGGGCCGGAGTGCTGCGGGCGGGGCCGGTGCGCCGGGGGTGTCGATCGGCTGCACACCCCCGACCTTACGCCGGAGGCCGGCGCACCGCTCGGATCCGCGCCGTACCCCGCCACCCGCCCCCGCGGAGACCGCCTACTGGCGTTCGAGCGTGACCACCTCGAACTCCTCAAGGCCGCAGATGGACACCCCCGTCTTCGCGACCGCCTCGCCGCGGGCCGCCGACTGCCTGCCGCGGGAGGCCGCCAGCGCGGCCTGATCGGCATACACCACACCCACGCTGCCCCGGCCCCTGGCCCGGTCGAGGAGCATCGCCGCGGTCTCGAAGCCCTCGATGGCCCGCACCCGGGGCAGCGTGGCGCCCCGGAACGTCTCCACCAGCAGGTCGGCGCCGGACGGGTCGACCTCGAAGCGGGTCAGGCGGAAGCCCGCGCCGGGTGCGACCTGCGCGGGAGGAGTGAACACCGCTGCCTCCCAGCTGTCGACCGTCATGGTGTTGGCGAACGGCGCCAGCATCGCCACGCGCCGCTCCTTGAGCTGGTCGTCGCTGTTCCGCAGCGCCTCTTCGCTCTCCCACCAGGAACCGGTGAGGATCTTGCCGAGCTCGCGGTCGGTGAACAGCGCGAAGCCCCGGTACCCGGACTGGCCGGCCAACGCCCTGGGGGCCTCCTCGCGGAGCGCGTCCACACACGCGTCGACCTTGGCGGGATCACCGATGGCGTAGATGGTGCGAACGTACATGGGGGTGCGCTCCTGTTCATCGGGCCGACGCTCGCCGGGGCGGCGGTCTCGTTCTCACCGCTTCCATCCGAGGCGCCCACGTGGCCGTAGGCAACGCGGAGGGACCGTTCGGGCGAACAGCGGGCGGGTGATCGACGGGCGCGTCGGGATCGAGCCGAAGAGGTGAAGACGAAGAGGTGAAGACGCCCGTGCGGGGTCCGGTGCCGCCCGCCTCAGGGCGGAGGCGGGGCGGGCGGCACCGGTGGGAGACCCACCGGGGACCGCGCCCGGCGGGTCCCCGCTCAGCGCCCTTCCGTCTCCTCGAGCCAGTCGGGCGTGCGGAACGTGCCGCCGTACATGGGCAGTTCGATGGTCGATCCGTAACGGGCGAGCTGGCTCCAGGGGCGGTTGACACCCGCGGAGCCGTACTGGCGGACGCGGGTGACGGCGTCGAGGTCGAGGACGTCGACGAGGACCTCCTCTCCCCCTCCCGCCTGCTGGCGGACGGTGCCTTCGGGGTCGACGATCAGGCTGGAACCGACGCCGGCCGGGTCGGAGGCGTTGACGTTGACGACGTAGAGCTGGTTGGTCCAGGCGTTGGCGCGGGCGCAGACCAGTTCCATCTCACGGTCGCGGGTGGTGGTCAGGGTGGGCTGGATGACGACCTCGGCGCCGAGCCAGGCGAGCTGGCGCACGGTCTCGGGGAAGGACCCGTCGTAACAGATGGCCAGACCCACGCGGCCGACCCCGGGGACCTCGAAGACGGTGAAGCGGTTCCCGGGCGTGGCCCGTTCGTACGGCTGCCAGGGGAAGACCTTCCGGTAGGCGGCGGCGACGTCGCCCTCGGGTGAGATCGCGAGTGCGGTGTTGTAGAGGGCGCCGTCGGCCGCGCGCTCGAACACCGTGCCCGGTACGAGCCACAGCCCGGTCTCCCTCGCCAGGCCGGCGAGGCGGTCGGTGAGCGGTCCGGGAACGGAGACCGCGGTCTTCTCCATCCAGTTCTCGGTGTGCTCGGCGAGCAGGGGACCCTCCGCGGCGAGGAACAGTTCGGGCACGACGACGAGTCGGACGTGCGGGAAGAGTTCGCGGACGGTCCTCACCTGGTGGGCGAACCGGGACCAGGTGGCTTCCAGGTCGTACGGGACGGGGGCGGTCTGGACGGCGGCGACGGCCAGGGTACGCATCGGCGGGATCAGCTTTCGTTCCGGGCGGAGTCGGTGGGGGTCGGCGGGGCGACGGATGCTTCGCCCTCGCGGAAGAAGCGGGGGAAGTCGGCGCGGATGAGCAGGACGACGAGGACCCCGAGGGCCACGGCGCCGACGCCGAGGAGGAAGACGCCGCCGACGCCGTGGAAGGAGGTGCTGCCGTAGTCGGGGTCGATCGTGTCGTAGGCGCTGCGGACGAGCGCGGCGAGCATCATCAGTCCGCCGAGCGCCGGAAGAACGCCCTTGAACAGCAGGTCGCGTGCGGAGTCGCGCAGACGGTGGCGGAAGTGCCAGACGCAGGCGAAGGCGGTGGCGCCGTAGTAGCAGGCGATCAGCAGGCCGACGCACAGGATGGCGTCGCCCAGGAAGCGCGGCGAGGCGAGCTTGAGGACCACCAGGGTCACGGCGGTGGCGGCGCCGAAGAAGACGGTACCGACCGTGGGTGTCCGATGGCGGGGGTGGATCCGCGCGAACATCCTCGGCAGGGCTCCGTGGGTGGTCATCGACAGAAAGCCGCGGCCGCTGCCGACCAGACTGGTGAGCATCGCGGACAGGGCGCTGACGCAGACGGCGAGTTGGACGGCGGTCGCCAGCGCCTTCCCGAGCAGCGGCGGAGCGAGGGCCGCCAGGAAGTCCGTGGCGTTGGCGGGGTTGCCGAGGCCGATGCCGGTGGTGCCGGTTCCGGCGTAGCCGACCGCGGCGAACGCGGTGAACAGGTAGGTGACGAGGAGGACGGAGGTGGAGATCAGCACGGCTCGACCGGGGACACGGTCGGCGTCGCTGCTCTCCTCGTTCGCGGTGATCAGCGCGTCCCAGCCCCAGTAGATGAAGAGGCACAGCAGCACCGCCTCGGCGAACGGACCGGCGCCGTCGAAGGCGAAGGGGTCGAGCCAGGACAGCGAGGGCGTGGCGGCGCCGGGCCGGGCGAGGGCCGCGAAGCCGAGCCCGAACAGCGCCACGAGCTGCAGTCCGAGCAGCGCGTACTGGATGCCGGTGGCGATCCGCAGCCCCCGGCGGGCCAGTGCGGTCGCGCCGGCGAGCAGGAGCAGACCCGTGACGGTCACGGCGGCGTCGCTGCCGGCCAGGCCGTCGAGGCCGAGGACGGAGAGCAGGTAGGTGGCGCTGACCTGAGCGAGCGCGGTCATGGCGAAGAGCGTGGCCACGGTGGGCACCCAGCTGCCGACGAGCCAGCCCGTCCAGGGGCCGAAGGCCCGGGTGTTCCACACGAAGGTGGTGCCGCAGTCCGGCATGTCCCGGTTGAGCTCGCGGAAGGCGAACGCCGTCAGCAGGATCGGCACGAAACCGATCAGCAGCGCGGCGGGAGCGAGGTGCCCCACGGTCATGGTGACCAGGCCGAGCGTGACGGCGATGGAGTAGGCCGGGGCGGTGGAGGAGAGCCCGAGGGCGACCACCCCGAGCAGACCCACGCTGCCGCTGCGCAGCCCCTTGTCGACGGGGCCGGGGGAGGTGCCGGCTCTCGGTCCGGCAGCGGTGTCATTCGAGTCGAGCGTCACGGCGGAGGCTCCTCACGTGAGACGCGTTTGTTAAAACGGGATTTAAGAAGCCGGTCGCTTCCCCGTCAAGAGCAGAAGCCCTGTTGTTAAACACACATACGGAGAGCCGCCGGGCGGCTGCGATCCACCGCACCTCGAGCGACGGGAGCGCGGAAGCGGGAGCGACGCCGACAGGCCGTGCTCCACCGCGGCGATCTCGACGCGCTCACCCGACCGGAAGTCCGGCAGGCGCTCCAGGGGGTGGCGGCCTGCGTCCGAACGACCTGACTCCGGACGCGGTGACCGCGCACGGGCGCTCGCCGCACGGGGGCGGGGCGACCGGCGGCAGGGTCGCCGGCGTGCCGCCGGATCGGCGTGCGGCGTGCGGCGTGCGGCGTGCGGCGTGCGGCGTGCGGCGTGCGGCGTGCGGCGTGACGGTGCCGAGCCGGCTTCAGGGCGTCCAGCCGGTGACCGCCCGGACGTAGGCGTTCATGGCGGCGATCACCTGGGCGCGGGAGCGGCGGCCCGCGAGGACCTCCATCTGGAAGCCGTCCTCCAGGGCGAGGAAAGTGGCCGCGAGCTGCAGCGGCGGGTCCTGGAGGGTGAAGTGTCCCTGCGCCTGGCCGAGCAGCAGGATGCCGTAGTAGATCGCGATCTGGCGCTCGGTCAGGGAGCTGTCGAGCGTGGCGGCCTTGACGTCACGCAGGCAGCGCGGCCAGTACTCGAACAGCAGCCGCGTGAGCGTGTCGTCCGGACCCGTCGCCACCCCCTTGTCGATGCAGGCGCGCAGCCGGTCACGCGCGTCCGGGTGAACCTCGACGGCCTCCTCGCGTTGGCGCGCGAAGCGCTCGATGGCCCGCTGGTACGTCTCGTGGACCAGGGCGTCCAGATCCCCGTAGTACAGCAGCGCGGCAGGGGTGACGCCCGCTTCCTCCGCGACGTCCCGGAGCCGGAGGGATTCCAGCCCGCGCGCGAGGAGCGCCCGCTCCACCGCCTCGGCCAGCTCCGCCATGCGGGCTTCCTTGCCCCTGCCTCCGCCGCGCCCCACGCCACTGCCTCCTCGCCCGTACGGCCGCACCTCACCGCATCTCACCCCCATTAAAACAGCGGGTGTCATCTGTTGACAGCCTGGAGGGAGGGTTCTTAAATTTCGATTTAATGATCTGGCCGCCTCCTTCGGCCCCTCCGACGCCCGAGAACCCCCTAGTCACACGGAGAACCCCGCATCATGCCCCTCAGCGCCACCGAGGCCGTCCCCGCCCACCACACCCCCTCCGGCCGTCCCCGGGCGCGCGCCCTCGGCATCCCGCTCGACGGCACCCCCGGGCCCTGGAACGCCATCACGGACGTCAGCGGCATCGAGGTCGGACACGTCACCCTGATCGAGGGCGAAGGCGTACGCACCGGCGTCACCGCCCTGCTCCCGAGAGGCCGTGAGGGGGTCGGCACGCCCTGCGCGGCCGGCTGGTACTCGCTCAACGGCAACGGCGAGATGACCGGCACCACCTGGATCGAGGAGTCCGGCGGCTTCGACCTGCCGATCGCGCTCACCAACACCCACGCCGTCGGGGCGGTCCACACCGGCGTGGACCAGTGGGTCGCCGAGAACCGTCCGCGGCTCGCCGCGCAGTGGATGCTCCCCGTGGTCGCCGAGACCTGGGACGGCTACCTCAACGACATCAACGGCCGCCACGTCCGCCCCGAACACGCCGTCGCCGCCATCGACGCGGCAGCCTCCGGTCCGCTGGAGGAGGGCTCGGTCGGCGGCGGCACCGGCATGAACTGCTACGGCTTCAAGGGCGGTTCGGGAACCTCCTCCCGTGTCGTCGAGTACGGACCGGACACATGGACCGTCGGCGCCCTCGTCCAGGCCAACTTCGGCGACCGGCGCGAACTCGTCATCGCCGGCGCACCAGTGGGCCGCTCCCTGCTCGACGACAACCCGCTGGAGGACGACGACTGGTTCCAGCGGGACCTGGGAGGCACGCCCGGCCGCGTACCGGGCGGGGCGGGTTCCGTCATCGTCCTCCTCGGCACCGACGCGCCCCTCCTCCCCGGCCAGTGCAAGGCCCTCGCCCGCCGCGCCGCCCTCGGCCTGGCCCGCACCGGCACCAGCGGCGGCCACTTCTCCGGCGACATCTTCCTCGCCTTCTCCACCGCCAACGCCGGTGCCCTGAACAGCGCCTTCCCCGAGGGGGAGCCGACCGAGGAGGACTACGACAACCTCCGCTTCGTCCCGTGGGGCCGGATCGATCCCTTCTACGAGGCGGCCGTGCAGTGCGTCGAGGAAGCGGTGCTCAACGCCCTGGTCGCCAACGAGCCCATGACCGGCCGTCGGGGACACCGCACACCGGCCCTCCCGCACGACCGGGTCCGCGCCCTGCTCGGTCTCGCCTGACCCGGGCCGTCCGCCCGGCGCCGCTCTCCGGCCGGCCCCCACCACGAAGGGGATCTTCCGCGTCGGAGCCGGACCGGTGTCACCTCGTCAGCGCTGCAGGGTCAGCAGACCCGGCCGGTAGGGCCACTGGCCGTAGTCGCCGCCCGAGCCGGGGGCGCGTCCCTGGTAGAGGAACCGCAGGTTGCAGGGATCGACCGTGAAGGTCTGGTCGGCGCCGGTGCGGATCAGTTCGCCGTGGCTGATGTCGTCGGTCCAGGTGGCGCCGCTGTTGGCCTTGCCGGCGAAGGGGTTGCTCTCGGTCGCGGCCTGGGGTGTCCAGGAACCGTTCAGGCTGGTGGCCGTGAACGAACGGAAGTACCGGCCCTGCGCACCGTCCGCCTCGACGATCATGAGGTAGCGGTCCTGGCCCCGGAGCTTGTAGACCTGCGGGGCTTCGAACAGGTTCTTCACCGTGTCGCTCATGACCGTCGTGTACGACGAGCCGAAACTGCCCGGGAAGTTCCCGATCGGCATGCTCGCCCGGTAGATCCTGCCGTTGTCGCCGGCGAAGAACAGGTACATGTTCGTGCCGTCGGCGATGAGCGTCTGGTCGATGGGCCCGGTTCCGGAGTCGGCGATGCTTCCGGAGAAGAGTTCCTGCTCCGCCGACCAGCCGTTCGGGTTGGTGGGGTCGGTCGACGTCCGGTAGGAGAAGGCGGTCCTGCCCCACTGGTAGGCGAGCACCCAGATGTTCTTCGGCGCGAAGTAGAAGAGCGTGGGCGCGACGGCGGAACTCGACATCGTGTTCTGGCCGGCCGAGGCCATCTCCGGCCAGTCGGTGAACGGGGTGAAGTTCATCGACCCCCAGCCGGCTCCCGTTCCCGTGGTGCCGTGCGTCGTCGCGTAGACGAGCTGCCTGCCGTTGTAGGGGGCGACGGTGAAGTCCTTGAGCGAGGCCCACCCCGCCTTGGGCTGCGCCAGCGCGCCCGTCGACGACCAGCGGTACGTCGAGGGGAGGGCGCAGGTGCCGGGGGTGCCGCCGGCGACCTTGACGAGCTGCCACTGCTGGTTGGCGCCGCCCCAGTCGTCGTACTGGACGATGTTCGCGCCGTCGGCGGTGGAGGCGCCCTGTACTTCGAGGGCCTTGTCGCTGTGGCGGGCGATGAACCGCACGTAGCCGTCCGCGCTGTCGGCCGGCCGCCACTGCTGGCCGGTGCCGTTCAGGTCGGTCCACTGGACGACCGGGGCGCCGTTGGCGGTGGACCCGTTCCGGACGTCCAGGACCTTGCCGGAGTGGCGGGACTTGACGCGGTAGTAGCCGTCGCCGGAGGCGACGAACTGCCACTGCTGCTGGTTCTGGTCGTTCCTGGTCCACTGGGTGATGCGGGCGCCGTCGCCGGTCGCCAGGTTGTAGACGTCCAGGGCCTTGCCGCTGTTGCGGTTGACCAGCACGTACCAGGCGTTGGTGTCGACGGTCGCCGCTGCGGCGGGCGGGGCACCGAGGAGAGTGGCTCCGAGCAGCAAGGAGGACAGGACCGCGAGGACGAGACCCAGGACCAGGGGTGGACGGCGAAATCTCATCAGGAGAGCTCCTTCGGGGGACGGAGGTGAGAGGACCCCGGCGAACCGCTCGGCGGACGCGTCGGGGGGACGGGGACGGGATAGGGGTGGAGGAGACCGCACATGCCGAAGATCGGGTCCTCCGGGCGCTCCAGTCGCGACAATGCGCCGCGCTCGAGGTGGGAGAGGTCCCCGCTCTTCAGCGCGTCCAGTTGGCAGCCGGTCGTGAGGGTCGCCGCCAGCGGGCCGTCACGCCAGCGGATCCACCAGGCGTCGAGCAGCTCGCTCTTCAGGCGGTGGGCCGCGGTGTGGAACTCTCGTAGCCCGCCTTCGCGCAGGGCCAGGAAGCCTTCGAGTGCCAGGTCGCGGCGGCGGCGCGCCGCCGCCGCGCGGTCGCCGGTCAGGTCGGCCGCCTCCCGGTAGGCCTCAGGATCGGCCAGCACGGGGGCGGGAAAGGTGAAGACGGCGTCGCCCGCCTCGGGGAGTCCGCTGTTCTGCATGAGCACCACGAGGCGCAGGCCGCCGGCGTTGACGAGACGGTGGATCGTGCCGGGGGTGAACCAGACGACGTCGCCGGGGCGCAGCGGGGTGTCGGCGAAGCCGGAAGCGGTGAGGGTCTGGACGCTGCCCTCGCCGTCGATGACGACGTACGCCTCGGAGCAGACGAGGTGCATGTGGGGCGTCCCCCCGCACAGCCCGTCGGCGGCCTCCCAGTCGTACACGGTCAGGCTGGAGATGCCCACGCTGCCGGGGAGCGGGGTCACCACGGGTGTTCCTCTACGTGGCGGGCCAGGCGCGCGGGGGTCCACGCGCCGTCGGCCACGACGATCCGGTAGCGGCGCGACAGGGTGTCGCCCGGGGGCAGCGGCAGTTCCTTGTCGAATGCCAGGGACGGGTTGACGGCGGGGAGGGGCTCGCTGCGGACGAACCAGTGGCAGGGGGCTTCCGGATCATCGAGGAACAGCAGCGTGGAGGAGCGGTCGACCTCGTCGTGCGTGCCGACGAAGGCCAGCCAGTCGCCCCGCTCGCCCATCGCGGGGCCGATCACCTCGCCGCCGGTGAAGTCGCGCGGGCCGCGCCAGAAGAGGCCGGAGTATCCGGCGAGTTCTCTGCCCTGCGTGCCGGGGCTCCCGAACATCAGGGGGGTGTCGAGGACGTTGGTGAGCGCGGTGGTGACCTCCAGGGTCCAGGAGTCGGTCTCGACGTCGCGTGCGGTCAGCGTGCGGCGTTCGTCGATCCAGTGCTCCCCCGCCATCGTGCACCAGGCGAGGTCCTCGGTGAGGACGGCGCGGTCGTGGTCCGTCTCGGCGGACACGGTGAGGCTGCGCATCGTGCCGAGGTTCGGCAGGTCGACGTAGCCCCGGCCGCGCAGGTAGGTGCCGCCGCCCCAGAAGTTCTGGCCCGACACCCATGACGCCGTGAACTGGATGCCCTTGTGCCAGCGGTGGTCGTGCGGCCGGTATCCGGTGACCACGTCGCCGGCGAGCGTGCGCACCGGATGCAGATAGGGCTTCGGTGCCTCGAAGGGGTCCATGACCGGCCGGTGCACATAGCGGAAGAGGTCGACGTCGCGGGCCCGGACGGTCAGCGAGTCCTCGCTCCCGTGGAGTTCGAACGTCATCGGAACACCTCCGGCCGTCCCCCGTGGAGCGAGCCGTAGAAGGGGTCGGCCGCGTCGATCTCCCCGCGCCGCACCGGCAGGCCGGTGATCGCGGCCTTGTACAGGGCGGTGACGAGTTCCATGGTGGCTCTGCCGAGGTCCGGCCGGATCCCCGCCTCGTAGCCGTCGAGGAAGTCCGCGAGCTGGGCGGTGTGCGAGCTGGGCAGGTCGTCCGGTGGCTCCCACTTCGCGTGGGGCGACCCGGCGGTGAACGTCCAGTCCGCGTTGGAGTAGCCGTACAGGTGCCGCAGCTCGACCGTGGCGTCGGCGAGGTCGAAGCGCAGGTAGCTCTCCTCGCGCGGGGAGAGGACGCTGTTGACGACCGTCGCGATGGCTCCGTTCCCGAACCGGACCAGGGCCGCGGACACGTCCTCGGTCTGGACGGCGCGGTCGAGGCGGCCGGCCATCGCGCGCACCTCGGTCCACGGGCCGAGCACGTCGAGCATGAGGTCCATCTGGTGGATGCCGTGGCCCAGCGTCGGGCCACCACCCTCGCTCCGCCAGGTGCCGCGCCAGGGCACCTCGTAGTAGGCGTCGTCGCGGTACCACGCCGTGACGCACTGCGCGACCAGCGGACGGCCCAGGGCCCCGGCCGCGATCCGGTCTCGGAGGTACCGGGCCCCCGAGCCGTACCGGTGCTGGAACACCGCGCCCGCGACGGCGGTCCCCTCGGCGGCCCGGATCCGGTCGAACTCGGCCAGCGACAGGGCCACCGGCTTCTCGCACCACACCCACGCGCCCGACTCCAGGCAGGCCACGGCCTGTTCGGCGTGCAGGAACGGCGGCGTGCACAGGTGCACGACGTCCGGGCGCTGTTCGTCGAGCATCGTGCGCAGATCGGTGTGGACCGCGGGGATGCCGTGCTCGGCCGCGAACGCCTCGGCGCGCGCGATGTCCACGTCGACGGCCGCCACGATCTCCGCCCGGTGCGCCTGTGCCCGGAGGGCGGGGACGTGGCAGACGCCGGCGATCCCGCCCGTTCCGACGATCGCCGTCCTGATCATCCGCCGAGCACCTTCCTGATGGCGTGGTAGGCGGGCTTGGGCTGGAGGTTCTCGTCGTAGGGCAGTGCGGCGCCCTCCTCGGGGAAGACTCCGGGGATCCACGAGTACTTGTCCGTGTAGTCCCAGATGGTGACGCCGACGCATTTCCTGACCGCCAGGCAGGCCTTGACGTAGTCGGCGTACCAGGCGGCCTGGGTGGCGAGCTTCTCGGGAGTCGCCGGGAGCCGCATCCGGATGTCGAGCTCGGTGATCGCGACGTCGACCCCGAGGTCGGCGAAGCGCTGGATGTTCTCCTGGACTCCGGCGGGGAAGCCGTACTGGAGTGCCAGGTGGCCCTGAAGGCCGAAGCCCTCCACCGGGACGCCGTCGGCCTTCAGCTGCCTGATGAGCTTGTAGTAGGCGTCACTCTTGGCGTTGACGCCGTCGACGTTGTAGTCGTTGAGGTACAGCTTGGCGTGCGGGTCGATCTCGTGGGCCCAGCGCAGGGCGTCGGCGATGTAGCCGGGGCCGAGGGTCTTGTAGAAGAGCGTCTCGCGGTAGGTGCCGTCCTCGTTGAACGCCTCGTTGACGACGTCCCAGTGGATCACCCGGCCCTTGAAGTGCCGGACCTCCGTCTGGATGTGGTTCTTGAGGACGGCGCGCAGTTCGCCGGCGGTCCAGCCGCGCTCGGTGAGCCAGGCGGGGAGCTGGTTGTGCCAGACGAGGGTGTGGCCGCGGACCTTCTGGTGGTGGTCCTCGGCGAAGGCCATGACCTCTTCGGCGGCGGTGAAGTCGAAGACGCCGCGCCTGGGTTCCGTGGTCTCCCACTTCATGGCGTTGCCGGGGGTGGTCTGCCCGAACTCGCTGCCGAGGAGCTTCAGGTAGGCGGCGTCGGTGAACTCGGGGTTGTCGGTGGCCGAGCCGAAGTACTTGTGGTGCTTCTCGGCCAGTTCGGCGAGCGTCCTGGGGCGGGGCTCGGCGGTCGCGGGCGCGGCGGCGAGGCCGGCCGCCAGGCAGACGGCGGCGGACAGGGCGATGAGGTGCCGGGACACGGGCATGGATGACTCCTCCGGTGCTTGGCGGTTCAGTCGAGGACGATCGTGGTCAGCGCGCGCGGGGCGAGCGTGGCCGTGAGGGTCGTGCCCTGCGTGGAGACGACGTCGGCCGGGGTGATCGAGCGGGTCTCGTCGGTGACGTAGCCGTCGGGGTGCCGGTCGTGTCCGCCGCGGAGGGCGAACTCGGCGGACTTCTCGGTGGTCGCGGTGTTGAGGATCTCGATGACGCGACTGCCGTCGGTGTTGCGGAAGGCCGTGATGCGCAGTGCCGGGTCGGCGTCGGTGACCGGCACGCGGACGGCGCCGGGGCGGATGAACCGGCTGAAGGCGGCCAGTGCCCAGTACCGCTTGGACACCCGGTAGCCGTCGCCGGGGTCGGCGAGCCGGATGAGCCCCCGGGTCGCGCCGAGGGACGCCCCGGTCCAGTAGACGTAGGCGTTGGCGTTGCCGACGGTCAGGGTGTTCTGGATGTCGGCCGCGACGGTGAGACCGTCGTAGCCGCTGCCGTCGTCCCAGTGCTCGTTCCAGGTGGTGCCGTCCGGCGACCACTCCGACATCCACACGTGCTTGTCGGTCGGCTGCGGGACCGTGGTCGGACCGCTGTAGCGGTGGCCGGTGACGGTCCGGACGGCCTTGTCGGCCTCCGGGTCCGCCTCGATGGCCTCGGTGAAGGCGACCTGCCGGTCCCAGCCCGCGGCGTCGCAGCAGACCACCCCGGTCTTCAGTCCGGACGCGCGGACGGTCGGCCCGAGCACCTTGAGGAAGTCGACGGCCTGCCGCGGGGTGAAGCGCATCGAGGCGTAGGTCGCCGTCCAGTCGGGTTCGTTGGTGAACCCGAGGTCGGTGATGTCGATGCCTTCCCGCTCGTAGAACTTGGCGTACTGGACGAGGTAGTTCGCGTACGCCTGGCGCCAGGCGGGAAGCAGCTCGCCGCCGTCGTTCTCGCTGCCGTTGGTCTTCATGAAGGCCGGCGCGCTCCAGGCGTCGGCGTAGAACCGTTCGACGCCGTACGCCTTGGCCTCCTTGGCGAGCCAGACCTGGCCGCCGTCCCAGACGTCCCAGACGTACTCCGGTGTGGCGTCCGGTCCGCCCGGATCGGCCGGCAGAATCGTCGGCATGTGGTCGTAGACCCGGTCGGTCGACGATCCGATGCCCAGGCGCAGGATCGACAGGCCCGCGCCCTTGTCCTTGCTGAGCAGCAGGTCGAGCACCTCGCGCCGCTTGGCAGGGCTGAGGCCGCGCGCGCCGTGCAGCAGGTCGGCCCGCTGGAAGGCCATGGAGAAGCCGAATCCGTCGATGGGCTGGAGTCCGGCCCGGAAGTCGATGGCGGGGCGGGCGGGGTCGGCGGCGGGCGGCGCGGGGTCGGCGGCGGCTTGCGATGTGAGCGCTAACATCATGACGGCCGTCAGGGCGGTCAGGCGTTTCACAGGATCTCCTCGGGGGTGGAGGTCACGCGGGGCGGGTCAGCCCTTGGTGGCGCCCGCGGTGAGGCCACCGATCAGCTGGCGCTCGGCGACCGCGTAGAAGGCGAGGGCGGGGACCATCGCGAGCACGATGTAGGCGAGGACGAGCGCGTAGTCGGTCGAGTACTGGCCCTGGAACTGCTGGACGCCGACCGGGATCGTCTGCCATTTCGGGTCGTTGAACACCAGCAGGGGCAGGAAGAAGTTGTTCCAGCTCGCGACGACCGCAAGCACCGAGACCGTGCCGAGCGCCGGACGCGCCATCGGCAGCAGGATCTGCCAGAAGAAGCGGAACTTGCCGCAGCCGTCCATGGTCGCGGCCTCCTCGATCTCCGCCGGGACGGTCCGGAAGAAACCGCGCAGGATCACGATCGTCATGGGGAGCCCGAAAGCCGCCTGCGGGAGGATCACTCCGAGCGGGTTGTCGAGCAGGCCGAAGGTGCGCAGCATGAGGAAGAGCGGCAGGACGGCCACGGCGAACGGGAACATCAGCCCGATCGTGAAGAGCGTGTAGAACAGCTCCCGGCCCCGGAAGGCATACCGGGCCAGGACGAACGCCGCCATCGCGGAGGCCACCACCGTGCAGACCGTCGTCCCGATCGCGATGCCCGCGCTGTTGGCGATCTGCCGCCAGAACATGCCGTCGCCGAGAATTCCGGTGTAGTTGGCGATCTTCCACTGCTCCGGCAGCCCGAACGGGTTGTTCGTCAGTTCCGCGGTGCTCTTGAGACCGGAGATCACCGCGTAGAGCAGCGGTACGGCGACGAACGCGGCGATCAGCCAGACCACGGCGTGCAGCGAAAGGCCGCGTGCCGTGCCGCGGGCGTTCATCGGTCGCCTCCCGAGGTGACGGCCCCGCTCAGGTCACGGCGGAGCACGTAACGCTGGTAGAAGAGGGAGAAGACCAGACTGATCATGAACAGCACCACGCTGATCGCGCTGGCGTAGCCGACCTGGTACCGCTTGAACCCGAACTGGAACATCGCGATCGCCATCGTCTCGGAGGAGTGGTTGGGCCCGCCCGCGGTCATGACCCAGACGAGGTCGAAGAGCTGGACGGACCCGATGACGGAAAGGAAGACGCTGATCCGGATCGTCGGGCCGAGCAGCGGCAGGGTCACGTACCGGAAGCGCTGCCAGGCGCCGGCGCCGTCGATGGAGGCTGCTTCGAGGATCTCGGACGGGATGCCCTGCAGCCCGGCGAGGAAGAGCATCATGTGGAAGCCGAAGTACTTCCAGATCATGACGACGAACAGGGTCGGCATGACCGTCGAGGGATCGGCGAGCCACTTGCCCTGCAACCCCTCCAGGCCCAGGAGGCCGGCGAGGTGGTCGGCCATGCCGGCGCCGGGCAGGAAGATCATCGTGAAGAGGACCGCCGTGACCACCTCGGAGAGGACGTACGGCGCGAAGAACAGCATCCGGTAGACGGCCCGTCCACGGAGCCTCTGGTTGAGCAGGACCGCGGTGAACAGGGCGAACGGCAGCTGCACCGTGATCGACAGGACGATCAGGTACAGACCGCGCCCCAGGTCGCCGAGGAAGACCTGGTCGTCGAAGAGCTTGGTGTAGTTCGCGAAGCCGACGAAGTCGTCCATGGGGCCGATCCCGCCCCATTTGAAGAAGCCGGTCCAGACGGCGACGACGATCGGGGCGAGGACGAAGACGAGGAAGAGGACCAGGGCCGGGACGAGGAACCAGGCGACCGACGCCCAGTCTCCCCACCCGCGCAGGCGCGACGGGGCCCGGAGTGGCGGGGGCGCCGGCACGGCCTCCTCCGTCCGCTCCTCTGTCAGGGTGGACACGGAGCTAGGCACTCTTCGCAGCCTCGGTGATCGAGGCGGTGACCTGCTCGGGCGTCTTCTTGCCCGCCATGAGGTCGGCGACGCTGTCGTTGACCTCCTGGCCGACCGCCGGCGGGTACGCCTGGTCGAGGAAGAGCTGGAAGCCCGTCGCCTCGACCAGGCTCTCGGCCACCACCTTCTTGTTGGCGTCGGTGAGCTGCTTCTCGGCGCCCTTGACCACCGGCAGGTAGCCGTTGGAGGCCAGCAGCTCGGACTCGTTCTCCAGGACGAAGAACTTCAGGAAGTCCAGGGCCTCCTTCGGGGCGCCCTTGCGCAGCGCGAAGCCACCGCCGCCGCCGAACACCTCGGTGACCTGCCCGACCCCGCCGTCGACCGTCGGGAAGGGGAAGAAGCCCAGGTCCGCTCCGAGGTCGGCGCCCGCGTCCTTCTGCACCGACGGTCCCCACTGCCCCATCAGCTCCATGGCGGCCTTGCCGTTGCCCATGGTCGCGGCCTGGCCGCCCGGGGTGGCGTAGCCGGCGCCGAGGAAGCCCGGCTGGAACGGCTGGAGGTCGACGAGCTGCTTGAGGTGGACGCCCGCCTGGACGAAGCCCGCACCGGTGAAGTCCTTGGTGGTCGCGGCCTTCTGCAGGGCGGGCAAGCCCGCGACGCGCATCGCGAGGTAGGCCCAGTAGTAGTGGCCGGGCCACTTCTCCTTGCCGGCGAGCGCGATCGGGGTGACGCCCGCCGCCTTGAGCTTCCTGACGTCGTCGAGGAACTCGGCCCAGGTGGCCGGCGGGGTGGTGATCCCGGCCTTGGCGAAGAGCTTCTTGTTGTACCAGAAGCCGACCATGCCGATGTCGTAGGGCACCCCGTAGGTCCGGCCCCCGAACCGGTAGGCCTGCAGCGAGACGGGGGTGAGGTCGGACGACCAGTCGAGGAGGTCGGTGAGGTCCTCGACCAGCCCCGCGTCCACCTGCTGCTGGAGCACGCCGCCGCCCCAGGTCTGGAAGACGTCGGGGAGCCTGCCCGAGGAGGTGGTGGCGGTCAGCTTGGACTTGAACGCCTCGTTCTCCAACGAGGTCGTGTGGATCGCGATGTTCGGGTGGGCGGTCGTGAACGCCGAGGAGATCTGCGGGAAGAGGGACTTGCCCGGTTCCGTCGTGGCGATGTTCCACCACTCGAACGTCACCTTGCCGTCGGCGGACGGTCTGCCGCCCGACCCGTCGGCCCCACAGGCCGCGGTCATGGAGACGGACAGTGCGGTCAAGCCCGCGAGTGCCAGGAAGCTTCGTCGGCTCGGGAGGGTGCTGGCCATGGGACCTCCGGGGGTGAGGAGCGCCGATACGTGCCCGAAAATTTTTCGAAATACTCTCGAATTCCGCGTTGCCACAAACTAGGAACGTGAGCCTTCCCGGTCAAGACCTCGCGTCAATTTATCTACGGGCAGCGGCTGTTCACGGGGTTGACAAGCAGGTCGGGCCGCCCAGAAACTCATCGAAAGTTTGCGATACCTATCGCGGTCGAAGGCATCCGTGCAGAGGAGAGAAGTTGAGCGAGCAGCGCCCGACCCTGGCCGTCATCGCCGCGGAGGCAGGGGTTTCCCAGGCCACCGTGTCCAAGGTGATCAACGGCCGCTCCGATGTCGCTCCCTCGACACGCGAACGGATCGAGGGCCTGCTGCAAGCGCACAACTACCTCCCACCCGGCCGGCAGGGCAGAGCCCGCAGATCGGGTCTCGTCGACCTGATCATCGGCGGTCTGGACAGCGCGTGGGCGGTGGAGATACTGCGCGGCGTCGAGGCCGAGTGCGCCCGGCGGAGCGTCGGCACCGTGGTGTCGCTCGTCCCGCCGGGCGAGGCCACGCCGTCCAGTTGGACCGCACTGCCGGTCCTGCACCACAGCGACGGCGTCATCCTCGTCACCGCCTCGGTCACCCAGGCCCAGCGCGCCCAGGTCGAACGGGCCGGGGTGGCGCTGGTCGTCATCGACCCGATCGACCTGCCGGGCAACGGCGTGCCGAGCGTCGGGGCGACCAACTGGGCAGGCGGCCTCGCCGCCACCGAGCACCTGCTGGAACTGGGGCACCGCCGGATCGCCACGATCGGCGGACGCAAGGAGATGCTCTGCAGCCAGGCCCGCATCGACGGCTACCGGGCCGCCCTGGAACGGGCCGGGATCGAGGTCGACCGCGACCTGATCCGGTTCGGCGACTTCCAGCACGAGGGCGGATTCCGGTGCGCCCAGGAGCTGCTCGCCCTCCCCGAACCGCCGACGGCCGTCTTCGCCGGGAGCGACCAGCAGGCGATGGGCGTCTACGAAGCCGCCCGGCAGGCCGGACTGAGCATCCCTCAGGACCTCAGCGTGGTCGGCTTCGACGACCTGCCGATGTGCGACTGGCTGTCACCGCCGCTGACGACGGTGCGTCAGCCGCTGGAGGAGATGGGCCGGGTCGCCGCCCGCACACTGTTCCAGCTTCTGGAGGACCAGCCCCTGGTCAGCCCCCGGATGGAGCTCTCGACCGAACTCAAGGTCCGGCTGTCCACCGCCCCGCCTCGTCCCTAGGAGAACCCCTTGACCGAGCCCTGGCGTGACCCCCTCCTGCCCGCCTCCGTACGTGCCGCCGATCTGCTGAGACGTATGACGCTGGAGGAGAAGACGGGGCAACTCGCCGCGTTCTGGGCGTTGCCCTCGAACCCGGGAGCACCCGTCGCGCCCATGGAGGACGATTCCGGTGAGTCCGCGCCGGGTCTCGACGACATCGTCGCCCATGGGCTCGGCCAGCTCACCCGGGTGTACGGCACCGCGCCGATCACCGCGGAGGCCGGAATGGAGCGGCTCGCCTCGCTCCAGCGGCAGGTGACCGGGGCCGGCCGGTTCGGGATCCCGGCGATCGCCCACGAGGAGTGCCTGACCGGGTTCATGACGTCCGGAGCGACGGTCTTCCCCGGGCCGCTGGCCTGGGGCGCGTCCTTCGATCCCGGGCTCGTGCGCCGGATGGCCGCCGCCATCGGCGCCGGGATGCGGCGGGTCGGCGTCCACCAAGGGCTGGCTCCGGTGCTCGACGTGGTCCGCGACTACCGGTGGGGCAGGACCGAGGAGTGCATCGGCGAGGACCCCTATCTCGTCGGAGCGATCGGCACCGCCTACGTGCAGGGCTTGGAAGGCGCCGGCATCGTGGCGACGCTCAAGCACTTCGCCGGGTACTCGGCCTCGCGCGGCGGCCGGAACATGGCGCCCGTCGCCTCGGGGCCCCGCGAGTTCGCCGACGTGCTGGTCGAGCCTTTCGTGCGGGCACTGCGCGAGGGAGGCGCCCGGTCGGTGATGAACAGCTACACCGACGTGGACGGCGTCCCGGCGGCCGCCGATGAACGGCTGCTGACCGAGCTGCTCAGGGGGGAACTCGGTTTCAGGGGCGTCGTCGTGGCCGACTACTACGCCGTCTCCTTCCTGGAGACCCGGCACGGCGTCACCGGCTCGCGCGGCGCGGCCGGCGCGCTGGCGTTGACCGCCGGGATCGACGTCGAGCTGCCCACGGCCCGCTGCTACGGCGAGCCGCTGACCGAACTCGTGCGGTCGGGGAGCGTTCCCGAAGCGCTCATCGACCGGGCCGCGGAGCGCGTCCTGCTGCAGAAGGCCGAACTCGGTCTGCTCGACCCCGACTGGGAACCCGTCAAGCCCGAGGCGGTCGACCTCGACCCACCGGAGAACCGGGCACTGGCCAGGCTCCTGGCCGAACGGTCCACCGTGCTGCTCGCCAACGACGGCATCCTGCCGCTGCGGCCGTGCCGGGTCGCGATCAGCGGGCCGTACGCCGACGACCCCCAGTCCTTCCTCGGCTGCTACTCCTTCCCCAACCACGTCGCCCTGCCGGGCGACCCCGGGCTTGAGATCCCGACGCTCGGCGAAGCGCTCACCGCTGCCGGGTTCACGGTCACCGCGGACGATCCGGAGGTGAACGTGCTGGTGCTCGGGGACCGGGCCGGCATGTTCGGCCGGGGCACCTCGGGAGAGGGCTGCGACGCCGAGACCCTCGACCTGCCCGGTGACCAGGCCGCGCTCGCCTCCGCCGTTCTGGACTCCGGGGTGCCGACCGTCCTGGTCGTGGTCTCGGGGCGGCCCTACGCGCTCGGCTCGCTGGCCGAGCGCGCGGCGGCCGTCGTCCAGGCCTTCTTCCCCGGCGAAGAGGGCGGGACGGCACTGGCTCGGATCATCAGCGGGGCCGCGGAACCGTCCGGGCGGCTGCCCGTCTCCATCCCCCGCCGAGCCGGCGGCCAGCCCGGCACCTACCTGCGCTCCAGGCTCGGCGGGCGCACCGACTGGAGCTCGGTGGACCCGACTCCGCTGTTCCCCTTCGGACACGGGCTGAGCTGGACCCGTTTCACCTGCTCGGAACTCTCGGTGGATCCCGTCGCCTCGACGGACGGGGTCGTCACCGTCTCGGTCACCGTGCGCAACGTCGGAGAGGTGGCCGGGACCGAGGTGGTCCAGCTGTACCTCTCGGACCCCGAGGCGTCCGTCGTCCGGCCGGAGAAGTGGCTCGCCGGATTCGGCAGGGTCGAGCTGCAGCCGGGCGCGGCCGCCCGGGTCACCTTCTCCGTCCATGCCGACCGGACCTCGTTCACCGGACTCGACCTGCGCAGAAGAGTGGAACCCGGGGAGATCGGCGTGGCCGTCGGACGGTCCAGCGGCGATCTTCCGCTCCAGGGCTCCTTCACCCTGCACGGCCCCGTGCGCCACCCGGCGGTCGACCGGGTGCTGTCCGTGCCGGTCGAGATCGTCCCGGTGATCTCATGAGCACGCCGTTCGGTGATCCCGTGCTCCCCGGGTTCCGGCCCGACCCGTCCGTCTGCCGGGTGGGGGCGGACTACTACCTGGTGACGTCCAGCTTCGAATGGTTCCCGGGCCTTCCGGTGTTCCACAGCCGCGATCTCGTGAACTGGCGGCGCCTCGGCTCCGCGCTCGACCGGCCGTCCCAGCTCGACCTCGACGGATGCGAGCCTTCCCGGGGCCTGTTCGCACCGACCATCCGGCACCATGACGGGGTCTTCCATCTCGTCTGCACGCTGATGGACGGCCCCGGCCATTTCGTCGTCACGGCGACCGACCCGGCGGGGCCGTGGTCGGAGCCGCACTGGCTGGAGGGCGAGGGCTTCGACCCGTCGCTGTTCTTCGACGACGGGCCGGACGACGGGGACGGCCGGGCCTGGTTCACCGCCGCCCGCGTACGGGACGAGGCCGCCGGCCACACCGAGATCTGGATGCGCGAATACCTCCCCCGCGAGCGACGGCTCACGGGACCCGAGTACGTCCTGTGGTCGGGAAGCCACCCCAGCGCCCGATGGTCGGAAGCTCCGCATCTCTACAAGATCGACGGCAGCTACCTCCTGCTCACCGCCGAGGGCGGCACCGCCGAGGACCACAGCGTGGTCGCCGCCCGCGCCGACCGTGTGACCGGCCCCTACGAGGGCGCCCCCGGCAACCCGGCTCTGCCTCCCGCCCCGAAGGGTCCGGTCACCTGCACCGGACACGCCGATCTGGTGCAGACGCCGTACGGCGACTGGCGGGCCGTCCTCCTGGGCGTCCGACCAGGTTCCGCCCTGGGCCGTGAGACCTTCCTCAGCCGAGTCACCTGGCACGACGACCTGCCTGCCTTCTCCCCCGTCGCCCACGCCGGCCTTTCCCGCCCCCTCCACGACGACTTCGCCACCCTCTCCGCCGACTGGAGCACCCTGCGCACCCCACGCACGCGGTTCTGGACCACCGGCGACGGGCTCCGCCTCCAGCTCCGCCCCGAGCGCCTCGGCGAACGCACCGCCCCGTCCCTCCTGGTCCGCCCCCAGGAACAGCCCGACTGCGACGTCTCCACCGAACTGCACTTCGTCCCCGCCGCACCGGACGAACAGGCCGGCCTCGCCGTCGTGATCGACGACGACACCCATCTCCTCCTCCTTCGCACCACGGACGGACTCGGTCTCCGCCGCGGGCCTGACGTCCTGGCCCGCGCTGTCGTCCCGCCGGGCCCCCTTCGCCTGGGGGTCCGCATCCGCGGCTTCGGCCACACTTTCGCCTACGCGGCGCCCGACGGCGCCTGGCAGGACCTGGCCACTGTCGAAGCCACCTTCCTCACCCCGCTGTTCACCAGCGTCCAGCTCGGCCTCTACGCCACCTCCCACGGCCGCCCGTCCACGAACCAGGCCCATTTCCCGTGGTTCGCCCTCACGTATCCCCACCGGCCCTCCGGGGCGAACGAAATCGACGATCCGGAAAGGTGACCCGAGGCGTTCATTCGTTGACGAGGTGAGCGGTCCCTGTCGAAACACTTTCGACAGGGACCGCTTTTCCGTCGCGTCGGCGGAATTCCCCGGTTCCGAAACATCTTCGAAACGCTTGACATGGTCACGCCCTGTTTCCACACTGATTGACGAGGCGCCACCGCCCCTTTCCTGTGTGCCGCGGAATCTGCCTCACATCATTTTCACCCTGCTGATCCGCATCCCTTTTCCCTGGACGCGGACATCGTCGTCGCGGTTTATCGCCGCCACGCCCCCACCCATCCGTGATTTCCGCTCTGGAGGTCCAGTCATGCGTTCACACGCCATTCCCCCGCCCGCCGTCCGCCGGAAGATCGGCGGCCTCTGGGCGGCGCTGATCGTCGGCGTCCTCGGCTCCGCCGGCGTCCTGGTGGCGCCGCCGGCCTCGCACGCCGCCGAGAGCACGCTCGGCAGCGCGGCGGCGCAGAGCGGCCGGTACTTCGGCACCGCCATCGCGTCGGGGAGGCTCAACGACTCGGCGTACACGACGATCGCGGCCCGCGAGTTCAACTCCGTGACGCCCGAGAACGAGATGAAGATCGACGCCACCGAACCCCAGCAGGGCCGGTTCGACTTCACCGCCGGCGACCGCGTCTACAACTGGGCGGTGCAGAACGGCAAGCAGGTGCGCGGGCACACCCTCGCCTGGCACTCCCAGCAGCCCGGCTGGATGCAGAGCCTCAGCGGCAGCACGCTGCGCCAGGCGATGATCAACCACATCAACGGCGTGATGGCCCACTACAAGGGCAAGATCGCCCAGTGGGACGTCGTGAACGAGGCCTTCGCCGACGGCAGTTCGGGCGCCCGGCGCGACTCGAACCTGCAGCGCACCGGCAACGACTGGATCGAGGTCGCCTTCCGCACCGCACGCGCCGCCGACCCGACCGCCAAGCTCTGCTACAACGACTACAACGTCGAGAACTGGACCTGGGCCAAGACCCAGGCCGTGTACGCCATGGTCCGGGACTTCAAGCAGCGCGGCGTGCCGATCGACTGCGTCGGCTTCCAGTCGCACTTCAACAACGACAGCCCGTACAACGCCAACTTCCGCACCACCCTGCAGAGCTTCGCCGCCCTCGGCGTCGACGTGGCCGTCACCGAACTCGACATCCAGGGTGCCCCGGCCACGACCTACGCCAACGTGACCAACGACTGTCTGGCCGTCCCGCGCTGCATCGGCATCACCGTCTGGGGCGTACGCGACACCGACTCCTGGCGGGCAGACCAGACGCCGCTGCTGTTCAACGGCGACGGCAGCAAGAAGCCCGCCCACACCTCCGTCCTCAACGCACTCAACGCGGCCTCCCCCACGCCCACTCCGACCCCCTCCCCCGGCTCCGGACCGATCAGGGGCGTCGCTTCGGGCCGCTGCCTGGACGTGCCCGGCGCCGTCACGACCGACGGCACCCAGCTCCAGCTGTGGGACTGCAACAACCGCGCCAACCAGCAGTGGACCTACACCGCCGCGGGTGAGCTCAGGATCTACGGCGACAAGTGCCTGGACGCCGCCGGCACCGGAAACGGCGCCAAGGTGCAGATCTACAGCTGCTGGGGCGGCGACAACCAGAAGTGGCGCCTCGACTCCGACGGATCCGTCGTCGGAGTCCAGTCCGGCCTCTGTCTCGACGCCGCCGCCAACGGCACCGCGAACGGCACGCCGATCCAGCTCTACTCGTGCTGGAACGGCGGCAACCAGCACTGGACCCGGTCCTGACCTGCCTGCAGTGACACCCGCACCACGGAGGGGAGCCAGGATGATCCCGGCTCCCCCCCCTCGGCGCGGTCAGGCGGAGGGAGGGTTGCCGTAGTAGGCGTCGGGGCCGTGCTTGCGGGTGAAGTGGCGGTCCAGGACGTGCTGCGGCGGTTCGACCGTGCCCAGGGCGATGGTGTGGAGGGCCATCTCGGCCACCGCCTCGCAGACGATGGCGTGCTCCAGGGACGTGGTGGCGTCGACGCCCCAGGTGAAGGGGCCGTGGTGGGCGACCAGGGCGCCGGGTACTTCCCGGGCCCGGATGTCGTCACGGCCCAGCAGGTCCACGATGACCTGACCGGTGTTGTACTCGTAGTCCGCGGCGCACTGCTGGGAGGTGAGAGGCGCGGTGACGGGGACGGGGCCGTTGAAGGTGTCCGCGTGGGTCGTGCCGAGCACCGGTATCGGACGCCGGGCCTGGGCGAAGGCGACGGCGTGGGTGGAGTGCGTGTGGGTCACCCCTCCGATGGAGGGGAAGGCCAGGTAGAGACTGCGGTGCGTCTCCGTGTCGGTGGACGGGCGCAGCCGGCCGTCCACGACGCTGCCGTCGGCCAGGGAGACGACGACCAGGTCCTCCTCGCTCAGCACGTCGTAGGCCACGCCCGAAGGCTTGATGACGAAGACGCCGGCCTCGCGGTCCACACCGCTCACGTTGCCCCAGGTGAGGGTGGCGAGGCCGGCTCGGGGGATGCGGAGGTTGGCCTCCAGCACCTCTCGGCGCAGCTCCTTGGAAACGGTCGTGCTCACGGAGGACTCCGTCCTGGCGGGGGTGGAGGCGGTGGCGGCGGGGGTGTTCACAGGCTCTGGGCCAGACGGTGGTAGGCCTGGTTCCAGCGCAGCTCGCGCGTGAAGCGCCGGACGGTGGTGTCCTCGTCGATGACGGCGAGCTCGGTCCGCAGCATCTCTGCGAGGTCTTCGAGCTCCTCGCCGCCGAGGGCCGTGGTCAGGACGGTGTGGTGCGGCGCTCCGGCCGTCAGCCATGCCTCGGTCGAGGTGCGGAGGTCGGGGCGGGGGCGCCAGACGGCACGGGCGACGGGGAGCTCGGGCAGCGGCTCGGGCGGGGTGACGACGTCGATGTGGTTGGCGACGAGGCGGAACCGGTCGCCCATGTCGGCGAGACCGACGACGACGGCCGGGCCGGGATCCGCGTCGAAGACGAGGCGGACCGGGTCCTCGCGTCCGCCGATGCCGAGCGGGTGGATCTCGCAGGCGGGCGTCGCCGTCGTGAGCGAGGGGCAGACCTCGAGCATGTGGGCGCCGAGGATGAGCTCCTGGCCGGGCCTGAGGTCGTAGGTGTAGTCCTCCATGAAGGAGGTGCCGCCGGGCAGGCCGTGGGCCATCGCCTTCAGCGTGCGCAGCAGGGTGGAGGTCTTCCAGTCTCCTTCGCCGCCGAAGCCGTAGCCGTCCGCCATCAGGCGCTGCACGGCGAGCCCGGGCAGCTGGCGCAGGCCCCCGAGGTCCTCGAAGTTGGTGGTGAAGGCGCGGAACCCGCCTTCGGTGAGGAAGGTGCGCAGACCGGCTTCGATGCGGGCGGCGTAGCGCAGGGAGTCGTGGCGCTCGCCGCCGGTCCGCAGTTCGGGCGCGAGGGCGTAGAGGTCCTCGTACTCCTTGACGAGGGCGGAGACGGTGTCCTCGGGGGCGGCGTCGACCGCGGCGACGAGGTCGTTGACGCCGTAGGTGTTGACCGAGACCCCGAACCGCAGCTGTGCCTCGACCTTGTCGCCCTCGGTGACGGCGACGTCGCGCATGTTGTCGCCGAACCGGGCGAGTCTGAGGGTGGTGAGTTCGGATCGGCCGACGGCGGCGCGGGCCCATCCGGCGATGCGGTCGACGACCTCGGGGGTCGAGACGTGGCCGGCGACGGTCTTGCGCGGGACACCGAGGCGGGTCTGGACGAAGCCGAACTCACGGTCGCCGTGGGCGGCCTGGTTCAGGTTCATGAAGTCCATGTCGATGGTGGACCAGGGCAGTTCGCGGTTGGCCTGGGTGTGCAGGTGCAGCAGCGGCTTGCTCAGGGCGTCGAGGCCGGCGATCCACATCTTGGCCGGGGAGAAGGTGTGCATCCAGGCGATCAGGCCGATGCAGCGGTCGTCGGCGTTGGCCTCCAGGCAGACCGCGCGGATGGCGGCCGCGTCGGTGAGGACCGGCTTCCACACGAGGCGGACGGTCATCTGGGGCCGGCCGGCGAGGGTGTCGCAGATGGCGCGGGACTGGTCGGCGACCTGGGCCAGGGTGTCGTCACCGTAGAGGGCCTGGCTGCCGGTGAGGAACCAGATCTCGCGGTCGGGCTGGGCGAGCGTCATGTCGGGTGTGCTCCTCGGGGGTGCTGGGGCGGAGGGGGCGGGCCGATGGGGCCGGGGGCGGGGAGGTGGCCCGGTCAGTCGGCGACGGCGACCCGCGCGGCGTTGCGGATCCGTCGCAGGCGGTGCAGGAGGAGGTCCGCGCCGGTGCCGAAGTGCTCGTGCAGGGCGCGGTACTCGTCGAACAGCGCGTCGTAGGCGTCCGCCCGGGCCGGGTCGGGCACGTACGCGTGGCGCCGGACGCTTCCCATGACGGAGGCGGCGGAGCGGACGTCGGGGTGGGCGCCCGCGGCGACGGCGGCGTGAATGGCCGAACCGAGCGCCGGCCCCTGCTCGGACGTGCCGAGGGAGACGGGGCGGCGGAGCACGTCGGCGTAGATCTGCATGAGCAGCGCGTTCTTCCGCAGGCCTCCGGTGACGATGAACTCCTCGACGGGGATCCCGCCCTCCTCGAAGGCCTCGACGATCATCCGGGTGCCGTAGGCGGTGGATTCGAGCAGGGCCCGGTAGACGTCTTCGGGCCGGGTGTCGAGGGTGAGACCGGCGATGACTCCGGAGAGGTGGTGGTCGACCAGGGGGGAACGGTTGCCGTTCATCCAGTCCAGGGCGACCAGGCCGTGCGCGCCGACCGGCTGGTCCGCGGCCTTCCGGGTCAGGAGCTGGTGGAGGTCCTCGCCGGAGGCCTGCGCCTCGGCGCGATAGTGGTCCGGTACGCCCTGCCGGAGCCACCAGGCGAAGATGTCGCCGACCGCGCTCTGGCCGGCTTCGTAGCCGTAGGCGCCCTCGACGACGCCTCCGTCGACGACCCCGCAGATGCCGGGGATCTCGGCGAGGGCCGCGCCGTTGAGGACGTGGCAGGTGGAGGTGCCCATGATGGCGAGCATCCGCCCGTTCTCGACGGCGCCCGCCGCGGGCGCGGCCACGTGGGCGTCGACGTTGCCGACGGCGACGGCGATGCCCTCGGGGAGGCCGGTCCAGCGCGCGGCCGGGGAGCTCAGCCCGCCGGCCCGGGAGCCGAGGGGGGAGAGCGGGTGTTCCAGGCGCGTGGCGGGGAAGTCGGCGAAGTCCGGGTGGAGCCCTGCCAGAAAGCCGGGCGAAGGGTAGGCGCCGTCCTGGTGGATGCCCTTGTAGCCGGCTGTGCAGGTGTTGCGGGACTCGCTGCCGGTGAGCTGCCAGACGATCCAGTCGGCGGCCTCGATCCAGCGGGCGCAGGCGGCGTAGACGACGGGGTCCTCCTCCAGGACCTGCAGGGCCTTCGCGTACTGCCACTCGGAGGAGATCTTGCCGCCGTACCGTGCGATCCACTTCTCGCCGCGGGCGCGGGCGAGGGCGTTGATGCGGTCGGCCTGCTCCTGGGCCGCGTGGTGCTTCCACAGTTTGGGCCAGGCGTGCGGGCGGTCGGCCCATTCGGGCATCAGGGCGAGCGGGGTGCCGTCCGGGGCCGTCGGCAGGACCGTGCAGGCGGTGAAGTCGGTGGCGATGCCGATGACGCGGGCGGGGTCGACCCCGGCGTCGGCGACCGCCGCCGGAACGGCGGTGCGCAGGACGTCGCGCCAGTCCTCGGGGTGCTGCAGGGCCCAGTCGGGGCGCAGGGGGACGCCGGTGGAGGGGAGGCGGTCCTCGATGACGGCGTGGCGGTACTCGTGGACCGCCGAACCGAGTTCGGCGCCGTCCCGGACCCTGACCACGACGGCGCGCCCGGAGAGGGTGCCGAAGTCGACTCCGACGGTGCAGGCCTCGGGATGGTGACGGGCTGCGGGCTCGGAAAGGGCGTGTGGGGTCACGATGCGGTCTCTCTCGTCATGAGCGGGGGTCGGAGGAGCATCCTGATTGTTAACGCTCACAACAGGGTTGGACAAGAGTGGTGTGCGGTTCTGTAGAACATTCAGCAAGAAATGAAGCCCCTGAAGTGAGCGCTCACTTGAACGCCGCGGGCAGTCCCTGAGCCGCGACCGGCCCGGCAGGAGAAGGGTGTCACGGAGAAGGGCGGTCACGCAGAGGGGCGGTCACGGAGAAGGGCGGAACGACCGGTGGGGTCGAACGGCTGGCGGGGCGGAGCGGTCGACGGGCGCGCACGCACGGGCGGACCGGCGCGCGTGCGCCGCCGGCTCCCTGTCGTCCGACGGCCGGCGGACGGCAGGGAGCCGGCCACCGGCGGTCAGAAGGCGGTGGCGAGAGCCGCCCGGCGCGTCAGGCCTCGCCCGGAGGGCGTGTGCTCGCGCGCATGATGAGCTGCGGCTGCACCAGGAGGTGCTCGGCCTTCCGGGCGCGGCCCTCGATGTGGTCCACCAGAAGCCCGATGCTCCGGCGTCCGATGGCGGCGAAGTCCTGGCGGACCGTCGTCAGCGGCGGCGGGAAGAACTCGGCCTCCGGGATGTCGTCGAAGCCGGCGACGGCCACCTGCGCGGGGGTGCGGATCCCTCCCTCGCGCAGCGCCCGCAGGACGCCGAGCGCCATCTGGTCGTTGGCGACGAAGACCGCCGTGACCGGTGTCGCCCCGCGGCGGGCCAGGGCGAGTCCCGCGAGTTCCTGTCCCGCCCGGTACCCGGACAGCGGGCTCCAGTCCCCCGTCAGCACGCGCGGAGGCCGGATGCCGCTCTCCTCCAGGACGGCGCGCCATCCCGCGGTGCGGGCCTCGCTCTCCAGCCAGTCGTCGGGACCCGCCACGTGCCAGACGTTGCCGTGCCCGGCGGCGAGCAGGTGCTCGGTGACCATGCGGGCGCCGAGCTCCTGGTCGAGGGAGACGCCGGGCAGGTCGAGCTGGTGACCGCCCTCCACGGTGACCACGGGGAAGGGCGCGTCCAGTTCGGCGAGCGCCTGCACGTGCGAGCGCTGCGGGGTGATGGCGACGACGCCCTCCACTCCCCAGGCCGCGAGGTGGTCGATGGCGTCCTTGAGCCCCTGCCCCTCTCCGGTGCGCAGACTGACGGTCGAGACGAGGTAGCCCTGCTCCCGGGCCGCCTCCTCCAGGCCGGTCAGGGTGCTGGCGGGGCCGTACAGGGCGGTGTTGACGGCGATGACGCCCAGCGTCCTCGTACGGCGCGTCACCAGGGCGCGTGCGGCGGAGTTGCGGCGGTAGCCGAGCCGCTCGATGGCGAGGGTGACCTGCTCCCGGGTGGCCGCGCGCACGTTGGGGTGACCGCTCAGCACCCGGGAGACGGTCTGGTGGGAGACCCCCGCCTCTCGTGCGACGTCGGCCATCGTCGGCGGGCGGACGTCTTCCGCGGGATGCGCCACGTTCGCCTCCCTTCTCCCTGCTTACGGCTGTGTATCGATGCGAGAAAAACCTTAGCGCCTCTTGTATCACGCTGTTGTGAGCGCTAACAATCTAGCTCGACCGGGGCGCCGACGCCCTGGCCGCCCAGCCGGAACGGTGCCGTCCCGGTGGTGCGAGGACACGCGCCGCCACCGAGCCCGTCCCCGGTCGGAGCCGCCCTCGACGACGGGATTGCCAGGTAACGCCCATGAAGAAGTTCCGATCCGTATCCGCCCTCCTGGCCGTGACCACCGGCTGTGCCCTGCTCCTGACCGCCTGCGGACAGAACAGCGAGGGCGGCAGCCAGGAGTCGAAGGACAAGAAGGACCTCACCATCGGCATCGCCATGCCCACCAAGTCCTCCGAGAGGTGGATCGCCGACGGCCGGAACATGACCGCGAGCCTGAAGAAGGCCGGCTTCTCCACGACCCTGCAGTACGGCGAGGACGACCCCGACCAGCAGGTCGCCCAGATCGAGAACATGATCACCCAGGGCGTCGACGCCCTGGTCGTGGCCGCGATCAACGGCGAGGCGCTGTCCAACGTCCTGCGGCAGGCGGCGGACGCCCACATCCCGGTGATCTCCTACGACCGCCTCATCCTGGGCTCCCCGCACGTCGACTACTACGCCTCCTTCGACAACGAGAAGGTCGGCGAGCTCCAGGCCACGTACATCGTCGAGAAGCTGGGGCTCAAGGCGGGCTCGAAGAAGGGCCCCTTCAACATCGAACTGTTCGCCGGGTCCAACGACGACAACAACACCAAGTACTTCTTCAACGGCGCCATGAAGGTGCTGAAGCCCTACCTCGACAAGAAGCAGCTGGTCGTGCGCTCCCAGCAGACCCAGCTCAACCAGGTCACCACGTTGCGCTGGGACGGAGGGACGGCCCAGAAGCGCATGGACGACCTGCTGACCTCCTCGTACTCCACGGCCCGGGTCGACGCCGTGCTCTCCCCCTACGACGGCATCTCCATCGGCATCCTGTCCGCCCTGAAGTCCGACGACTACGGCAGTGCCGCCAAGCCCCTGCCGATCGTCACCGGCCAGGACGCGGAGGTCGCCTCCGTGAAGTCGATCATCGCGGGCCAGCAGACGCAGACCGTCTACAAGGACACGCGCGCACTCGCACAGGTCGCCGCCGACATGGTGACCGCCGTCCTCGCCGGCAAGAAGCCCCAGATCAACGACGACACGACCTATGACAACGGCAAGAAGGTGGTCCCCGCCTTCCTGCTCGACCCGGTCAGCGTCGACAAGTCGAACTACCGGAAGGTCCTGGTCGACTCCGGCTACATCGACGCCGGGGCACTGCGATGACGCCCATCCTCCAGATGCGGTCCATCGTCAAGACCTTCCCCGGAGTCAGGGCGCTGTCCGAGGTGACCCTGTCCGTGGAGCGCGGCGAGGTGCACGCCCTGTGCGGAGAGAACGGTGCCGGAAAGTCGACGCTCATGAAGGTCCTGTCCGGCGTCCACCCGCACGGGACCTACGAGGGCGAGATCCTCTTCGACGGCGAACCGTGCCGCTTCAAGGACATCAGGGCCAGCGAGCGGCACGGCATCGTCATCATCCACCAGGAGCTCGCGCTCGTTCCCCACCTCTCGATCGCCGAGAACGTCTTCCTCGGCAACGAGCCCTCCCGACGGGGGATCATCGACTGGCACGAGGCGCTGCGCCGGGCCTCCGAACTGCTCAGGCGGGTCGGGCTCGACGAACACCCCGAGACCCGGGTCGCGGACATCGGTGTCGGCAAGCAGCAGCTCGTGGAGATCGCGAAGGCGCTGGCCAAGAACGTCCGCCTGCTGATCCTCGACGAGCCCACCGCGGCGCTCAACGACGAGGACAGCGCGAAGCTGCTGCGGCTGATGCGGGAGCTGAAGGGCCAGGGCATCACCTCGATCATCATCTCGCACAAGCTGAACGAGATCGCCCGGATCGCCGACTCCGTCACCGTCCTGCGCGACGGGCGCTCCATCGAGACCCTCGACGTCAGGGACCCCGCCACCACCGAGGAACGCATCATCCGCGGCATGGTGGGGCGGGACCTCGACAGCCGCTTCCCCGACCGCACGCCGTACGAGGGTCCGGCCGGCGCCGAACCCGTCCTGGAGATCCGGGACTGGACCGTACGGCATCCGCTCGACCGCGCCCGCAAGGTCGTCGACGGCGTCTCGCTCCGGGTCCGCCGCGGGGAGATCGTCGGCGTCGCGGGACTCATGGGGGCCGGCCGTACCGAACTCGCCATGAGCGTCTTCGGCCGTTCCTACGGCCACTACGAGCGGGGCTGCGTGCTCAGGGACGGCCGCGAGGTGCGGACGCGTACGGTCCCGGAGGCGGTCGCCCACGGCATCGCGTACGTCACCGAGGACCGCAAGCACTACGGTCTCGACCTCGGGGACTCCGTGAGCCGGAACATCTCGCTCGCCTCCCTCGGCGCCCTCGCCCGCCGCGGGATCGTCGACGGGCACGAGGAACGCAAGGTGGCCGAACGGTACCGGCGGACCATGAACATCAAGGCGCCGAACGTCCTCGAACCGGTCGGCCGCCTTTCCGGCGGCAACCAGCAGAAGGTCGTCCTCAGCAAGTGGATCCTCGCCGGACCGGACGTCCTCATCCTCGACGAGCCCACCCGCGGGGTCGACGTGGGAGCCAAGTTCGAGATCTACACCGTGATCGACCGGCTCGCCGCCGAGGGCAAGGCGATCCTCTTCATCTCCTCCGAGCTGCCCGAACTGCTCGGCATGTGCGACCGCATCTACACCATGGCCGCCGGACGGCTGACCGGCGAGGTCACCCGCGAGGACGCCACGCAGGAAGTGCTGATGCGGCACATGACGCAGGACTCCCCCGCACCGACGGCGGTCACCGCAGGCGCCGCCTCCAGTGAAGGACACCAGGCATGAGCACCGACGTCAGCACGAAAACGACCGCTCCCGCGCCCCCGGGCGGCGGGTCCCCGTCCACGGGGGCATCGATGGCCCGGGTGCTCCTGGACGGCGTCCGGCGGAACATGCGCCAGTACGGGATGCTCTTCGCGCTCGGCCTGATCGTGCTCCTGTTCCAGGTCTGGACGGGCGGCGACCTCCTGCTGCCGCGCAACGTCTCCAACCTGGTGCTGCAGAACAGCTACATCCTCGTCCTGGCCATCGGCATGATGATCGTCATCGTCTCCGGACACATCGACCTGTCCGTCGGCTCCCTGATGGCCCTGGTCGGCGGCATCGGGGCGGTGCTCATGGTCGAGCACCACGTCTCCTGGCCCGTCGCGGTGCTCCTCACCCTGCTCCTCGGAGCCGTCGCCGGCGCGCTGCAGGGGTTCTTCATCGCGTACGTCGGCATACCGTCGTTCATCGTGACCCTCGCCGGCATGCTGCTGTTCCGCGGGCTCACGGAGATCTTCCTCAAGGGGCAGACGCTCGGCCCGTTCCCGGACGGGCTGCAGAAGATCGCCAACGGCTTCCTGCCGGAGGCGGGGCCGCGGACCAACTACCACAACCTGACCCTGCTCCTCGGCGTGGGGCTGATCGCCTACGTGGTCTTCCAGGAGGTGCGGGACCGTCGCCGCCAGCGGGAGTTCGCCCTGGAGACGCTCCCCACGGGCCTGTTCGCGCTGAAGGTGACGGCGCTGGTCGCCGCCGTCCTGGTGACGACCCTGCTGCTCGCCAGCTACAAGGGCGCCCCGGTGGTCCTCCTGATCCTGGCCGCGCTGCTGGTGGGCTTCGGCTACGTGATGCGCAACGCGGTGATCGGCCGCCACGTGTACGCGATCGGGGGGAACCTGCCCGCCGCGAAGCTGTCCGGGGTCAAGGACAAGAAGGTGACCTTCGCGGTGTTCCTCAACATGGGCATGCTCGCGGCGCTCGCCGGGCTCGTCTTCGCGGCGCGCTTCAACGCGGCCTCGCCGAAGGCGGGCGTGAACTTCGAACTGGAGGCCATCGCCGCCGCGTTCATCGGCGGGGCGTCGATGAGCGGTGGCGTCGGGACCGTCCTGGGAGCGATCATCGGCGGCCTGGTCCTCGGCGTGCTCAACAACGGCATGAACCTCGTCGGGGTGGGCACCGACTGGCAGCAGGTCATCAAGGGCCTGGTGCTGCTCGCGGCGGTCGGCTTCGACGTCTGGAACAAGCGCAGTGCGGGCGCCTGACACCCGCCCTGGACATGGCCGTGGCCCCCCGGGGCGCCCCCCCCGCGGGCCCCGCCCCGGGGGGGGGGCGGGGGGGGGGGTGGGGGGGCGGGACGGAACCCCCGGACCCTCCTCGACCCGAACACCAAGCCGGGGGGCAGCAC
>NZ_JBIAMM010000008.1:155673-424977 GCF_042874095.1 Streptomyces sp. NPDC004266
CAGCTGCTCAAAAGGGGCGGGGGGGGGCGGGGGGGGGGCGGTTTCCCGGGCGGCCCCCCCCCCCGGGGGGCGGCGCCCCCCCCCCCCCCCCGGGGGCCGGCCCCGCGGGGGCCCCCCCCCCGGGGGCCACGGCCACGTCGTGTGTACGGGTCGAGGGTTCAGGCGCCGGTACGGAACCGCAGGACCGTCCTCGACCGGAACTCCTCGCCGGGGAGCAGCACCGTCGACGGGTCGTCGGGGCGGTTCGGGGAGTCGGGGAAGTGCTGGGTCTCCAGGGCGATCCCGGCGCCCGCGCGGTACGGCGTACCGCTCTTGCCGAGGACCGTGCCGTCGAACTGCCCCGCGCTGTAGACCTGGATGCCGGGCTCCGTGGTGAGCACCTCCATGCGGCGGCCGGTGGCCGGCGCATGGAGGACGGCGGCGCGGCGGAGGGCGCCGTCGGCGCGCGGGCTCAGGACGAAGTTGTGGTCGTACCCGCCGTCCGTGCCGGGCCGCGCGAGGGCCTCGGCGATCCCGAGCGGCCGACGGAGGTCGAACGCGGTTCCGGCGACGGGGAGATGGTCGCCGGCGGGGATGAGATCCGCGTCGACCGGGGTGTAGTGGGAGGCGTCGACGGCCAGTTCGTGGCCGAGGATGTCGCCGGAGCCCTCTCCCTCCAGGTTGAAGTAGGCGTGGTTGGTGAGGTTGACCAGGGTGGGAGCGTCGGTGACCGCCGCGTACGAGAAGGCGAGTTCGTCCCCGCGGCCGACGAGACAGCTGACGGTGACGTCGAGGTTGCCCGGGAAACCCTGGTCGCCGTCGGGGCTGCGCAGGTGCAGGAGCACGCCGGTCCACTCGGGGGTGTGCACGCTCTCGGCTTCCCAGAGCCGGGTGTCGAAGCCGTCCGTACCGCCGTGCAGGCTGTGGCCGCCCTCCTGCGTGGTCAGCTGGTACGTCTCCGTCCCCAGGGAGAAGCGGCCGTGCGCGATGCGGTTGGCGTAGCGGCCGATGGTGGAGCCGAAGTACCGGGCGGCGGTGGCGGTGAGGGCCGGGTCGCGGGGAGAGAGGACGACGTCGGCCGGGGTGCCGTGGCGGTCGGGCACCCACAGTGCGTGGAGGCGGGCGCCGCGGGTGTGCACCTCCGCCGTGAGTCCGCCGGGGAAGCCGAAGGTCCAGCGCTCCCCCGCGTCCGGGCAGAGTTCGCGGACCGGCGGTCCTCCGGTGAAGGCGGGCGCTGCGGAGGCGGGCGTCGACGGGTTCATGGGAGTTCCTTGTCCGGAGTGGGGTGCGGCCCGGAACGGGGGCAGGGAGTCCCTGCCCCCGTTCCGGGCGCGGTCGTCAGGTGGCCGGGGCGGGTCATTCCGCCGTACGGGCTCCGCCGAAGAGGCGCTGGAGGAGGATGAAGACGAACAGCAGGCCGCCGATGACGATGCGCGTCCACCAGGAGCTGAGCGTGCCCTGGAAGCTGATGATGGTCTGGATCAGGCCGAGGACGGTCACGCCCAGCGCGGTTCCCAGGACGAAGCCGGAGCCTCCCGTGAGCAGCGTCCCGCCGATGACGGCGGCGGCGATGGCGTCGAGTTCCATGCCGACGGCGTGCAGGGCGTAGCCGGACAGCATGTAGAAGGTGAGCAGCAGGCCGCCGAGGGCGGAGCACAGACCGCTCACGGCGTAGACCGCGATCTTGGTGCGTCCCACGGGCAGGCCCATGAGGCGGGCCGAGGACTCGTTGCCGCCCAGGGCGTAGACGGTGCGGCCGAAGCGGGTGTGGTGCAGGACGACGAAGGCGACGGCCAGGACCACCAGGGCGATGACCACGGCGGGCGAGACGAACAGGCCGCCGGGCAGGAGCACCCGGGTCTGCGCGATCCGCGTGGTCGTCGGGTCCGTGAGGGAGATGGACTCGGTGCTGATCATGTAGCAGAGGCCGCGGGCGAGGAACATGCCCGCGAGGGTGACGATGAACGGCTGGATCTCGAAGGCGTGGATGACCCAGCCCATGAGGGCTCCGCCGCCGGCCCCGACGAGCAGGACCACGGGCACCGCGAGGGCGAGCGGCAGGCCGTTCTGTTCGACGAGCCAGGCCGTCAGCATGGTGGAGAGGGCCACCATGGAGCCGACGGACAGGTCGATGCCGCCGGTGAGGATGACGAAGGTCATGCCGATGGCGACGACGAGCAGGAAGCCGTTGTCGATGAGGACGTTGAGCAGGACCTGCGCGGAGAAGAAGCCTTCGTAGTTCAGGGAGCCGACCGAGAACATCGCGACCAGCAGGGTGGCCGTCACGATGAGCGGGAGGCGGGTGGCGTGCCGCGCCGAGAACCGCTGGAGCGGCTTGGTGAGGGAGCCGGGGGTGGTGCTCACGGGTGGACCTCCTGCCGGCGGGCCGTCACGTCGGCGGCGGGGGCCGGCACCGGTGCGACCGGTCCGCGCCTGCCGCGCTTGCGGGAGAGCCGTGCGCGGAACGCGGGCGACTGGACGAGACAGACGACGATGACGACCAGCGCCTTGAACACGAGGGTGGTCTCCGGCGGTACGCCGAGGGTGTAGATCGTGGTCGAGAGGGTCTGGATGATCAGGGCGCCGAGGACCGTGCCGCCGAGGGAGAAGCGGCCGCCGGTGAGGGCGGTGCCGCCGACGACGACGGCGAGGATCGCGTCGAGTTCGATCCAGAGGCCCGCGTTGTTGCCGTCGGCGCTGGACACGTTGGAGCTGATCATCAGGCCGGCCACCGCGGCGCACAGGGCGCTGACGACGTACACGGTGACGAGGAGTCCGGACGCCCGGATGCCGACGAGACGGCTCGCCACCGGGTTGCCGCCCACCGATTCGATGAGCATGCCGAGGGCGGTCCGCCGGGTGACGAGGGATGTCAGGGCGACGAGCGTGGCGGCGAGCAGGACGGCGAAGGGGAGGGTGAGCCAGTAGCCGCCGCCGATCATCTTGTAGGCGGGGCTGGACACGCTGATGATCTGACCGTCGGTGATGAGCTGGGCCACCCCCCGCCCGGCGACCATGAGCACCAGTGTGGCGACGATGGGCTGGACGCCGAGACGGGCGACGAGGAAGCCGTTGAGCAGGCCGATCGCAGCGGCGACGCCGAGCGCGATCACGATCGCGGTGAACACGGTGGAGAGGCTGCCGGGATCGGCCGCCGAGGCGATGTGCTCGCACGCGAGGGCTCCGGCGATGGCGACCGTCGAGCCGACCGAGAGGTCGATGCCCCGGGTCGCGATGACCAGCGTCATGCCGAGCGAGACGAGGATCAGCGGGGCGCCGAACTGGAGGATGTCGACGAGGCTGCCGTACAGGTGCCCGTTCTGGACGCGGACGGCGAGGAAGTCGTGGGTGAGCGCGACGTTTCCGAGCAGCAGGGCGGCGAGGACGGCGGCGGGCCAGAACAGAGGGTGTCCGGTGAGCCGCCGGGTGCCGGGGGCCCGGGCCGGACGCGTACCGGCGCCGGTGTCGTCAGGTGGGGTCATGAGGTGGCTCCGGTGGCGATGGTGCCCAGGATGCGGTCGGGCGTCAGGGTCGTGTCGTTGGGGAGGGTGGCGACGAGGCGGTGGTCGCGCAGGACGCCGACCCGGTGGCTCAGCCGCAGGACTTCCTCCAGCTCGGCGGAGATGTAGAGGACCGCCGTTCCCTCCGCGGCGAGCCGGGTCACCAGGCGCTGGATCTCCGTCTTCGCGCCGATGTCGATGCCCCGGGTGGGTTCGTCCAGGATGAGCAGCTCGGGATCGGTGAGCAGCCACCGGGCGAGGAGCACCTTCTGCTGGTTGCCGCCGCTGAGGTTGCGGACCTGGGCCTCGGGGGCGGCCGGGCGGATGTCGAGGACCTCGATCCACCGGGCGGCGATCTCGTCCTGCCGGGCGCGGGAGAGGGGTTTGGTCCAGCCGCGCGCGGCCTGGAGGGCGAGCACGATGTTCTCGCGGACGGTGAGTTCGCCGATGAGGCCCTCGGCCTTGCGGTTCTCCGAACAGAAGGCGATCTTGCGGGCGATGGCGGTGCGCGGGGAGCGCAGCGCGGTGGGTTCGCCGTGGATCCGCAGCTCTCCCTCGTCGGCGTGGTCGGCGCCGAAGAGGAGCCGGGCCGCCTCCGTGCGTCCCGAGCCGAGGAGTCCGGCGAGGCCGATGACCTCGCCGCGGTGGATGTCGAGGTCGTACGGCTGGACTGACCCGGCCCTGCCGAGTCCGGCGGCGCTCAGGAAGGGGACGTCCGTCCGGTCGCCGGTGGTGGCGGTGCCGGTCTGGGAGGTCTCGGCGAGCTCGTCCAGGGTGCGGAGTTCGCCGCCGACCATGCGGTGGACGAGGGTGACGGGGGTCAGCTCGTCGATCCGGTACTCGCCTTCGAGGCGGCCGTTGCGCAGGACGGTGACCCGGTCGCACAGGTCGAAGACCTGGTCGAGGAAGTGGGTCACGAAGAGGATCGCGACGCCCCGGTCGCGGAGCCGGCGTACGAGCGTGAAGAGCTGGGCGACCTCGTCGCGGTCGAGGCTGGAGGTGGGCTCGTCGAGGACGAGGACCTTCGCCTGGACGTCCACGGCGCGCACGATCGCGACGAGCTGCTGCACGGCGATCGAGTGCGCGCTCAGCGGCGCGCGGACGTCGAGGTCGAGTTCGAGCTCGGTGATGAGCCGCTCGGCGCGCGCGTGGAGGGCCTTCCAGTGGACGAGTCCCAGGCGCCGGGGTTCACGGCCGATGAGGATGTTCTCGGCGACGGAGAGGTTGGGGCACAGGTTCACCTCCTGGTAGACCGTGCTGATTCCGGCGTGCTGGGCCTCCAGGGGTTCGGAGAACCGCCGCTGGTCCCCGTCGATGGTGACGGTTCCCGCGTCGGGCGGATGGACCCCGGTGAGCACCTTGATGAGGGTGGACTTGCCGGCGCCGTTCTCGCCCATGAGCGCGTGGACCTCGCCCGGGAAGAGGCGCAGGTCCACGCCGTCGAGGGCGAGGACGCCGGGGAACGCCTTGCGGATGCCGCGGGCCTCCAGGACCGGCCGGTCGGTGCGGGTGGGTGTGCGGGGGGTGGGTGGGGCTGCCATCCGCCCTCCTCTCCTGAGGGGTCCGGGGGCGGCGCGAGGGCCGCCCCCGGTGCGTGCGGGCGGTGGGTCAGTACTGGCGGCCGGGCAGGGCGGCGGCGGCCTGGTCCTGCGTGAAGACGCCCTCCTCGGTCTCGACCCGTCGCGGCACGTCCTCGCCGGCCGCGACCTTCTTGGCGAGTTCCATCAGCTGGTCGCCGAGGAGCGGGTTGCACTCGACCACCACGTTGATCTTCTTCTCCTGCATGGCGACGAAGGCGTCCTTGATGCCGTCGACGGAGATCACCTTGATGTCGGTGCCCGGCTTCCTGCCCGCCTCCTCGATGGCCTGGATGGCGCCCAGGGCCATGTCGTCGTTGTGGGCGTACAGGACGTCGATGTCCTCGTGGGACTTGAGGAAGGCCTGCATGACCTCCTTGCCCTTGGCGCGGGTGAAGTCCCCGGTCTGGGAGGCGACGACCTTGAACTTGGGGTCGCCCTTGATCGCCTCGGCGAAGCCCGCCTTGCGGTCGTTGGCGGGGGCGGAGCCGGTCGTGCCCTGGAGCTCGACGACGTTGACCGGGTCGGAGGTTCCCTCGTACTCCTTCACGAGCCACTTGCCGGCCTCCTGCCCCTCCTTGACGAAGTCGGAGCCGAGGAAGGTCCGGTAGAGGGAGGTGTCCTGCGAGTCGACGGCGCGGTCGGTGAGGATCACCGGGATGCCGGCGTTCCTGGCCTCCTTCAGGACGGTGTCCCAGCCGGACTCCACCACCGGCGAGAAGGCGATCACGTCCACCTTCTGCTGGATGAAGGTGCGGATCGCCTTGATCTGGTTCTCCTGCTTCTGCTGCGCGTCGGAGAACTTCAGCGTGATGCCGGCCTTCTCGGCCGCCTCGCGTACGGACTTGGTGTTGGCGGTGCGCCAGCCGCTCTCGGCTCCTACCTGGGCGAACCCGAGCACCAGCTTGCCGTCGGAGGAGCCCTTGCCGGTGCCGCCGGTGGTGCCGGTGGTCGCGGGCTCGGTGGTGCAGGCGGTCAGCACACCGCCGGCCAGGGCGGCGGCGGCGATGACGCGGAGGGCTCTGTGGGCCATGTCGTGGTTCCTCTCGGGACGTGCGTCGTACCAGGCGGAGCCCCGAAGGAGACGGGCCCCGTGAAGGCGTGGCTGCGCAGGGGTGGTTGAGCCGGGCGGGGCAGGACGAAGCGCGGCCCCGACGCTCGGTGAGCCGGCGAACGCGACACATTGTGAGCGCTAACAGACTTGTAACTCAAGGGCTCGTACGGCTGTTACCCGTTCTTGACGCACGGGAGCGAATCGGCCGGTGGAGCACGGGAAGACCCGGGAAGCCAGGAGGGTGCCCAGTGGCCGGGGGCTCCTCGACCCTCCGAACGGCCCGCCCGGATCGAGGCATCCCTGCCTCACCCACAGTCCCGATGCGCCCTGACGTCGAGGATCGACCTAAAAGTTGTGAGCGTTAACACCCGTAGCTGTCCTTCCGTGCACGCGAGCCGGAGGAGGCGTCGACTTGCGTCGCGCTCACGCGCCCCCGCCGGAGGGCCGGCACCGTCACCGCGGCGGGAGGGGGCGCGGCCGCCGTTGTCCGCGAGGCGTGCCCGCTGCCCGGTTCACGGGCGGCCTCATCGGATCCGGTGCCCTCGGCCCGTCCACCCGGGCGTTCCGGTCCCTGTCGACGTCCTCGACACCGGGCCGCGGCGAGCGTCCCCCGTCCGCGTCGGCCACGGGAAGCCTCTCGCCCGTGGGCCGGATGCGCACGGGATCGGGTCGCGCGGCCGGCCACGCCGGTGGCCGGCGGTTCGTCGCCCGTCAGCCGGTGCGGGGCGGAGGAGGGGGCGGCATGGTGGGCAGCCCCGGCGGCGGTTCGGGCCACACGAGCAGCACCGGACAGGGGGCGTGGTCCACGACGAAGCGTGCGGCGGGGCCGAGGCTGTGCGGTCCGAGGTGGGTGCGGTCGCCGTCCCTGGCCAGGATCAGCAGGTCGCCGCCCTCGGCCGCGGCGACGACCTCGCGTTCGACGCGGCCGGTGCGTTCGGTACGCGTGCAGGGGCGGTCGAGGCGGTCGGCGGCGTCCTGGAGCAGCTGCCGCGCGGAGGCGGCGGCGAGGTGTTCCAGTCGCGTGCCGGGGTCCCTCCCCCAGCCTTCGGCCGGGCGGTGCCCCGCGGGGTGGCCGCGGCCGAGGAGCCCGGCGAAGGCGCCGTGTGCGGCGCCCGGGACGTCGGCGGGGGTGACGTGCAGGAGGACGACGTCGGCGTCCGCCGGGGTGTGCGCGCGGGCGGCGTCCACGCAGGCGCGCCAGGTGCCCTCGACGATCCAGACGACCACGGCCATGGGTCAGCCTCCTCCGATGACGGTCAGCGAGAGCCACAGTGACAGTACGGCGGCGACCAGGCTCGTGGGCACCGCGTACACGCCGAGCCGGGTGAACTCCTTCAGCTCCACCTCGCCGTCGTGGGCGTGGACGATGCGCCGCCACAGCAGGGTGGCCAGCGAGCCGGCGTAGGTGAGGTTGGGGCCGATGTTCACCCCGAGCAGGACGGCGAGGACGGCACCGGGCCCCGACGGGGCGGTCAGCGGCAGGAGGACCAGGACCGCGGGCAGGTTGTTGATGACGTTCGCGAGGACGGCGGCCAGTCCGGCGAGGGCGAGAAGTTCCGGCAGGCCGGTGCCGTCGGGGATCAGGTGTCCCAGGGCCTCGTCGAGACCGTTGTCCACCACTGCCAGGACCACGACCCCGAGGGCCAGGACGAAGGCGAGGAAGGGCACGGAGGCGGCGCGGACCAGCGCGCGGGGAGTGGTGCGGCGACGGACGAGGGCCCGTACGGCGAGGGCGAGCGCCCCTCCCAGGGCGGCCCACGCCGGGTCGACGCCGACCACCGAGGTCAGTACGAAGCCCGCGAGCGTGCATCCCACGGTCACCAGGGCGAACAGCGGCAGCGGCGGCGGTTCGACGGCGGCGGGGGCCTGTGCTCCCGCGTCCAGGTCGGTGGCGAAGAAGCGCCGGAAGACCAGGTACTCGACGGCGATCGCGGCTGCCCACGGCAGGGCCATCAGGGCGGCGAACCGGGTGAAGGTGAGCCCGCTGGCCGCGAAGGCCAGGAGGTTGGTGAGGTTGGAGACGGGAAGCAGCAGGGAGGCCGTGTTCGACAGGTGGGTGCAGGCGTACACATGCGGCTTCGGGCGGGCGCCGATGCGGGCCGCGGTGGCGAAGACCACCGGGGTCAGGAGCACGACCGTGGCGTCCAGGCTGAGGACGGCGGTGATCGCCGATGCCGCCAGGAACACCTGGGCGAGCAGCCGGCGCGGCCGGCCCGCCGCCGTGCGCGCCATCCACGCCCCGCAGGCCTGGAACAGCCCCTCGTCGTCGCAGAGCTGGGCCAGCACCAGTACGGCCGCCAGGAAGCCGATCACCGGCCCGAGCCGTTCCGCCTCGGCCAGGGCGTCGTCGAGGGAGATGGCCCCGGTGACGATCACCAGGGCCGCGGCCGGGACGGCCACGACCGCCTCCGGCCACCCGAAGGGGCGGATGACCGCACAGGCCAGCACGAGGACGAGCAGGGCCACGGACAGGGCCTCCGCGAGCTGGGGGTTCAGAATCGGGTCCTTCCGTCGCGGCGGTCGACCGCCTGCACCATTGCGCCGAACGCTACCCGCACGAGCGTCGCGTCCCGGGGACCGGCCGGGCGGCCGGCTTCGCGCCGCCCCCGTCCCTCCCGTTGACGGTGGGGGGCGGGCCTCACTAATGTGCGCTCAGATCCCCCTCCCTCGACCGGTGTTCGACGCCCCCTCGCTTGGGAGCGCTCCCACCCAGGAGGGGGAGAGGGTCTGCTTGACATGCTCACCTCATTAAGGCGCGGTCCTCCGGCGGTGTCCCGGCCGGGCGGAGGGGACCGCCTCCGGCTTCCCGACGGACGGGCCTGCTCACGCGGACCGACTCGCCCTGCTGATTCCCCCCGACGACACACAGGAGCCGCACATGCCACCCTCGCGTTCGTCACGCCTCTCCGCCGCCCTGCTGACGGGCACCCTCCTCCTGGGCGGCCTCGCGTCCTCGCCGGCCGCCGCGGACGTCCCCGCCGCCACCGCGGCGACCACGGCCGTACGCGTCAACCAGGTCGGCTACCTGCCCGACGGGCCCAAGCGCGCCACCGTCGTCACCACGGCGACGCAGGCGCTCCCCTGGCAGCTGCGGAACGCGTCCGGTGCCCTGGTCGCCTCCGGATCGACCGTCCCGCACGGCGCGGACACCCCCTCCGGGCAGTCCGTCCAGGTGGCCGACTTCTCCTCGTACCGGAACACGGGCTCGGGATACGTCCTGTCCGTGGACGGCGGCAGCAGCGCACCCTTCGACATCCGCGCGGACCTCTACGACACCTTGCGTTCCGACTCGATGGCGTTCTTCCACCACCAGCGCAGCGGCATCGCGATCGACGCCTCCCTGGTGGGTTCCGCCTACGCGCGCCCGGCCGGACACCTCGGCACCGCGCCCAACCAGGGCGACACGGCCGTGCCGTGCCAGGCCGCCGTGTGCGACTACACGCAGGACGTCAGGGGCGGCTGGTACGACGCGGGCGACCACGGCAAGTACGTGGTCAACGGCGGCATCTCCGCCTGGCTGGTCGTCAACTCCTTCGAGCGGGCCAAGCGGGCCGGCGGGGAGGCCGCGCTGGGCGACTCGACCCTGCGCGTCCCCGAACGCGGCAACGGAATACCCGACGTCCTCGACGAGGCGCGGTGGGAGCTCGACTTCCTGATGCGCATGCAGGTGCCCGAGGGGAGGCCGTACGCGGGCATGGCCTTCCACAAGGTCCACGACGCGGCCTGGACCGGCATGCCGCTGCGTCCCGACCAGGACCCGCAGCCCCGCGAACTGCACCGGCCGTCCACGGCGGCGACCCTCAACCTGGCGGCGGCCGCCGCGCAGTGCGCCCGGGTCTTCCGTCCGTACGACTCCGCGTACGCCGACCGGTGCCTGTCGGCCGCCCGCCGGGCCTGGACCGCCGCGCGGACCGACCCCGCCCTGTACGCGCCGGGCTCGGACGGCACGGGCGGCGGAGCCTACGACGACACGCGGGTCACCGACGAGTTCTACTGGGCGGCCGCCGAGCTGTACGCGACGACCGGCGAGAGCGCCTACCGGGACGCGGCCACCTCCTCGCCCTGGCACACCTCCGCCGACGCGTTCAGCCCGTACGGCTTCGGCTGGGCGGACACCGCCGCGCTCGGCCGGCTCGTCCTGGCCACCGTCCCCAACGGCCTGCCCGCGTCCGACCTGGCCCGGATCAGGGCCTCGGTGACGGCGGCCGCCGACGGCCACCTGTCCAGGATGGCCGCCCAGGGCTTCGCCGTGCCCGTCCCGGCGGACGGGTACTTCTGGGGCTCGAACGGCGAAGTCGCCGGCGACGCGATCGTCATGGCCGTCGCCGGCGAGCTGACGGGCGACGGGCGCTACCGAGCCGGCGCGCTGGAGACCATGGACTACCTGCTCGGCCGCAACGCCCTCGGCGTGTCGTACGTGACCGGCCACGGCGAGAGGTCCTCGCAGAACCAGCACCACCGCTTCTGGGCCCACCAGTTGGACGCCTCCCTGCCCCACCCTCCGGCCGGGTCGCTCGCGGGCGGTCCCAACAGCGCGCTCCAGGACCCGGTCGCGCAGGAGGAACTGACCGGCTGCGCGCCCGCCGCCTGCTACATCGACGACATCGGCTCGTACTCCACCAACGAGGTGGCGATCAACTGGAACGCCCCGCTGGCCTGGCTCGCCGCCTACGCCGCCGAGCGGACCTCCACCGGCGGCGAACCGCCCACCGCCGCCTGCACGGTGACGTACGCGGTGAACAACGTCTGGAACACCGGCTTCACCGCGACCGTCACCGTCAAGAACACCGGTCCGACGGCCGTGGACGGCTGGCAGCTGGCCTGGGCGTACCCGGGCGGCCAGCGCGTCACGAGCGCCTGGAACGCCACCGTCACCCAGAGCGGCACCGCCGTCAGCGCCCGCGACGCCGGCTGGAACCGGGCGATCGCCCCCGGTACGAGCGTGAACTTCGGTGTGCAGGGCACCCACACAGGCTCGAACCCCTCCCCCGCGGGCTTCACTCTCAACGGGAACGCCTGCGTCTGATCCGCGGCCGGCCGGGGCCGGGGGGATGCTTCCGCCCGGTCCCGGCCGGCGGCCTTGCCGTGCTCGTCGGCGGAGGCACCCGCCGGGGAGGGCCGGCCATCGGCGGTGCGGTCCTCACCGGCCGCGGCCGGTGGCTGCCGGCCCGGGGCCCAGGCCTTGAACCCGTGCCCGGTCTCGGGACACGCTTCGTGCCGACCGTCTCCAGGGCCGCGGGCGGTCTCGCCGCGCCGGCCAGGAGGAGACCGAACAGATGGGAGAGGTCCGCATGACCACGCGCACTCCGGAGGAACTCGCCGTCCCCGTACGAGGAGGCGACCTCGCCGTGACCCGCTGGCCGGGCGACGGGCCCGCGGTCGTCGCCGTGCACGGCATCACGGGCAACAGCCTGATCTTCGGTGCCGTCGCCGAGCGGCTCGGCGACATCGACCTGTACGCCCCGGACCTGCGCGGCCGGGCCCACAGCGCCGGTCTGCCGGCTCCCTACGGCATCCAGGCCCACGCCGAGGACGTCCTCGCCCTCCTCGATCACCTGGGCCTGCGTCAGGCACTGCTCCTCGGCCACTCCCTGGGGGGCTTCACCACCGCGGTGGCCGCCGCGCGGCACCCGGAGCGCTTCCCGCGCGTGGTCCTCGTCGACGGTGGCCTCGGATTCCCGATTCCGGGCGGCGCGAACCTCGACGAGGTGATCGAGTCGGTCATCGGCCCGGCGATGCGCCGGCTCAGGACGACCTTCCCGGACGGGGAGGCGTACCGCGCGCTCTTCCGTGAGCACCCGGCCTTCACGGCCCACTGGGGCCCGCACGTCGAGGCGTACGTGGACCGCGACGTGGCCGGCGAGCCGCCCGAGATACGCAGCAGCTGCGTGCTGGACGCGATCCGTGCCGACGGCGCGGGCCCCATCGGCGACCCCGAGACGCTGGCCGCCATCCACCGGCCGGAGGTGCGCGGCACCATGCTCTGGGCGGAGCGAGGAGTGATGAACGAGCCTCAGGGGCTCTACGACGAGGGGCGTCTGGCCGCGGGCGACCTCTCCCCTGACCGGATCACCACCCGCCGGGTCGACGACACCAACCACTACACGATCCTGTTCGCGGAGCACGCGACGGCGGCCATCGCGGAGGCGGTGTACGCCGAGCTGAAGCAGATGTAGCACCGGACCCGATGTGACACACCGGGCCGAGCGCGCGTCCGATTCCGCGGAACGGCGCACGTCCGGCCCGGTGCGCGACCGGCGTCACCATGACCGGCTGCGTGCGGACGGGTGGTTCCGAAGGTCTGGTCCTGTGGCGGACGGTGACGTTGTGGACACGCAGCGCTCACAGGCCTCACACTCGCCTCAGCCCCTCGGCGGGGAATCGGAACTCAGGAACTCAGGACGGAGACGCGATGCTTCGGCGCACGATCCAACTCACCCTCTCGATTGTCATGGTCATGGTGGCAATGCTGGGTGGGATGCTGTCCACGGCCGGTTCCGCCCAGGCCGACGAGTGCTACACCTGGGGCCGCACCCTGTCCGAGGGCATGTCGGGCTCCGACGTGACGCAGCTGCAGATCCGCGTGGCCGGACATGCCGCGTACGGCGAGGTCATCGCCGCCGACGGCTCCTTCGGCCCGGCCACCAAGGCCGCGGTGACCCGCTTTCAGCAGGCGTACGGGCTGCCCGCGGACGGCGTCGCCGGTCCCCAGACGTTCAGCAGGATCTACGCCCTGCAGGACCCGGACTGCACCCCTGTCCACTTCACCTACGCCGAGCTGAACAAGTGCAACTCCGACTGGTCCGGTGGAGCGGTCGGCGCCGCGACGGCCAAGGCCAACGCCCTACGGACGATGTGGAAGCTGGAGGCCATGCGCCACGCCCTGGGTGACGTGCCGCTGACCGTGACCAGCGGATTCCGCTCGCACGCCTGCAACAGCGCGGTGGGCGGCGCCTCGAACAGCCGGCACCTGTACGGTGACGCCGCCGACCTGACCGGCAGCCCGTCGCTGTGCACGCTGGCGCAGCGGGCCCGCCACCACGGTTTCGGCGGAATCTTCGGCCCCGGCTACCCCGACCACAACGACCACACCCACGTGGACGGACGCACCAGCCGCTCCTGGTCCGCGCCCGACTGCGGCGTCTGACCCGCACGCACGACACGGACGCCGGGCCCTCCCCTGACCGGCTCCGGCCCCGGGGAGAGCTCGCACCGCCCGCGGGGCGCACGGCCGGCAAGGCTCAGGCCCCGCGGACGGGCACCGCTCATCCCTGCCCCGAGCAGACCCGCCCCACCCCTCTCTCCCCCTCCCCGCATCGAGTAGGAGTGCCCTGATGTCCTCCCGCATCCCCTGGCGCGTCCGTGCCGGAACGGCCGCGCTGGCGGTGCTCGCCGGATCCGGCGCGCTCGCCGTGCCCGGATCCGCCTCGGCCGCCTCCCCGCCCGGGGCCGGCCGACAGGCCGTCAGCTACCACGGCTACCGCATCGAGGTCCCCGCCGACTGGCAGGTCGTCGATCTGGCCGAGAGTCCGCGGGCCTGTATCCGATTCGACCGGCCCGCCGTCTACCTGGGCGAGCCCGCCGAGCAGAGCGACTGCCCCGCACACCTCGTGGGCCGTACGGCGGGCATCGTCGTGGAGCCCCTCACCGCCCGTTCCGCCGGGCAGGCGACGGCGGCGACCGCGAGGACCCCGCGCGGCAGGGCCACCGCCCCGACCGCCGTGTCCAGCAACGACACCATCCAGATCGCGGTCGAGGACGCCGGTGTGCTCGTCACCGCCGCCCACACCCCGGCGACCGAGCACCTGGTGCGGGGCGTCCTGGCCTCGGCGGAGCTCACCCCGGGTGCCAGGCGCACCGAGCTGCCCCGCACCGCCCAGCGGCCCGACGCCACTCCCCTGACCGCGGCCGGGCCGCAACCCGGCAGCTACCTGGGCAAGGGCTTCGACACCTGCGCCGCGCCGTCCCAGGCCGCCATGAACGCCTGGCAGGCCGGCTCGCCGTACAGTGCGGTCGGCGTCTACATCAGCGGCTCCTTCCGCGGCTGCGCGCAGCCGAACCTGACCGCGAGCTGGGTGACCGCTCAGACCGGCAACGGATGGCGGCTGATCCCCATCGACGTCGGCCGCCAGGCCCCGTGCACCAGCTTCTCGCTGAAGATGTCCACCGACCCCGCCACGGCCAAGTCCCAGGGCGTCGCCGCGGCGGCGGCCGCCCTCACCGCCGCGGCGAACCTCGGCATCCCGGCGGGCAGCGCCGTCTACAGCGACATCGAGGGGTACGCCTCCACGGCCTCCTGCAAGGCGTCCGTCCTGTCGTACCTGTCCGGCTGGACCGAGCGGCTGCACAGCGGCGGCTATCTGTCGGGCTTCTACTCCAGCGCGTCCTCCGGCATCAAGGACGCCGCCAGCGAGTACGGCAACAGCGCCTACACGCGGGTCGACGACATCTTCTACGCCTGGTGGAACGGCGCCGCCGACACCAACACCGGTTCCTACGTTCCGTCCGCCTACTGGGCCGGCCACCAGCGCGTCCACCAGTACGCGGGCGAGGTCACCGAGTCCTACGGCGGCTACTCGATCAACATCGACCGCGACTACCTGGACGTGGGCACCGGCACACCGCCCGCGCCCACCTGCACAGGGACGAACCTCGACTTCACCGCGTACCCCACCGTCCAGAGCGGCTCGACCGGTGACCGGGTCAAGGCGGCCCAGTGCCTGCTCAAGGCCGCCGGATACGACCCGGGCGCCCCGGACGGGATCTTCGGCGCCTCCACGACCACCGCCACCGAGGACTTCCAGACCGGCACGGGACTCACCGCCGACGGAGCGATCGGGCCGAAGACCTGGACCGCCCTGCTGTCCCGCGGATCCACCCCCACCGTCCAGAACGGCTCGACGGGAGAAGCCGTCACCCGACTCCAGCGCGCCCTGACCGCCGCGCTCGGCCGGACGGTGGCCGTCGACGGCGCCTTCGGCCCGGGGACCGACCAGGCCGTGCGCGACTACCAGTCCTCACGCGCCCTGACGGTCGACGGCATCGTCGGCGCCGGCACCTGGGGCGCCCTCCAGTCGGGGAGGTGAGCGGGGCGGGGCCGTCCACTCGGTGGCGAGGTCGCGGATGACGTCGGCGGCCTCGCCCGCGCCGCCCGGACGACCTCGCCGCGGCGGTGTCCGAGGTCCGGCGGTCCGACCGTGTGCGCACCCGGCTCATCGGCGCGCCGGGCGAAGATCCCGTCCGGCCGGTGCCTGCCCGGCGGGGCGCGGCGGCAGTTCGCTGGAGCCGCGGACCACCAGACGGGTGGGGACCATGACGGTCCGGGCGCGGGAGCGGTCGCCGTCCAGGCGGGCGAGGGCGGTCCTGGCCGCCGCCTCGCCTATGGCCGCGGGGTCCTGGGCCACGACGGTCAGGGCCGGTTCGAGGACTTCGGCGAGCGGCAGGTCGTCGAAGGTCACCAGCGCGACGTCCTTGCGTCCCGCGCGGGTGAGCTGGGCGATGACTCCGAGGGCCGTCATGTTGTTCGCCGCGAACAGGGCGGTGGGGGGATGCGGCAGGTCGAGGAGGGCGGTGGTCTCGGCGGCGGCTCCGTCCTGGCTGTGGGCGCCGGTCACCAGGGTCCGGTCGTAGGGCAGGTCGGCCTCGGCGAGCGCCTCGCGGTAGCCGGCGAGCCGCTCGCGCCGGGTGTAGAGCTTGGCGGGAAGGTCTCCGACGAAGCCGATCCGGCGGTGGCCGCGGGCGATGAGGTGGGAGACGCCCGCGTGGACGCCGGCCCGGTTGGAGCTGACCACGCAGTCGGCGGACAGCCCGACGCCCGGCCGGTCGAGGAACACCACCGGCAGACCGGCCGCGCGCGCCGCCTTGAGATGGCCGTGATCGGCTCCGAACGCGGGGACGACCATCAGCATGCTGACGCGCCGGGCGAGGAAGGTCTGGATCAACGCCCTTTCCCGCTCCGGGTCTTCGTCCGACGAGCCCATGAGCAGGGTGAGCCCCCGGCTGCGCACGAGGTCCTCTATGCCGCCGGCGACGGTTCCGAAGAAGGGGTTGCCGAGGTCGGGCACGACCAGGCCGACGGTGGTGTCGGGGCCTCCGACGCGGATGTTGCGGGCCATCAGGTTCGGCTGGAAGCCGAGCTTGGCGACCGCGGCGTGCACGCGTTCGCGGGTCTGCGGGGAACTCGGCCCGTCCTCGTTGAGCACCCGGGACACCGTCTTGGCGCTGACGCCCACTTCTCTGGCGACATCGGCCAGGGTGGGGCGGCGGTTCGCGGCCATGTTCCACCGTTCCTGTGCGTTCGTCGGGCCCGGCCCCTGCCCGGGGCCGGGCCCGCTGTCCTGACTGTGCGGCGCCCCTGTGGTCGGCGCGCGTTGCCCCGGCGGCGACTCAGTGGGCGGACACGCCTGCCGCCTGGGCGGCATCCGCGTCGGCAACGACGGTACCTCCATCGTCGCTCACCCTGAGCGCCCCCGTCATGATGGCGACGACCTCCGCCATGGAATGGTCGGACGGCTTGATCAGCGCCTCGCGGCGGCCGAGCCGGTGGATGTGGATGCGGTCGGCGATCTCGAAGACGTGCGGCATGTTGTGGCTGATCAGGACCACGGGCATGCCCTTGTCGCGGACTCGGCGGATCAGGTCGAGGACCTGCCCCGACTCCTTGACGCCCAGCGCGGCGGTGGGCTCGTCCATCACGACGACGCTCTTGGCCCAGGCGACGGAACGCGCGACCGCCACGGCCTGGCGCTGACCGCCGGAGAGCGTCTCCACCGGCTGGGTCAGCGACCGCAGTCCGATCTTGAGGTCGGCCATGTGGGCGGCCGCCTCCTGGCGCATGCGCTTCTTGTCGAGCATGCGCAGCGCGCTGCCGAGGAAGCCCGGCCGGCGCAGTTCGCGCCCGAGGAACATGTTGGAGGCGATGTCCATGGAGGCGGCGACGGCCAGGTCCTGGTAGACGGTCTCGATGCCGTGCTGCCGGGCGCTCTGGGGCCCGGTGAACCTGACGGGTTCGCCGTTCAGCCGGATCTCGCCCTCGTCGGGGGTGAGCGCGCCGGTGAGGGCTTTGATCAGGCTCGTCTTGCCGGCGCCGTTGTCGCCGATGACGGCGAGGACCTCGCCGGGCAGCAGGTCGAAATCGGCGCCGTCGATGGCGGTGACATGGCCGTACCGCTTGACCAGGCCGCGGGCCTGCAGCACGGGCGTGACGTCGGCAGTGCTCATCGTGCCTTCCTCCGGGAGATCTGGTCGACGGTCACGGCCAGGATCACCAGTACGCCGGTGATCAGGGTCTGGTAGACGGAGGCGACGCCCATCAGCTGGAGGCCGTTGCGGAACACACCGACGATGAGGACGCCGATGAAGGTGCCGAGGACGGAGCCGCGTCCGCCGAAGAGGCTGGTGCCGCCGAGGACGACGGCGGTGATGCTGTCCAGGTTGTCGGTCTGTCCGGCCTGCGGGTCGCCGACGCCGGTGCGGGAGATCAGGAGCAGCGCGGCGATCCCGTAGACGACTCCGGCCAGGGCGTAGAGGCCGATCGTCAGCCGGGAGGTGCGGATGCCGTTGAGGCGGGCGGCCTCGGAGCTGTTGCCGAGCGCGTACACGTGCCGGCCCCAGGACGTGCCGCTCAGCGCGTAGGCGAAGAGCAGGAACAGGGCGATCGTCACGAGCGAGCCGTAGGTGATGTCGGTGTTGCCGAGCGGGAACGTCTCGCCGAGGGCGGTCAGCGGCGTCGGGAGGTCGGTGATCGTCTGCTCGGCCGAGTAGACGTGGGTGAGGGCGAACGCCACGTTCAGCATGCCGAGGGTGACGATGAAGGGCGGGAGCGGGATCATCTGCACCAGCAGGCCGTTGACCAGGCCGAAGCCCGCGCAGACGACCAGTCCGAGGGTGATCGCGGCGAGGGGTGGCAGGCCGCCCTCGGCAGCCGTCTTGGCGATGACGATGCTGCCGAACGCCATGACGGCGCCACACGAGAGGTCGATGCCGGCGGTGAGGATGATCAAGGTCTGACCGATGGCCAGTGTGCCCACGACCATGACCTGCTGGACGATCAGCGAGAAGTTGCCGCCGGAGAGGAACTGCTCGGTCGTCAGGGAGAAGAAGGCACAGGCCGCCAGCAGGGCGAGGAGTGGGCCCGTGGTCGGTGTGGCGAGCAGCCGGCGGACCGCGGTCGGTCCTTTCAGCTGGTCGTAGGGCAGGGGTGTGGCAGTCATGGTGGTCCTTGCCGGTGGATGGGTGGTCGGCGGAGCGGGGTTCGTCAGGGGCCGCGTGCCGGAGGGCTGTCCGCCGCGGGCGTGCCGCGAGGGTGCTCCCCGAAGGGCACGGACGGACCGGCCCCGGGGAGGGGAGGTCGGGTGCGGGGCGTGGGGCCGCGGGTCCGTCCGGCCTCGGAGCGACCGGACGGGAGAGGCTTCCGCGGCGTGCCCTGACGCCGGGGGTCAGCCCCAGCACTTCTCCAGGCCGTACGCGGTGTCCTCGGCGTCGACACCCGGCTCGGCCGCGTCGGTGATGAGCGTGACGCCGGTGTCGGTGTAGCCGGAGGTCTTCTTGCCGCCCTTGGCGAAGTCGGCAACCGCCTTGACGCCCTGCGACGCCATCTCGAGCGGGTACTGCTGCGAGGTCGCCGCGATCTTGCCCTCCTTGACGGCCTTCGTGCCGGTGCAGCCGCCGTCGACGGAGACGACCAGCACCTTCTTCTCCAGGCCCTTCGCCTTCAGCGCGGTGTAGGCGCCCAGCGCGGCCGGCTCGTTGATCGTGTAGACGACGTTGATGTCCGGTGACTTCTGGAGGCAGTTCTCCATCGCCGTCTGCCCCTTGGCCTGGTCGCCGCCGGTGTCCTGCATGCACACGACCGACGGGGCGCCCTCCGCGACGCCGAAGCCCTTGAGGAAGCCCTGGTGGCGCTGCACACCCACCGCGACGCCGGGCGCGAGGTCCAAGGTGGCGATCTTCGCCTCCTTGCCGGCCATGGCGGCCTTGGCGTACCGGCCGATCAGCTCGCCCGCCTTGACGTTGTCGGTGGCGAAGAGGGCGTCGGTGGCGTCCTGCGGATCGGTCGGACTGTCGAGCGCGATGACCAGGATGCCCTTGGCACGCGCCTTCTCGAGGGCGGGGACGATCGCCTTGGAGTCGTTGGGCGTGATGAGGATGCCCTTCACCCCGGAGTTGACCATGTTCTCGATCGCGGTGACCTGACCCGCGTTGTCGCCGTCGAACTTGCCCGCCGCGCTGACGAGTTCGACGCCGTTGTCCTTCGCGGCCCGCTCGGCGCCCTCCTTCATCTTCACGAAGAACGGGTTCGTGTCCGTCTTGGTGATCAGCCCGACCTTGGTCCCACCGCCTCCGGTCCCGCCCTGCGCACCGGAGCCGCAAGCCGTCAGGGCCAGCGCCGAGACGGCGGCGAGAGCGGTGAACCCGGTGGAGGCGCGGAGGACGCGGTTTCTGCGAAGCATGACTGATCTCCTGCTGGACGAGGGCGGAACGGCCGCGCGGTTCGAAGAGCCGCGGCGCAAGGGGACTGCTGTGGTCGAACACATGGGAGGTGATGTCATCGTTGACAGATGTCATCGTTGACACTGCTTGCGGAGGATGATGAACTCCGTCACCCGGAAACGTCAATGCCTTGTCGCCGTCACAAATCGGCAACGCCGTCGCCCGCACCGCCTCACATCGAGAGCAGCGCTCTCCGTGAGTTTCCTCAAGGCCCCCCGCACCGCAGCCTTCTCGCGCTGCCCACCTGGAGAGAACGAGTCATGCGCCTGCCTCTGGTCACCGTCCTCGGAGAATGCGTCGCGGACGCCTTCACCGTCCCCGCCTCCACGCCGGGCGAGCTCGCCCTGCGGGTCCTGCCGGGCGGCGGTCCGGCGAACACGGCGGTGGCGCTCGCCCGCCTGGGCACTCCCGCCCGCTTCCTGGCGCGGCTGTCCGGCGACGCCTTCGGCCGCCTGTTCCGCGATCACCTCGAGGCGTCGGGCGTCGATCTCACGTCCGCCGTCCACGCGCCCGAGCCCAGCACCCTGGCCGTCGCCGAACTCGACGCCCAGGGCCAGGCCACGTACTCCTTCCACGCCCAGGGCACCGCGGACTGGCAGTGGACGGCGGACGAACTCGCCGCGACGGACCTCGCCTCCACGGCCTGCCTGCACTCGGGCTCCCTGGCCCTGGTGCGCGAGCCCGGCGGCACGGCCGTGGAGGAGTTCCTCGCCCGCGCCTCCACCACGGCCACGATCTCCATCGATCCGAACGTCCGACCGCTGCTCGTGGGGCCCGAGGTCTACCGCGAACGCCTGCCGCGCTGGTGCGCCCTCGCGGACGTCCTCCGGCTGAGCGAGGACGACCTGGAACTGCTGCTTCCCGGGTACACGATCGAGCGAGCCTGCGACGCCTGGCACGCGGCGGGCGCCCCGCTCGTCGTGATCACCCGCGGGGAGCGCGGCGCGGTCGCCTCGCTGGACGGCGAGCGGGTCGCCGTGCCGGCGCCCCCGACCGACGTGGTCGACACCGTCGGCGCGGGCGACTCCTTCACGGCGGGGCTCCTGCACCACCTCGGCGCCAGGGGTCACCTCGGTGGACGGCTGACGGACCTGCGGGCCGACGACGTCTTCGACGCCTGCGCCTTCGCCTCCCGGGTGGCGGCGCTGACCTGCGGCGTCATCGGGCCGAACCCGCCGTGGGCCGGCCAGTTGCGGCCGGCGGCACCCGCGATCGGACGCGCCGCCGGCTGAACGGCCGGCCGGACCGGCGGCCGGGACGAACTCGGGCCAAGCCATTGACGCGCCGCCCGCAGCCCGCACATCATCACTCCCCAGCGGATGTCATCGCTGTCACATGTCATCGATGACATTCGCTTCCCGGGTCGCCCCCACCGCCCGGCACTGCGAATCCCCCGGCGTCGCACCACCGCGGCGGACGCGGGCACGACGCCGCCGCCCACAGTGCAGGAGAAACCATGAGCCGAGTCCCCGCACGCCGTCGTGCCCCGCTGCGCCTCGTCGCCGCGGCCGCCGCGACCTGCGCACTCGCCGTCACCGCCGTCGCCCCGCAGGCGGCGGCGGAGGACAGCCGGCCGTACACGGAGCCGTACCGCCCGCAGTTCCACTTCAGCCCCGCGAAGAACTGGATGAACGACCCCAACGGTCTGGTCTGGTTCCAGGGCGAGTACCACCTCTTCTACCAGTACAACCCCGACGGCAACACCTGGGGCGACATGTCCTGGGGCCACGCCGTCAGCAAGGACCTGGTGCACTGGCAGGAGCTGCCCCTCGCCCTCTCGCACGACGACGAGGAGATGGTCTTCTCCGGCAGCGCCGTCGTCGACCACGACAACACCACGGGGTTCGGGACCGAGGAGAACCCCGCAATGGTGGCCGTCTACACCAGCCACCACAAGGACGACGGCAAGCAGGCCCAGTCCCTGGCGTACAGCACCGACCGCGGCCGCACCTGGACCAAGTACTCCGGCAACCCGGTGCTCGACATCGGGTCGAAGGAGTTCCGCGACCCCAAGGTCCAGTGGTACGCGCCCACCAAGAGCTGGCTGATGACGGTGTCGCTGTCCACCGAGCACAAGGTCAGGTTCTACTCCTCCAAGGACCTGAAGAGCTGGACGCATCTGAGCGACTTCGGCCCGCGGAACGCGGTGGGCGGCGTCTGGGAGTGCCCGGACCTGTTCCCGCTCCCCGTCGACGGCGACCCCAAGCGCGTCAAGTGGGTGCTCGTCGTCAACATCAACCCCGGTGGCATCGCCGGTGGTTCGGCCGCCCAGTACTTCGTGGGCGACTTCGACGGCGAACGGTTCACGCCCGACCGCGACGGCTCCTACACGCCGCCGCCCGGAGTGGTGATTCAGGACTTCGAGGCCGCCGACTACGGCACCTGGCAGACGACCGGCACGGCCTTCGGCGACGGGCCGGTCCCCGCCCCCGCCCCCGGGACGTCGGGCACGAGCGGCTTCGAGGGCCAGGGACTCGTCGACAGTTTCCACAGCGGCGACGTCGAGACCGGCACCCTCACCTCTCCGCCCTTCACCGTGACCGGCCCCTACCTCAACTTCAAGGTGGCCGGCGGCCGTCACCCGCACGTCCCCGGATCGGTGAGGGGCGACTCCCCCGCCCCCGCGGGAGAGGTCCTCGCCGACTTCGAGCAGGACACGTACGGCTCCTGGACGACCACGGGCACCGCCTTCGGCGACGGCCCCGCAGCCGGCACCCTGCCCGGGCAGCACGAGGTGTCCGGACACGAGGGCGGCGGGCTCGTGAACACGTTCCTGGGCGGCGACGCGACCACGGGCACCCTCACCTCACCCGAGTTCACCCTCACCGCGAAGCATCTCAACCTCCTCATCGGCGGCGGCAATCACCCCTCCGGATCCGACGCGCCCACCGCCGTCCGGCTCGTCGTCGACGGCAGGACGGTGCGCAGCGCCACCGGCACCGACTCGGAGTCGCTCAACTGGGTCTCCTGGGACCTCGGCGACCTCGCCGGCCGGACCGCCCGCATCGAGGTCGTCGACGAGAACACCGGCGGCTGGGGGCACATCCTGCTCGACCAGGTCATGCTGTCGGACACTCCGGCGCGCCCCCGCTCGACCGAGACGACGGTCGATCTCCTCGTCGACGGCGAGGTCGTCCGGAGTGCGACCGGCGCGGACAGCGGCAGCCTGGACTGGGCGTCCTTCGACCTCCGCGCCTACCGGGGCAGGCAGGCCACCCTCCAGATCGTCGACATGAACACAGCCGGCTGGGGTCATGTCATGGCCGACCACTTCGTCGTCGCCGACCAGCCCGCCGTCTCGACCCTTCAGCGGGCCGACTGGGTCGACCACGGCAAGGACTACTACGCGGCCGTCTCCTGGGAGGGCAGCCCGGACGGCAGGCGCCGCATGATCGGTTGGATGAACAACTGGCAGTACGGAAACGGCGTTCCGACCTCCCCCTGGCGCAGCGCGCAGAGCGTTCCGCGCGAGATGGCGCTGCGCACCGTGAACGGCCGGCTCCGGCTCACCCAGCGGCCCGTCTCCGGCGTGGAGTCGCTCCACGGCCCCTCGGTCGGCGTGCGCGACATCAGGGTCGCGGACGGTTCCGTGCCGCTGGCCGCGGGCCGGGCCGACGGCAAGGCCCTCGACATCCGGGCCACGTTCAGCCTCGGTGACGCCGAGCGTTTCGGGTTCAAGGTCCGCACGGGCGGGGGCCAGGAGACCGTCATCGGCTACGACAGGGAGACCGGGGAGCTGTACGTCGACCGGACGCGTTCGGGCGCGGTGGACTTCCACAGCGACTTCCCCGGCGTGCAGCGCGCACCGCTGGCGGCCAGGAACGGCAAGGTCGAGCTCCGGATCCTGGTCGACTGGTCCTCGGTCGAGGTGTTCGGCGGCGAAGGCGAGGCCGTGATCACGGACCAGATCTTCCCCGATCCGGACAGCGACGGCGTCCGGCTCTTCGCCGAAGGCGGCTCCGCCCGCCTGGACAGCGCCAGGGTCTGGCAGGTGCGGTCGTACCGCGACTGACCGCCCGTGCAGGGCCGTCGACGGCGCGGAGGCGGGATGTCGATCCCTGGAGGCCCGCCTCCGCACCGTTCCGGCCTGCCGGTGTCGCCTCCGGGGGACAGGAGATCGGTGGTGTTCGGCGCGATCTCGGTGATCTCGGCCGAGACCGCCTCGTGGGCGACGAACGGATCCGCCGCCACCCGTTCCCCCACTTCGGCGGGGGTCGGGCTCAGCGCGTGGGGCGCGGTGTCGGGCCGTGCACGGGGCGCTCGCCGCGTCAGGCGTGGAGTGGGTCGACCTCCCGCCGCACGGACTCGCCGTCGTGGAAGGCCGTTGGACAGGGTCGCCACGCCCTGGCTGAAGGCCAGGACACGCATCGCGAGTGCGGGCGGGTCGCGGTGAACACCGCACCCCGGTGATGCTGCGCACCGGCGGAAGGTAGCCTCGCGATCATGGAATTATCGACTGGATCCACCACCGACCAGGCGCCGGCGAACCCGGCCGCCACCGATGACATGCTGGCCTCCCAGCCGGTGGGCTACTGGTGCGGCCTGACCCAGACGGCCGTCACCCGGCATCTGCGGGACGCCATGGCCAGGATCGACGTGACGCAGCCGCAGTACTGGGTGCTCAACCGCGTGAACGGCGGACCCGTGGCGCCGAGCCGCGAGGAGGTCGTCGCACAGCTGACGCACCTCGCCGACGGGCCCCACGAGATCGGCAGGGTCGTCGACCAGCTGCTCCACCGCGCGTGGCTCCGGATCGACGGCGAACAGCGTCTGCACCTCACCGGCGCCGGGGAGGCCGCCAGAGTACGGCTCCGTGAGCTGGCGACCGAGGTGCGCGCCGTGGTCCACCAGGGCATCGGCGACGAGGAGTACGTGGCCGCGCTCAAGGTGCTGCGCAGGATGGTGGCCAACGTCGAGGGCCACGGGGGCCCTGGCGATCCGTCCTGATTCCGCTCCGGAGGCCGGCGGCGCGCACCTGCCGTACCGGTGTTCAGGTACGGGTGAGCGCCGCGGCTCCGAAGGAGACGTCGAACCGGTCGCACCAGATGCTGACGCTCGGGTACGTCGACCAGTCGAACCCGGAGGGCAGAGGGTAGTTCTGGTCGCCCTTGTTGCCCTTCAGCTGGGCGAGGTTCACGTACTTCCCGTCGTCGAAGACGCCCCAGCCCGCCTTGCCCTCCTTCACGGGCGCGTCGCTCAGCCAGACGCGCAGGTCCGGGCCGTTGCTCGTGTCCAGTCCTTCGAGCCGGAGCGTGTGGGTGCCGTCCGGGAGCCGGAGGATCTTCGCCCTGCCGGTCGTGGCGTGCTCGTGACCGACGAAGCCGCCTTGCGCGACGACGACCGGGCCGGACGGTGCGGGAGTCACCGACGGGGAGGAAGGCCCACCCGTCGCCGGCCCGCCGGGAGGCACGCTCGCGGAGGGCAGCGCCTCGTTCACCGTCTCGTCCACCCACAGCGCCCAGGGCTCGAACCACAGCGACCCGGCCACCGCCAGACCCGCGACCGCCACCGCGGCCCGCCACCGCTTCCTCGTGACGCTCTCCATGACGCCTTCCCTCCCCGCACCTCGTGTTCGTCTTCGTCCGCCATCCAAGGTGATCCGCTCCTCGCCGAACAGTCCCGGCCCGATGACGAAAGGCTTACGTCGTCGGGCCGGGACGTGACCGGGGAGCGGGGTTCGTCGGTGGTCACGCCGAAGGCGGTGCCGTCCGAGCCGAAGCACCGCTTCATATCGCCGACGTCGACGCGGTCGTCGTCCGCCCCGTCGCCGTTCCGGGCGTCCATCATCCGGGTCATCCTGCCGACGACGGTGGCGTCGAGGAGGTCGAACTCGGTTTCCGCCTTCGGGGGAACGGGCGGACTCACGGCGACTGCACGGACCCGGAGACGCCGCCCGCAGGGCTCGGCCGCGGCGTCGGCGGGTCCACCCGGTCCGTCCGCCGGAGCATGGCGAGGCGGCTGGCCGTGCGGTCCAGGTCGCGGGTGAGGGCCCGGCCGGCGGGGAGGGCGGTCAGGGGGTCGGCGCCGATGAGGACGAGCCGGACGTCACGGTCGCAGGCGACGTCGACGAGGTTCGCGAACCGCTGCCGTCCGTCCGCGGAGGCCTCGGCCAGCGGCGGCAGGCCGTCCAGGACCAGAGTGGGGAACCGTTCGGCGAGGGCCAGGTAGTCGGGCACGCCCGTCGCGGCCTCGCACAGGGCGTCGAAAGCGAACCAGACGAGGTCTCCGCGTACCGCGCGGGCCGGCAGCTCCCGCAGGTGGGCCTGGACGGCGGCGGCCTCCGCGGGCTCCGGGACGGTGAGGCCGAGCGCCTCCAGGCGGGTGTCGTCCGGAGGCAGACACAGGCCCGTCGCGAACCGGCGCCCCCCGTCCGCCGCCGCGGGCGCCTCGACACGGCGGAAGTCCACCGGACCCGTGACGTCCAGGACGTCCATCCGCTCCTCTATGAGCCGGATGGTCGGCTCGAAGAGGTGGTGGTAGAGCGGATCCGGCATCAGCCCGGCAGGCGGGTAGTTCGAGGTGGTGACCAGGGTGATCCGGCGGTCCAGCAGCGTGCGGAACAGGCGCGCGATCAGCATCGCGTCGCCCGCGTCGTGGGCGTGGAACTCGTCGAAGACCAGGACCCGGCTGTCGCCGATCAGTTCGTCGAGGGCGCTGTCGACGGCGCTCCGCCCGTCGTGGCGGGCGCCCGGCCCGGTCACCCCGTCGTGCAGCCGGCGGAAGAAGTCGTGGAAGTGCAGGCGGCGTTTGCGCGGGGTGGACAGCCCCTCGTAGAAGGTGTCCACGAGCCAGGACTTGCCCCGGCCCACCGGGCCCCAGACGTAGAGGTCGCGCGGCGGCCTGGGGAAGGTCCAGGCCGGGCGGGCGAGTTCGGCCGCCATGTGGACCAGCCGTTCGACCGCGGCCTCCTGCGCGGGGGCGACCGAGAAGCCGCGTCGTGCCGCGGCCTCGTGGAAATGGCGGCGCATGGCCTGGGCGTGCTGGGACACCGGTCGGTTCATCCGTTCGTACGCTGGGGTTCGGTCATGGTGCTGGAAGGGGGATCAGGCGGGTCCGGGGGCCGTCGCCGCTCCGGGACGCCGAGAAAGGATCATGATCGCACCACGGACCGCCGCGCGGACAGGCCTGCCCCCTGACGGCGAAGGACGGACGTCCGGGCGCGCCCCGCTCCGCCTCGTCGGCCGTTCGACACCGGCGGCCGGCGGAGGGGGCACCCCACGCTGTGCCACGGCCGCGTCAGGAGGACTCCCGGACCGGGTCAGCGGGACGCTTCACGATGTCTGCGCAACCGGGGGGCGCGTATCGCGGACAGCCGGACCAGGGTGTACTCGAAGGCCCGGCGATGGGGCGTCAGCGGGTACCAGGGGTACGGGGGCAGGGGGTAGTCGTCGCGCAGGACGCCCTCCGGGAGGACTCCGGTCGCGGGCATCGGCGAGGTCTCGCCCGGGTGGACGAGGTACGCCCAGACCCCGCTGTCCAGCGGCACCACGGCCCCCTCGTCGCCGGGTGGGCGCCAGGGCTCGCCCGTGAGGGGGTGGCGGGGGACGAGGAGGACGTCGGGACGGGGCCGGGGCGTGCGGATCCCCGGTCCTGCCAGTCCCACGGACCGGGCATCGGGCCCGGCCGGGAGGCACCGGCCCACGGCGTGACCGAACAGCTCGGTGACGGGGCCGGCGGGGAGGACCACCGGGCGGTCCTCGGTGACCGCCACGAGGTGGGCCAGGGCGACTCCGAGCGCCGCCTCCCAGCGGCGGCTCCACCACCCGTCCGTCTCGAAGGGCGGGACGCGGTGTTCGGGGCGGGCCAGATCGTCCCAATCGGGAGGCGGAACGGCCGGGAGCCCCGAGGGACGGCGTACGACCGCGTCGGGCTCCAGCCACACCGCCTGCCACATTCCGCAGTCGTCCATGCGGGTGGCCACTGCTCGCCCGCACCCCTCGCACGCCAGGTTGGGGCCGTCCCGGCCGTCCACGCCCTGGCAGTATCCCTCGCACTTCTCGGGGATCAGGGCCATGGACCGGGAGTCGCCGGGGGCGATGACGATCCTGTTCCGCGCGCCGAAGGACACGGAGTACACCGGCGCGTACACCCCCTGCCGGGCGGCCGCGTCCTCACCGACGTCCTCCCACAACCGCCAGGGCGGTCCGGTGGGCCGCGGGTCGACGGCGTACGTCGCGGGCTCCATCAGCGGAGGGTGGAGTTCCTCCCAGCCTCCGTGGTGGGTGTGGACGGGGAGGGCGACCCGGGACACCGGCGCCGTCAGCTCCGTGCCGCAACCGGCACACGCGAACACGTCCAAACAAGCTCCCCCTCGCCCCGGTTCCCCGGGGATTGTGCCTCCCCCGCGGCGGAGGATCCACCGGATTCCGGTGGGCTCCGGGGTGCTTCCTCACTGGACGTCGTGGCTTCCGGCCGGTGACCAGTAGGTTCGTGCCACGAGGCGGAGCGAGGGAGGCTGCGGTGTCCGGCTTCGTCTACATCGATCACGAGGCCCCGGGCCATCTGAAGGCAGCGGTCTCGGGGGCGCGGGTGACGCTGCCGTCGTTCGAGCCGCCGTGGCTCGTCGTGGACCACGTGCTGGAGCGCGTGCTCGTCGTCCGGTGGCCGGGACGGCTCTTCCGGGTCGAGGTGGTGCCTCCGGCGACGGACGAGGAGCGGGCCGCCATGGCGCGTGCTGCCGAGAACCTGCGTCCTGACGCCGGTTACACCCGCGCCGTCTCCGTCGACCTGGTGGAGGAGCTCTCTCCGTCGGTGCTGTTCGGCCGCCACGGGGACGCCGTGTGCCGTGTGCTCGATGCAGGACGCGACCTGGACGAGGAGCGCGCGCGACGGCTCGCGGGCGCCCGCCCTCCCGCATCCGACCGTGCGTACAGCGCCGCGTGGGACCGGTGGCTCGCCGAGCAGCCGAAGGGAGCGCGCCACCACGGCCGGGATCACGGGTCGACGCCGGCCGTCTCCGGTGTGGGGCCGTCCACTTCACCGATCGGGCACGGATTCTCCGTCCTGTGCCACACGGTCCGCACGAGCGCGAAGCTCCACGGCGGCGCGGGGGCGTACGCCGTCGACGAGGACGGCGACGAGGTCCTGGCGGACCCGTGGCACACGGCCCTCGGCGCGCTCCTCGACGCGGCCATGGCCTTCGGCGCGCCGCGATGCGTGGACGGCGAAGGCGCCACCGTGCTCAAGGCGGCCTGGAACTCGGTCTTCGGGCCGGTGATGCCGGTGGCCGAGGGTGGAATGCGGGGCATGCGCCTCTCCCGACCCTGACCTCGACCGCGGGGGTGTCCGGGGGCGCCTCAGGGCCGTCCCCGATGTGTCCGGTGCGATCCGCGAACATGATCGTTCCATGACGAACACGACACGCCGGTGGACCTGGTTCACCATCGCTCCGCTGTGCATGACGGCCTACGGAGTCGTCCGCCTCGCCGACGGCACCCACGGCCCTGGCGCCTCCTGGACTCTCGGACATCTCGCGCTGCTGGCGTCCGTGTCGGCCTTCGTGCCGGTGACGTGGCGCCTGAGAGGCTGGGCGACGGCGGGGCGCGGGGCGGCCGCAGGCCTGTTCGCCGGTACCGCGGCCGCCGCGGGACTGCTCGGGGCGGCCGCGGCGGCCGCGCAGACGGTGATCGACCTGGTGGTGGGGTTCCTGTGCACGGACCGGCAGGCCATGGACATCATGTTCGACGAGGTCAGGAGCCACCCGGGCGTCACGCCCGCCGTCTACACGATCGGTCCGCCGCTCTTCCACGTGGGCCTGGTCCTGCTCACGGTCCAGCTGGCGGCGATCCGGCGCATCGCGGTCTGGCGTCCGATCGTGGTGGTCGTGGGCATCGCCGTCACCGCGACGAGTCTGGATCTCCTGCCCCTGGGCGGCCTGTTGCTGCTGTCGGCGCTGGCACCCCTTGAGCGTCAGCGGCGGCTCGCCCCGCCGGACGCGGCCCGAAGCGTGTCACCACGGGCTTCGGCGTGACGCCGCCCTCGGCGCGGCGGCTACGGGGCGCCGACGCCGAGCGGGGCTCGACGGGGCCGTCGGCGAGCGGCGAGGGCTACTTGTCCGTCCCGTAGCGCAGCCCGTCGAGGATCAGGTCGAGCAGGCGGCCGGAGCGTTCGCGCTGAGCGGGCGATCCGGTGATCAGCGCGACACCGGCGAGGCTCAGGCCGACGTCGAAGGGGTCGACGTCCGAGCGCAGGAGGCCGGCCTCGGCTCCGGCGTGCAGGAGGGAGCCGATCGCCGCGCCGAGCTTGTCGAGGGTCTCGGCGAAGGGGTCCGCACCGGACGCGACCGCGGCCCGCAGGGCATCCGCCATGCCCTCCTTGGCGGCCAGATAGTCGATGAAGCCGTCCATCCACCGGCGCAGCGCCCGGTCCGGCGGAAGGTCGGCCAGCAACTCGGCGGCGCTGTCGCAGACCCGGGCCAGCTCGTTGCGGTAGGCCGCCTCGACCAGGGCCTCGCGGGTGGGGAAGTGGCGGTAGAGCGTGGCCGAGCCGACGCCGGCGGCCTTGGCGATGGCGTCGATCGGGACGTCCGCGCCCTTCTCGGCGAACGCGCGCACGGCCGTTTCGAGGATGCGTTCCCGGTTGCGGCGGGCATCCGCGCGCAACACGCTCGGTGGGGTGGTCAAGGCTGCTCCCTTCGTCGGGATCCAGTCTATCTGGACAACCGGGGAGTTCCCCGGTTAGCCTCCCGAACAAATGGGGAGTTCCCCGGTTACTGGCCGGCGCTCCGTGAGACAGGCAAGGAGACCCCTTCATGGCCAGCGAGAAGACCGTTCTGATCACCGGCACCTCCTCCGGCATCGGCCTGGCCGCCGCCGTGGCCGCCGCCCAGGCCGGCTGGACCACCATCGCCACCATGCGCGACACCGGAAAGGCCGAGACCCTGCTCAAGGCCGCAGCCGAGCACGCGGTCGCCGACCGCGTCCAGATCAAGCGCCTGGACGTCGCCGACGGCGACAGCATCGTCGCGTGCCTCGACGAGGTGATCGCGGAGCACGGCCGCCTCGACGCACTGGTCAACAACGCCGGCGCCGCCCGGGTCGGCACCGTCGAGCAGATGAGCCTCGACGACGTCCGCGCCACCATGGAGGTGAACTTCTTCGGCGTCGTCGCCGCCACCCGCGCCGCACTGCCCCACCTGCGCGCCTCCCGGGGCCGGGTGATCACCGTCACGAGTGTGGGCGGAGTCGTCGGTCAGCCCTTCAACGAGGCCTACTGTGCGGCCAAGTTCGCCGTCGAGGGCTTCATGCAGTCGCTCGCCCCCGTGGCCGACACCGTGGGCGTCGGTGTCACCGTGGTCGAACCGGGCGCGGTGGCCAGCGAGTTCGTCTCCAACCTCGGCCTGGACATCCCCACCCTGCTGGCCTCGGCCGGCCCCTACACCCCGGCCCTAGAGGCGTACATCGCGCGCACCCAGAAGTCCTTCGGGAACGCCCAGACGCCGTTCGAGGCCGCAGCTCCGATCATCGAGGCCCTGACCGCGGACCACCCCCCGTTCCGCGTCCAGACCTCCGCCTGGGCCCGCGAGTTCGTCGCCACCACGCTCGCCGACCTCGACGGCTCCGCCGTCCAGACCCTCACCCGCGCCTGGCTCCACTGAAGCGCTCCGCGTCAGCCGTCCGGGGCTCGGCGCGCGCGGCGGCATGGTGGCCTCGTCCTCGTGGGCGAGGCCGGCGGCCTGGAGCGTCCGGTACGCGACCCGGGGCGGTGGTTCCCGGCGGCGTGGTCGATCGTCGACGGCACGGACACGGCTTCTCCCCCGGCCGTGGCGGGGAGGGGGGTCGTCCACGGCACGGCCCTCCGAGCGCAAGGTCACCAGCCCGGAGCCCGCGCGGGCCGGGTGGAGTTCAGATAGGTCCGGTAGCCTCCCTCGCGCAATATCGTTTCGACCCTCTTCTTGGCGATCCCCGCGTTCCGCCCGGCGGCGAGCAGCTCCTTCATCGCGCTGACGAACAGAGGGCGGTCCTGCTCCTCGAAGGCACGCTCGCAGTCCGTGCTGCCCTTTTCCGCCCGCGTGCCGAGGGCCTGCCAGGCGGACTGCGCCGTACCGTCGGGGGCCCGGAAGTAGTGGGTGTTCACCCAGTCGGCGATCCTGCCGTAGTCGGCGCAGACGGGCCGGAGTCGCGTCAGGGACGCCGGCCGGACGTCTTCGGCCTCCACCGCGCGCAGGAGGGTGGCCCGCAGATACGTGTCGTCGGCCCGTGCGTGCTCCAGGAGGTACCGGCCGCCCAGCCGGTGCCAGGCATGTACCTGCCGGGCCCTGATGTCGTCGGACACCCTCACGTCGGTGACCTGGAGCCATCGCCGTGCCGTCTGCTGGGTGGTCACGGAGTCGGGGACCAGCGTGTGGAAGTTCGCCATGGCGAGGGGCTCAGCCACGGCGAGCACCACCGCGGCACACGCCGCGGCGGCACCCGCCGACGCCACCGGTCGCGCCTTGCGGCGATCGCCTCGTACGGTCCGCCTGCCGGTCCCCGCGCGCTTCCCCCTCAGGGGGCTCGGCGTACCCCGCACGTCCGGCCTTCCCCGGCGTGCGTGCCCCACCAGTGATCCCGCAGCGGCCACCAGAAGCGCGATGATCGCGGCGATCGTGAGGACGCCGTTGACCAGACGCGGCAGCGTCCACAGCATGGTGTCCCAGACCGGACGCCACGAGCAGCTGCTCTCCAGGGTGTTCAGCGGCCCGAGGCAGCCGTCCGAGGAGACGAGCAGCGCCATCCCCACGGCCCCCAGTACCGCCGCCGACTCGGCCGCGATGAGGGCGCCCACCAGACGATGTCCTCGACCGCAGCGTGCCGCCGCGACGACGGCGGCCGCCCCCGCCGGTGCCAGCAGGGCGATGAACAGCCCCACCAGATAGAACGTCTCGTGGAGCGCCGTCCCCTGGCCCGCGTCGAACGGCGGTGCGGGCAGCAGGGCCTGTACGCCGACCACGGCCGCCCAGCACGAGGCCCCGCCCAGCACGCCGGGCCCCAGGGCCCGGAGCGGTGACGGCGGCGGCTCTCCCGCCAGGACGAGCCGATCGCTCCCGTCGGGCAGGGCGCCGGCCGCCCAAGGGGGCACGCCCGGCGCCCGGGCCGGCACCCAGCCCGCCAGCGGCACCACCCACAGGGCCGCCAGTGCGGCGGGCACCAGCGGTGTCGCGACGAACCCGCCCAGCATCGGCCAGATCGTCGCCACGGCGGAGGAGACGGCCGCATGGTCCTCCGCCGTGGCCCCGGTTCCGGCAGGTCCGCCGGAACCGGGGAACGCGTCCAGGACCGCCTGCCTCATGCCGCTGTCGCTGTAGGCCGCTCCGGCCGCCCAGGTCGCCCCGTCCATGGTCCACCAGGCGAACCAGGCGGCCAGCACCAGCACGGCTGCCCCCAGCCCGAGCAGCAGCGGCAGGCGGAGGGAGCGCCCACGCCATGCGCCGACCCACAGCCGGGCGCACTGGGTGACCCACCAGGCGAACGCGATCCCCGCGCACACGACGAGGAGCAGCAGGGCGGGCCGTCGCGGCATCCACTCCGCGCGGGAGACTCCGTATCCGATGAGCAGTTGGCCGACGCCTGCACCGGCCCCGAGCCACAGCCCCGTCCGCGCTCCCGACGGGATCGGGCCGCCGGTCAGGACGGCGTAGGCCACCGCCCGCCACAGCGCGATCCCGACCACCCCGGCGACCAGCACGGCCGGGACCAGCGAGACCAGCTGGACTCGCCACAGGCTGTACAGGTCGTACGTCGACAGATAGGTCAGCAGGTAGACGTTGACCATCATCACCGCGGCCCCGGTGAGGAAGACCGGCAGGGCCCGGGCCCCGAACAGCGGTGCGGGATCCGCCAGCGCGCCGTGGCGTTCCTCCCACCGCGGATGGGTCCCCCACAGTTCCCGCAGCGAGCCGAACGCCCGCCGCGGCCTGCCGCCGTCTGCCGGACGGGGCGGCCCGGCGTTCCACTCGCGCGGATCCGCGCCCCAGCGAACCGCCGCCAGATCCGCGTAGATCTCGCGGCTGCGCAGCACGTCCGACCGCGCCAGGTAGATGAGCGCGACCATGAGGGCGGGCAACAGCAGCCGGCGGATCAGCAGGGGGACATCGGTGGGCTCGCCCCAGGAGGTGAGGAAACCGTGCAGGTACCTGCCCGCCCAGAGCAGGTAGGGAACGATGATCAGCGCGAGAAAGGCCCGCCAGACGGCGACCGTGCCGTATGCGACGGTGACGTCCCGGTTGGCGATGTGGGCGAACTCGTGCAGCACCACCGCCCGGAAGCGTCCCGGCTCGCCTCCACGGCAGGCGAGCAGGCCGCCGAACAGGCAGACGGTCGGCCGGCGGTTGCGACCGAAGACCACGGCACTGGCGTCGACGGCGGTCCGGTCCACGACCACCCGGGGAAGCCGGGTCAGGCCCGCGGTGACGGCCAGCTCGGTCAGCAGTGACCGGATCTCGCCGTCAGGGTCCGCCGCCTCCAGCGGAACCACGCCTCTTCTCCAGGCCTTCCAGGCAGGCAGCAGGACGAACAGCAGGGCGGCGAGGGCGGCCAGCAGGACCGGCCAGCCGAAGACCAGCCACGTGGCGGGCGGCGGGGCGTACCTGGCCATGCACGCCCGATAGGGCACGTTCTGGCTCAGGGCGTTGATCACCGAGACCATGTCGGTACGGTCCGGATCCGTGCCCATGGCGAGGAGGCACCCCGTGGCGTCGGTGTCGCTCAGGGACTTGACGACGGGCAGCATCATCGCCCCGCCCGCGGCGAGCAGCAGGACGACGAGGAGGGCGAACCTGACGGTGGTCCCCGCCCCCGTCACCCGTTCGTCGACCCGGGACCGGGGGGTCGTCACACCCATGACGCGCTAGTCTGCGGCCGGGGCGCCGATGGCGGGGGAGTCCGGGCCGCCGGCACCCGGATCCGAGGGTCCGGCCGGTTCGCTCGGTTCGGACAGAAGCAGCCCGGTCACGACCGCATTCGCCAGGTCTTCGGCGCGCCGGGCGGAAAGGCCGCGCTGCCCGGCGGTCTCCAGCACCATGCTCCGCACCTCGCCGAGCTGTTCCCGGGTGAGCGGGGGCACGGTGGCCGACGGACCGTTTCGGCGGAACAGCCGGCCCAGAGCCTCGGACGATCTCCTCCATACGCCGTCCGCGGCCATCTCGCCGTAGCGCCGGGCCGCCTGGTCCAGGGCCACCCAGATCACCGGGGTGACCAACACGGCCGCCTCGCCCACGCCGAAGCCCAGCGGGTCCCGCCGCTGTCCATGGGCCTGCACGCGCCGCACGGCGGTGGCGTCGTCCAGCTCCAGGAGGCCTTCCAGAAGGGGAAGCTCGTCCGGTGCCAGCCCGACGACCACCTCACGGACCAGGTCGCGGACCGGGCGTCCCGCGGACGGCTGCGCCTCTGAACCCATGTGACCTTCACCCCCCAGAGCTCGACGCTCCGCACGACGAACGGATTACGGCCGATGACCACTGTGGCACGAAAGCCCCGGACTCGACAGGAGGGCGGCCCCGCCGAAGAGGCCCGCCTTCCCAGAGGTACGGGAAGAGGTGCCCGGCCCTGCCTCCGCCCCGTCAGGCGCCCGGCCCGGGCAGTCCCTTCGGGACCGGCCGCTTCGCCGCCGGGTCAGGTCTCCCAGGTCTCGGGGAAGGTGGGAGAGATGCCCAGCGACGGGGCGATGGCCGACCAGATCGTCGACCGGGCCGTGGACAGGTCGACACGGGGGTCGGCGAGCATCACGCGAATGCCCAGGCCGTCGCAGAGCGCCAGGATCAGCGTGCTGATCGCGGCGACGTCGCAGGGGGCGAACTCGCCCGAGGCGACGCCGCGTTCCACCGCGTCGGCGACCCAGGCGTGGAGCTGGTCGTACAGGTCGACGGCGAGGTGCCGGGCCGCGTCGTCGCGCTGTGCGCGCACCCACATCTCCTGCCACAGCTTCCAGTCCTGGCGCAGCTCCTCGTCCGTGGGCAGCATGGTGCGCACGATGCGTGCGAGCAGGACTCCGGCCGGCACGTCGGCGTCACCGCCGTCGAGGTCCGTGCCGGTCTGGGCGAACGAGTGCGTCATCGCCTCGGCGAAGAGCTTCTCGCGGGTGTCGAAGTGGTAGTGGAGCAGTGCCTTCGACACCCCCGCCTGCTCGGCGACCTTGCGCATGCTGACGTTCTCGAACCCGATGTCCGCGATCACCTCGCACGCGGCCCTGAGGATCGCTCCCGTGTCTCGAGTGCGCGCTCGGCCTTGGTCACGTCGGCAACCCCGCTTTCGGTGTCGGCATCGGCATCGGTCCCTGTCCCGGTCCGGTCCTTGTTCCCGGCCCGGTTCCGGTCTCCGTCCCGGACCATCATCCCCGCTCGTCCTGCCCCGCCAGGCGTCCCGGGTACGGGTGGAAGCCCCGGCCCGTCTTCCGGCCGAGCCGCCCCGCCTCCACCATCCGGGCCAGGAGCGGCGGCGGGGCGTACAGCGGCTCGCGGTACTCCGCGTACATCGACCGCACGATGGCCTGCACCGTGTCCAGACCGATCAGGTCGGCCAGGGCGAGCGGGCCGAGCGGATGGGCGCAGCCCGAGGCCATGGCCCGGGCGAAGACCTCGGTCTTCGCCCGCTCGTCCTCCGCCACCGCCTCGACGACCAGGTCGCGGTCGGCGAGCCGCGCCATGTCGGTGGTCACCGCGATCCGGCCGGCCGCGGCCCGCTGTTCGGCCACGGTCGGCCGACCGCCGCGGCCCGTTCCAGCGAGCGGGTGACCCGCCGCAGCCCGGCCTCCGCGGCCGCCGGTCCGGTCTCCACCACCACGACGTCGCGGCCGGCGCGGGCGCAGACCTCGGCGATGCCGGAGCCCATGAGCCCGCAGCCCACGACCCCCACCCGGGCGAGGTCGCTCACGGGGTCACCGGCAGTTGCAGGACACCCGTCCCGCGCTTGACGAGTTCGCCCGCGACGATGAGCCGCTGGATCTCGGAGGTGCCCTCCCAGATCCGGTCGACGCGCAGCTCGCGGTAGAGGCGCTCGACGGGGTACGACCGGTCGTAGCCGCGCCCGCCGAAGATCTGCAGGCACCGGTCGACCACCCGGCCGGACGCCTCGCTCGCCGCGAGCTTGGCGATCGCGGCCTTCGCGTGCAGGGTCTTGCGGTCGGTCCGGCCCTCGCCGACCTCCCAGGCGACCTGATGGGTGTAGGCGCGGTTGACGGCGATGTCGACGGCGCAGTCGGCGAGCATGCCCTGGACCAGCTGGAAGTCGGCGATGCGGGAGCCGAACCGACGGCGCCCGACGGCCCGGTCACGGGCCAGTTCCAGGGCCCGCTCGGCCGCGCCGACGGTCCGGGCGGCGATCATCAGCCGCTCGTCGGTGAACCACTCCTTCGTCAGTTCGTAGCCGTTGCCGACGCCACCGAGCACGTCCTCGTCGGGCACGAAGACGTCGGTGAACCGGAACTCGGGGTGCCCGTTCACCGCGGAGTGCATGAAGCGGGGCACCCGCGTCATCTCGACCCCCGGCGCCCGCTTGTCGACGAAGAACAGCGTCGCCGCGCGGCCCGGCCCGGCATCGGCCTGCACCAGCAGGAAGTCGGCGATGTCGCCGCAGGTGACGAACCACTTCTCGCCGTTCAGAAGCCAGCCGCCCGCCGTGCGGGTCGCGGTGCTCGTGCCCGAGCCGGGGTCGGATCCGGCCCCGGGCTCGGTGACGGCGAAGGCGTCGAAGCGCTCGCCGCGGATCACCGGCAGCAGGTACTTCTCGCGTTGTGCCTCGGTGCCGTACGCGAGGACGTTGGCGGGCCGCCAGGGGATGTCCCACAGGCAGTTGGTGACCTTGCCGAACTCCTCCTCGACGATCACCTGGTCAAGCAGGGAGAGTCCGGCGCCGCCCCACTCGGCGGGCATGTTGACGGCGTAGACGCCGGCGTCGATCGCGGCCCGGGTCAGCTCCCGCACGGTGTCGGCCGGCAGCGGGCCGCCCGCTTCCTCGGACTGCTCCTCGTACCGCATCAGGAGCCGCGTGCAGGCCGCGGCGCGCGCCTTGAGCTCGGTCTGCTCGGGGGTGTAGCGGAAGTCCATGGTGCGGGTCTCCTCCAGGGCGGAAAGGGTGTGCGGGAAGGGTCCACGGGCGGGAAGGGGGAGGCGTCGCGAGCAGGAGCGGGGGTCAGCCGAGGACGGCTCGCGCATCCAGCGCGAGGGCGCCGTCCGGGCGTACCAGCGGCGGGTTGACCTCCAGCTCGGCGATCTCCGGGTGGGCCGCGGCGACCTCGGTGACGCGGGCGACGACAGCGGCGGCCGCCGTCACGTCCACGGCGGGGCGGCCGCGCACGCCGTCGAGCAGGGCGGCGGTCCGCAGCCCCCGCAGCAGCCTCTCGGCGGAACCGGCGGCCACGGGAGCGAGGGCGAAGGCCACGTCCCGCAGGGTCTCGGTGAGCACCCCGCCGAGGCCGACCACCGCCACCGGGCCGAACCTGGGGTCGCGTTGGACGCCGACGATCAGTTCGACGCCGTCCGAGAGGTCCGCCATGGCCTCGACCGAGTACGACGGGGCGCCGAGGCGGGCGCGCATCCGCCGGTACGCGGCCAGCAGCGCGTCCCGGTCGGCGAGCCGCAGCGCCACCCCGCCGGCGTCGGACTTGTGCAGGACGTGGAGGGCCTTCAGGACGTACGGCCCCTCGAACGAGGCGGCAGCGGCGAGCAGCCCGGCCTCGTCGGTGATCTCCCTGGCCGGTGGGAAGGGCACTCCGGCCGTGGCGAGCAGCGCCCGGACACCGTGGTACGAGGGATTCCCCAGGGGTGCCGCGGCCGGCGGCGCGGCACCCCGGCCGGAGCGCCCGCCGCGCGGCCGGTCAGCGCGGCGAGGGCGCGGGCCGTGTCCTCGGTGGCGGCGAACACCGGGCCGGCCTCCGCGAGCGCCCGGCAGCTGGGCGACTCCGGGTACATGGACTGCACGACCAGCGGCTTCGGCGCGCCGGCGCCGGACCAGCGGCTGCTGCGCGTCCGGTCCGGCTGCCCGCCCCACGGCCTCGTCGGCCGTACCGACGCGCTCCGACGAGCCTCGGACACCGGGCGGAACGACCTCGGCCACCGGCACGCCACGCAGCCACGAGTCCGCCGCCGTCGTTCGACGGGAGGTGCGAGACCCGCTGCCCGCCCGTCAGAGGCTCAGTCCGGCCAGCCTGCGCCGGTCGAGCGGGGACGCGCGACGATCGAGGCGTTGTTCGAGGAGGTGGCGGGCGGTGTCGCGGTGCCCCGCCTCCACCAGCGCGTACAGCAGGGTCTCCTCGACGACCTCGCGCTGTGCCGCGCTGCCTCCCACGCGGCGCAGCGAGGGCAGCAGTCCGCGCAGTTCCCGCACCGCGGTGGCCCATTCCTCCTCCAGGACCGCTTCCAGCGCGCTGCACAGCGGGACGACGACCTCCCGCTGCACCGGGTCCGCGCCGGCCGCGTGTGTGCGCAGGCGGCGGAGTGCGGGGAGGTCGCCGGCGGCGGCGAGGGCGACGGCGCCGTGCAGGGCCGTGAACGCGGTCGGGGGACGTTCGACCAGATCGCGGGCGACCGCGTCGAGCACGCCGTCGACGGGGACGCGACCGCTCCAGTTCCGGGACATGCGGGCCCGCCACAGCAGGGAGCCGGAGTCGACGAGGGCCCGCACCCCGTTCACCTGGGCCGGGGCGAGCTGGGCGAACCAGCGGCGGCGCACCGCCGCGGAGTCGTCGAGGGCCAGTTCGTGGAGCGCCACGTGCCAGGAGAAGTGCGCCCGGTGCACGGCGCCCCGCCCCTGGCCGCCGATCCAGCCGTCGAGCCAGTCCCGGCCGGTGAGGTGCGCGCCGGACTCGTAGTGGACGTGGGCGAGGGCGTGCACGGCGTGGCCGGAGGCGGGTCGCGCGGCGAGCGCTGCCCGAGCGAGCTCGCCGGCCTCCTCGATCCTTCCCTGCTCCTGCCGGACGAAGGAGAGGAGCGAGGTGTGGAACCAGTGCCCTCCGTAGGCGGACGCGGTCCGCTCCACCAGGCCGAGGGCCAGTGTGCCGTCGAGATCCGCGACGCCGGAGAAGGCGATGGTGGGGACGGCGACGCCGAGCGCGAACGCGTCGGCGGGGAAGCGGCCGAGGTGGTCGACGAGCGCCGTGTCGCCGTCGCCCACGGCGCCCGCGCGGACTTCGTGCTCCCTGATGCGGCGTGTGACGACGTCGACGAACGACCGCTCCCGTTCGTCGCCGCGTTCCCGCACGCTGCGCTGGGCGTCCGCCAGCTCCCGGGCGACGTCGACGTCCGCTCCGCCCTCATGGCCGAGCAGGGCGAGGGCGGCGTGCCCGAGCGCGAACCCGGGGTCGAGTTCGGTGGCGCGTGCGAACGCCTCGGCCGCCTTCGCCCGTACGGTGAGCACCCGGGCGAGTCCGCAGCGGAAGGACGCCGCGGCCGCGGCGTGGGTGGACAGCGGCAGCCCGAACTGGTCGGTGGGCCGGCGGCGTCCCGACCGGGGGGCGCTGGTGAGCGGGGTGAGTACGGCCTCCGCGATCTCCTTGGCCTGGTGACGGATCTCGGGGATCGCGGTCGTCTCCCACAGCTCGCCCCGGCGGGGCGCGCCCAGGGTGAACAGCGGCCGTTCCGGGCGGCCTCGGGCGTCGAGCAGTCTGCCGCCGTCGGTGGACACACCGATGCCCAGCGGTCCGGGTGCGGCGAGGCCGTCGGACAGCAGCCCGCTCCACAATGGGTCGCCGCCGGCGTCGGCCCGCAGCCCCGGCCCCGTACAGTCCACCACCCATGCCACGCGCAGCTCTCGGCCGTCGGCGAGGGAGACGATCAGGCCGCCGTCCTCCCGCGGTGCCGCGGAGGCGACCCGGCCGGCGTGGACGCGGAGCCTGCGGGCGGCGCGCGCCCGGGCGACGGTCTCGGCGGTGGAGGGTGCCATGCGATGCCGGTGCACGTTCCACAGGGTGGCGTCACGGCCGAGGAACTCGGCCCGCTCGTCGTCGGTGAGGCCCCGCCAGAGCCGTACGATCTCGGGCCGCAGCCCGTCGAGCGCGGGTCGCCAGTCGCCGTGGGCGCGGCGCGTGGCGGCGAAGTGCCGCGTCAGCTCCCTGCGGAGGCGGTGGAACGGGAGGGCGGCGAGACCCGGCGGCGGCGGTACGGGGGGCAGCGGGGCGACCGCGTGCGGCTGGGGAAGCAGCCCGCCGCGGGACACGGCGTGCACCGTGCGGCCGGGACGGTCGAGGACGAGCGCGAGATCGACGGCGGTGAGACCGGTGCCGACGAGGAGGACGTCGTCCGACTCGCCGACGGCGTCGAGCGCGCCCGGCGCCCAGGGGCGGGGGACGAACCGGTCGGAGGCGACCAGCTCGGCCGGGGCCCAGCCGGACCGGCCCGCCGCGGGCCCGGTGGCGAGGACCACGCTGTCCGCCGCCACCGTGCCGCCGTCGGCGAGCGTGAGCTCCAGACGGCCCCCGGCCGCGTCGGCGCACCCCACCGCCCTGGTGCGCAGCCGCCGTACGGAGACCGTGCCGTGTGCCGTGATGACGGCCCGGCCGAGCGTGTCGGCGAGATACGAGCCGTAGCGGTACCGGGAGGCGAAGTCCGCCGCGGTGACGGTGGACTCTCCGTGGCGGCAGAGCCAGCGCCGGAAGTGGCCCGGGTCGTCCGGGTAGCAGCTCATGCCACCGACGGGCACGTTGAGCCGGTGCTCGGGGACCTCGGTGGCGTACGCGGTGCCCCGGCCCGCCTCCGGCGCGGGGTCGACGAGGACCAGATCGAGCGGGACACGGCGTCGGGCCGCCCCTTCGCACAGCTGGACGGCGACGAGCGCACCGGCCGCGCCCGCGCCGACGACCGCCACGGTCGGTCGGGGGCGGGCGGACTCGGTGGACGGCGAGGACACGACAGGCACCACGGAAACCTCCGACCAGGGCGGGTACTGCACGGCCGATGTGCACTATGTCGATGAACAAAGTGGAATGGCAACGCCGCTTCCGGACAACCGTCGCAACTCGGAGTGCTGTTGACCGCCCGTCAGCACCGCCGCATGTCGGGTTCCCGCTCCTCGTGAGACATTGGGTCCGTGAGGATCTCAGCACGAACGGACTACGCCGTCCGGGCCATGGCCGAGTTGGCCCGCTCCCCGGACCGGCCCCTCAAGGCCGAGGACATCGCCGGGCGCCAGGACATCCCCGTCCGCTTCCTCTTCGTCGTGCTGAGCGACTTGCGGCAGGCGCGTCTGGTGCGCGGCGTGCGCGGCCCCGACGGTGGTTACTCCCTCACCCGGCCGCCCGCGGAGATCACCCTCGCCGACGTCATCCGCGCGATGGACGGACCACTCGTCAGTGTGCGGGACCTGAAGCTGACGGGGCTGGAGTACCGGGGTGCGGCGGCTCCCCTGCCGGATGTGTGGCGTGCCGTGCGGACGAGTCTGCGCCAGGTCCTGGAGAGCACGACCCTCGCGGATCTGGCGACGGGCACCCTGCCCGAGCTGGTACGGGACCGGGCCCGCGACTACAACGACGACGTGCGGACGTACCCGTAGCGTCCGTGGCCGTTCGGCGGCCCACGGCTTACGCTCGAGGACGTGCCGCCCTCCACCGACACCCCTGAGCGCGCCGGATCCGCCGACGGTCGGCCGCGCCGGCTGTTCGTCCTGCGGCACGCCAAGAGCGCCTGGCCGGAGGGCGTCGCCGACCAGGACCGTCCCCTCGGCCCGCGCGGGCTGCGCGACGCCCCGGCCGCCGGGGGCTTCCTGGCGGAGCGCGGCGTGCTGCCCGACCTCGCCCTGTGCTCTCCGGCCCGGCGCGCCCGCCGGACCTGGGAGCTGGTCGCCGCGGAGCTGGACGGCCCCGTGCCGACCCGCCACGACCCTCGGCTGTACGGGGCGGACGCCCCGGAACTGCTCGATGTCCTCCACGGCGTGCCCGACGAGGTCGTCACCCTGCTCCTGGTCGGGCACAACCCGGGCCTGGAGGACCTGGTCCTGCTGCTCGCGGGCAGGGCGGTCGGGGACGCCCTGGACCGTGTACGGACCAAGTTCCCGACCTCCGCGATCGCCGTCCTGACCTGGTCCGGCACCTGGACGGACCTCCGTCCCGGCGAGGCGCTCCTGACGGACCTGGCGATTCCCCGCGGAGCCCGCCGCTCGTCCTGAGCGGGGCGCATCGGCGCCCCGCCGCGACGGCGTCCGCCCGGGAGGCGCTCAGCCGGTCGGCAGGCCCAGCCCGTAGTAGGTGACGTGGTAGCCGTCCACGTACCCCGCCTCGCCGCCGACGATCAGGTCGGTGGGATCGCTCGCGCCCGCCGCCCTGGCCGTGGCCACGAGCATCTCGGCGAGTGCGCGGCCCTTCGGCTCGCCGGGGCCGCCCGCGTCCACACGCCAGACCGGATCGTCGTCGCCGAAGACCGATGCCGTGTGCGGGAACTCGGCGACCGTGCCCCAACCGAGGGCGGCCGGCTCGACGTCGTCCGGGGCGAAGCAGGCGATCGAGAGCCGGTCGCCGCACACCACGTCGAAGAGGAGGGGCGCGCTTCGGCCGTTGCGCCCGTAGAACGGCATCCCGAGCCGGATCCCCAGGGCGGTGGTCTCGGCGGGCAGCGCTCCCAGGAACTCTCCCAGCGACCGGGTGACGGTCTCCCAGCTGCGGGCGGTCCAGCCCCCCGGAAAACCGAGGCCGACGTTGGCCCGGTCACGGTTGCTGCCGAAGAAGCCGCTGATCGCCTGCTCCTCGCCGTGGCCCTGACGCCAGAACCAGTTCTCCGCGGGGTCGGTGGGCTGCAGCACCAGCTCCGGCCCCGACTTCCCGGCGCGCAGTTCGAGCGTGTCGGGCCTGCCGCGCCAGCGCAGGAAGGGAGCGCCCCAGAGCGGCTGGCTGTCGTAGAAGGGGCCCATGTCACCGTGCGAGCCCATGACGGACGGCTCGCCCAGTGCGGCGGTCACTTCCTCCTTCGCGGCGCGGAAGGCCGCCGCCTGCGCCGCGGCGTCCGGCGCGGTGTCCGCCACGGGGACCGCGAGCTCCACGTACGACTCGCCGTCGACGTGACGCTTCTCGTAGTCGCCGACCGGACGCAGACGGGCATCGCCCGCGGCCCGCCCGGTGATCAGCACAGGAGCGTCCGACGTGCCGCCCCAGGCCCACCCCAGCTCGGCCGCCACGGCCCTCACGCCCTCCGGCGTCCAGCCGTCGGTGTCTGCCGCGAGGAGCCGCCGGGCGAGCTCCCCCACGGACTCCTCTGCCGTGCTTCCCAGTTGTGCGTTCATCGTGCCATCGTGCCGCATCCCGGGCCGGGTCCCCGCAAGGGGTGGGCCGGCCGTCGGCGGGAAGCCGGGTGCGGACCGCTCTGACGGCCTCGGGGCGCCCGGCCGGTCGCCTGAGCTCGCGCACCGGCGCCGTGCCGGCGATGCCGGGATCGCGGCGACGAGAGCGGTCCGTCGGTCCCCTTCGGGCCGGCCTGGGGAAGGGTCGCGGAAGTGCCGGCCTGTGCGGCGGCGGTGACGGAGTCCTTGGGGCTGATCTGCTTCGATCGGGAGAACCGGGCGCCCTCGCCAGATCGACCAGCGGTGGTGCCCGGGCGGTTCACCCGTCTCGGAAGGGTTCGCTCGGCTCGCGGACCGCTCCAGACGGCGAGCAGCCGCTCGTGCTCGTCAGCGGCCTGCGCGAATCCCGCCTGGAAGGAAGGGGCCCATGCCGCGAGGCCGCTCGGGTCGGTGCCGAAGGCACGGACCGAGGTCTCGTCCGGAGCAACGGTGAGCAAGGTCTGCTCGCCCGGGACGACCTGCGCCTGTCGGTGCGGCTCCCGCGGGAACTGACGGGCCGGCGGTTCGACGACGAGGAGCGTGCGGGCGCCCCGGGCCAGGTCCGCGTTGCTCCCCCGCGCAGTGCGCCGTCCATGTGGTGCCGGTCACCGACCGCGATCGGTGGCGCCGTGCCGGGGAAAGCACTGCTCGCGGCGACCGCGTGGGCCAGCGGCAAGCCGCTGTCGCGGTCCCAGACCACGGGGCCGCCGCTCACCGCGTCCACGGCCGTCATCAGAAGACGACGTTCCGGCCAGGCGTCGCTGCCGATCAGCTCGCGACGAACGGCGAGCAGCGCCTGCTGCGCGTGCGGGTCGGCCGTGTCCATCGCGATCCGTCCCAGTGGATACCGACCTCGGCGTGCACGATCCGCCCGGCCTCGCCTTCGAGCCGGAAGAGCTCGGCGGCGCCGAACGCGCCCGATGCCGGTCGCGTACCGCCGCCCGGACCGCCTCCGTACCTGCCGGTCCACCTGCCGGTCCCGGCGTCCGGCGCGCGAGACCGTGGGGGCGGCCCACCACCACCCCCTGTGAGGAGATCCCGTGCTCGAAGGCTTCGGCGAGGCGCTCGCGGACCGGGAGTACTACCTGCCGCCGGCCGGCGTGGCCGACCCCGGGCCGCGCTTCGCTCCTGGCGAGGTGCCGCCGGGCCTGCGCGGTTCCGCCCAGGGCATCTGGACGGTCTGGGGCGGTCCGCGGTCCGGGCTCGCCGAGCAGGGCTGGAAGATCCACGTGTCGGCACGCCTCGACCGGGCGCAGCACGTGCTCGACACGGTCGCCGGGATCTGCTTCTCCGAAGGCGTGCCGTTCAAGCACCTGAGCGCGCGGCTCTTCTTCCTGTTCCTCCATCACAAGCACGCCGTACGCGCCCAGGCGGGCAAGTTCTGCGCCGTCTACCCGCCGGACACGGCGACCGCCCGCCGACTCCTCGAACGTCTGCGCGACGCGCTCGACGGGGAGGAGGGGCCGTACGTCCTCACCGACCGGCGCTTCCGCGACTCGCGCACGGTCCACTACCGCTACGGCTCCTTCGACGGCGCCCGCAGCCGGCTCCGGGCCGACGGCACCCGGGAGGGGCTGATCCGCGACGGCTCCGGCCGTGAGGTCGTGGACTCGCGGCTGCCCGCCTTCCACCTGCCCGCGGGGATCACGGACCCCTTCGTCGAGCAGGAGGAGCAGCCGCACGCGGGCCCGATCCTGGTCCGCGACTACGAGGTGACCCGCGCGGTGCGCCTGAGCAACGCCGGCGGCGCCTACCAGGCCCGCGACCGGCGGACCGGCCGCACCGTCTTCCTCAAGGAGGCCCGCGCCCACAACGGTCTGGTCTTCGACGGGACCGACGCGCGGCAGCGGCTGCGGCACGAGTACGACGTGCTGCGCGAGCTGCACGCGGCGGCCCCCGGGGTGGGACCGGAGCCGCTGGACCACTTCACGGAGTGGGAGCACGACTTCCTCGTCACCGAGCACGTCGCGGGGCAGCCGCTGGTGGGCTGGCTGAGCCGGTCCTCCCCGCTGGCCCGAGCCGACCGCACGGCCGAGTCCGTCGCCGCGTACTACGGGGCGTGCCGGCGGCTGCTGGCCGCGCTGGACGCCTCGCTCGAGCGGCTGCACGCCGCCGGCTTCCGGTTCGGTGACCTCAGCCTGGGCAATGTCCTGGTGACGCCGTCGGGCGGGGTCCGTCTCGTGGACTTCGAGGCGGCCTCGGCGCTGTCCGCCGCCCCGTCCGGGATGGGCACCCCGGGGTTCACGCCGCCGCCCGGCCTGCGCCGGGCCGACACCGATCCGCTGCTGCAGGACCGGTACGGCACGTCGGCGGTCGCGCTCGCCTTCGTGGCGCCCTTCAACGAGATCGCGGAGCACGCGCCCGCCAACCTCGCACTGCTGCGCCGCGACCTGGCGGACGTGGCCCCGCCGCAGGACCTGTGGCAGCGGGCGACCGCCTTCCATCTGACGGGCGATCGGGCGCGGGACCAGGACGGTCCCGGCCGCCCGCCCTCCCCCGCCGAGCTGGACGCCGATCCGCGCGGCTGCCTCACCCGGCTGGCCGAGGAGGTGGCCGCGGGTCTCCTGGAGACGGCTGACGCCGACCGGCCGGAGTGGGCCTTCCCGCCCTCGCCCGAGGCGTTCCGCACCAACAACGTGTGCCTGGCCTACGGCACGGCCGGGGTGGTGCACGCCCTGCACCGCGCCGGGGCCACGGTGCCGGAGGAGATCCGCGAACGGCTGCGCCGCGACACGCTGGCGCTGCGCGACGCGCTGCCCCCCGGACTGCTCGTCGGCTCGGCCGGCGTCGCCCGGGTGCTGGCCGGCCTCGGCCGGCTGGACGAGGCCGTCGACCTGCTCCGGGACGCCGACGGCCACCCTCTCACCGCCTCCTGCGCCACGCTGGCCGGCGGACGGGCCGGGGTCGGCCTCGGCTGGCTCGCGCTGCACCGGCTGACCGGGGAGAGCAGCCACCTGGAGAGGGCCGCCGCGGCGGGGGAAGGCCTGCTGCGCACCCCCGACCTGCCGGCCGCCCTCGGCGAGCACGACGCCCGCGGCCTGCTGCACGGCCGCTCGGGGCTCGCCCTCTTCCTCCACCGCCTGGCCCGCGACACCGGCGAGGACCGCTTCCTGGAGGCGGGCCGCCTGCTGCTCCACCAGGAGCTGGACCGGACCTTTCCACTGGACGACGGCGCCCTGTCCCTCTCGGACGACGCGCGGCTCACCCGTGCCATGCCGTACCTGGCCACGGGCGCGGCCGGTCTCGCGGCGGTGGTCACCCGTTACGCGGCCACCGCGCCGGACGAGCGCTGTGCCGCGGCACTGCCGCGGCTGGTCTCCGGCATCCGGGTCTCCTGCGCCACGAAGGAGGCGGGCCTCTACCGGGGACTGGCCGGACTGGCCTGGTTCCTGACCGGGCACGCCGAGCTCACCGGCACGGACGCCGCCCGCGGGGACGCCGTGCGCGCCGCGACCGGCCTGCTGAAGTACGCCGTCCCGTACCGGCGCGGTGTCCGCTTCCTCGGAGCGGGCTCGCAGCGGTTCACCGCCGACCTGTCCAGTGGCGGGGCCGGTGTCCTGCTGGTCCTGCACCGCCTGCTCGCCGGCCCGCTCCTGACGGAGCCCCACCACGCCCGTCCCCGGCTCCCGGTGGCCGCCTGACGTCACCGGACGGGCCTCCCCCGAACCCCCGGGCACGACGGCGAACACCTCCGTGCCCGGGTACGCAGTGACCGACCGATACGACCCCGACAGGAAAGAGGAGATCATCCATGAGCCAGATCCTCGCGCTCCAGACCCTGGACACCGAGCAGGAGGCCGACGCCTTCGCCCCCTGCTTCAGCGTCGCCTGGAGCATCAGCGACATCTTCCCCGACCCGATGTAAGGAGCCGGCACCCGCACGGGCCGGGACCGGTGCCCTGCCACCGGTCCCGGCGCCTCCCGCCGTTGACAGCCGTCGGGCCCGGTCGGTCTAATGCGGACGCGTAGCCATCGGGCCCGTCCGGTCCGGTCACGAGGGAGGGGCGCAGTCGTGGGCGTGCACACCGGCGTGCCGGATGACGCACCGGCCGGGATCGCTGAGCTGTACGAGCGGGACCGCACCTGTCGGACCCTGGGCATCGCCCTGGAGGAGGTCGCGCCGGGCCGGGCGTTGATGCGCATGCGGGTGGGCGAGGACATGGTGAACGGCCATGGCATGGCCCACGGAGGGTTTCTCTTCCTCTTCGCCGACGCGGCGTTCGCCTACGCCTGCAACGGCTACGGGCCGGTCACCGTGGCGCAGTCCGCGCAGGTCACCTTCCTGCTGCCGGCCGCGGTGGACGACGAACTGCTCGCCGAGGCCGTGGAGCGGACGCGCTCGGGACGCAGCGGGATCTACGACGTGACGGTCCGCCGGACGGACGGGACGGTCGTGGCGGAGTTCCGCGGACAGAGCGTGATGCTCGCCGGCAGGGCGCAGCCACAGCGCGGGTGACGACCGCGCGGGTGCCGGGCGGACGTCCGGCACCCGCGCGCCTCGTGTGCGACTGTCGAGCGCCCGTCCGGTCAGTCGGCCGGGCGCTCGTCCACCACCTGCCTGAGCTTGCCCGTCCGCGGGTTGGTGGCCAGCTCGGAACGCGGCACCCACTCGATGCCCAGTTCGTGGATGGCGCCGTCCGCGACCTCCGCGGGGAAGAGCGGCCGGGCCGCGTAGACCGCCTCGACGAGCCGGGCGCCCAGGTCCGCCGGGGGCTCTTCCACGTACCCCAGGCGCAGGATCAGACCGTCCCGTCCGTCCCAGCGGCGCTGCACCATCTGCATGCCGGCGATGTACCGGTCCGGGTCCGCCTCCACGAGCACCGCGCGGACGTCCTCGATCGGCATCGAGACCGTGCCCACCCGTCCGCCCTCCATGGACCGGCCGAGGAGACGGAACCGCCGGCACTGCGGGTCGACCCACTCGCCGCGGTCGCCGGTCGGGAACCTGATGACCGGCATGAGGGTGCGGAACAGGTTGGTGACCATGACGCGGCCCGGCACCCCCGGTGTGGTGATCGGCTCGGCGGTGACGTCGTCGACGAGTTCCACCACCGTCCGGTGCGGGAACGCCTCGTGCACCCGTACGTCCTCCCCGGGGACCGGCCGCCCGACGAGTCCCGCGTCGATGGAGGCGTAACCGACCGAGGCGACGGCCGCCTTGGGGAAGGCCCGCAGCAGGATGGGACGCAGGTCGGTGAAGAGCAGGTCGCCGCCGAAGAGCAGCAGTTCCACCGAGTCGGCGGTCCGGCCCCTGCGGACGAGGCACTCCGCCACGGCGGCCAGCTTCATCGGGACGCCGGCGAGGACGTTCACGCCGAAGTCGTCGATGAGGTCGGCGACGAATTCGTTGGGGGCCCCGGCTCCGACGGGCAGGCGGACGTTCTCCACGGGGGCCGCGTGCAGGGCGTGTTCGATGTAGAGCATCCCTCCGTACAGTTCGCCGGCCCAGAAGAGGTTGGCCACCCGGTGCCCCGGCTTCAGTCCGGCCTCCACGATGCCGGCGCCGAACGCGGTGACCGAGTCGGCGTGCTCCGACCGCGACCAGACGGACAGCTTGGGCACGCCGGTGGTGCCGCCGGTCCGGTAGACCCCGGCGTCGGTCAGCGGGCCGGTCAGCACCCTGTTGTCCGGCCAGGTGTTGGCCGCCCAGAACTCCGCGTGGTCGATGACGGGGAGCTGGGTGAGGTGCGAGACCGTCCGCGGCACGTCCCGGTACGCCTCCGCGTAGAAGGGCGAGTGGGTGCGGACGAAGTCGACCAGTTCTTGAAGGGATTTGGCGGGCACTACCTCTCCTGCTCTGTGTCGTCGGATTCCCGCCCGCGCCCGATCCACGTGCGTGCGAGTTCCCGCACGACGGAGCCGTCACGGTCGGTCAGCTTGTTCTCCAGGTAGGCGGCCGCCCAGGGGTTGGTGGGAACGCGGAAGGCCGGTCGCCCGGCCCGCAGCGTCCGCACCACGACCTCCGCCACCTCGGACGCGTCCTGCCCGGCGCCCTCCCAGCCGTGGTGGACGACCCAGTCGATGTAGTCGGCGAAGGTCGGGCCGTAGGGACCGGAGGCGGCCTCGATGGTCTTGCGGTTGACGTCGGGGAAGATCCCGAAGGAGGTGCCCCTGACGAAACCGGGGACCACGACGGACACCTTCACCCCGTGCGCCTCCGCCACCGGGGCCAGGCTCTCCATGAACCCCTCGACGGCGAACTTGGCCGCGCAGTAGGCCTCGTTGAAGGGCTGCCCGACGACTCCGTGGACGCTGCCGATGGTGACGAGACGCCCCCGGGCGGCCCGGAGCAGCGGCATCGCGGCCCGGCTCACCTCGACCACGCCGAAGAAGTTCACCTCCAGGTTGGCCCGCAGCGCTTCCGTGGTGGACATCTCCAGGGTCGGGTCGAAGTTGGAGATGCCAGCGTTGTTGACCACGGCGTCCAGTCGTCCGTACGTCTGGTGCACGCCGTCGACGCAGCGGGCGACGGAGTCGGGGTCGGTGACGTCCAGTCCGCGGATGTCCAGGGAGACGCCGGCCCGGTCCGCCGCCTCCCGCAGCGCCCCGGCACGGCCGGGCTCGCGCAGGGTGGCGACCGTGGTGAAGCCGGCCCGTGCCGCGGCGACCGCCGTGGCCAGTCCGATGCCCGAGGACGTTCCGGTGATCAGCACGACCCGGGGTTCCCGCCCCGCCGCGGTCATGAGGTGCCCTCGGCCAGAGCCGGTTCGGCGTTCCCGCCGTCCGCCTCCGGTGTCCGTCGTCCTTCGGCCGCGTCCAGCAGGCGCTGGATCCGCAGCGCCGGCAGGAAGGAGCAGGCCGCGAGCAGCGTCCCCCCGGCCATGGTGACCCGGGCCGCGTCCAGGATGCCGAGCGGGCCGGTGAGCAGGCTGACCGCCAGGCCTCCTGCCAGGGCGGCGAGAGGGATCACACCCCAGGTCGCGGTACGGAAGGCCGCGTGCATCACCCCTTGGTTCCGGGCGGACATCCGGGACTGCCGGATGGGCGCGCTGCTCACGTTGATGAAGGACATGAAGAAGCCGTAGCAGCCCATGGTCACGGCGATCACGGCGCCGGCCGGGAGGGCGGGCGCGGCGAGCACGCCGAGGCCCACCAGACAGTGCAGGAGCAGCGCCCAGGCCAGCATCCGCCCCGTCCCCAGCCGTTCGCCGGCCTTCGGCGCCAGGGCCGCGCCGGCCAGGGCGCCCACCGCCGCCACGGACATGGCGGCGCCGAAGACGCCGACGGAGACGCCGAGTCCCTGGTAGGCGAGGATCGGGAGCACGGTGACGAAGACGGGACCGCCGCAGTTGAGCGTCACGGCCGCCACCACCACCCGGCGCAGCACCGGGTCGGCCCAGTTCAGCCGGAAGCCCGCCGTCAGCCGCTCCCACACCGATCCCTCGGCGGTGGTCCGCTCGCCCCAGGGCCGCATGGAGCGGATGCACAGGGCGGAGATCAGGTAGCTGGCGGCGTCGACGAGCAGGGCGGCGACGCCCAGGGCGCTGTAGAGGCCGGCGGCCAGGGACGGGCCGGAGACCTCGGAGACCGAGCGGCTGCCTTCCAGCCGGGAGTAGGCGCGGACCAGGTGGTCCTTCGGCACCACGGCGGGGACGGCGACCAGGTAGCCGACGGTGAAGAAGATCGTGGCGCCGCTGATCACCGCCACGCAGGCGAACAGCAGGGGGGTGGAGAGCCAGCCCTGCCAGTACGCCAGGGGAATGACGGCCACCGCCGCCAGCCGGGCGAGGTCGCAGACGAGCAGGGTGCGGCGGTTGTCCCACCGGTCCACCAGGACTCCGGCCAGCGGACCGAGGAGGGGGATGCCCAGGTACTGCGCCATGGCCACGATGCCCACCTGGAACGCGGAGGCGTCCAGGGCGAAGATCATCACGGTCGGCACCACGAAGACGGTGATGCGGTCACCGACGGTGCTCACCGACTGGCCGATCCAGAAACGGTTGAACTCGGAGCCCAGGGACACCGGCCGCGAGAGCTTCACCGCTCCTCCAGCACCACGAGGCCGGAGGTCTTGCCGGTCCGGTCGTTGCTGATCAGCTCCGTGACGGGGCGCACGCGGAAGTTCTCCGGGTCGTGCTGGAAGGCGGTGCTCAGGGTGAAGGTCTCCGTCAGGAGTTCCTTGCGCAGGTGCTCGACGTCCACGGTCGCACCCGGGGCGGTGAGCAGCAGCACCTCCACGGATCCGGCACGCCCGCCGGTCTCGGAGATCACCACCTGGGCGCGCGAGACGCCCGCCTCCCGCTCCACGCGCGCGATCACCTCGTCGACGTGCAGGCCCAGGCCCCGGACCTGGACCACGCTGTCGCGGCGGCCGAGCACCCGCATGGCCGATCCGGGCCGGCCGCACGGGCACGTCACCAGGCGTCCCGCGTCCCCGGTGCGGTAGCGCAGCACCGGGTTGAGCACCTCCGGGTCGAGGGCGGTGAAGTCCAGGAGCTGGTCCTCGCCCACATGGACCAGTTGGTGGGGCAGGACGTGGAACGTGTCCGCGGGGCAGTCGGGCGTGTTGGTCCCGACCACCCAGGTCTCGGTGCTGCCGAACATGCCCCAGCGCCGGGCCGCCGGTGCGACCGCGGCCATGTCCTCCTCCAGCTGCGGCTGCCACGCCTCGCCGAGCCAGAGCACCTTGCGCAGGTCCGGCAGTTCCAGACCGGCGGCCCGGGCGCGGGCGAACCAGAGCCTCAGCACGCTCGGGGTGCCGCCGATCGCCGTCACCCCGCGTGCCGCGAAGAAGGCCAGCCACTCGGCGTACTCGTCCGTGGTGACCGAGCCCAGCGCGATCACCTGGCAGCGGGAGAGGTCGGCCAGGGCGGCGACCAGGAAGTGCGCGCCCCACATGCGGCCGGCGCCCCAGGCGTTGACGAAGACGTCCTCGCGGTCCAGCGGCTGCCAGTGGGCGTGCACCCCGGACATGTAGAAGCCGGTGGGCGCGTGGCCCAGTTTGGGCGCGCCGGTGCTGCCACCGCTCTGGAAGAGCCAGGTGGCGCCGTGCTCGGCGCGCGGTTGCAGGTGCGCGAGGGCGACGTTGAGGTCGTCCTTGAGCAGCGGCGGGAGCGCGGCGACGTCGTCGAGGGTGCGGATGTCCTCGGAGCCGCGGTAGCGCGGGGCCAGTTCCGGCACCTGCCGCAGGCGTTCCAGTGTCCTGCGGGCGACCGGCAGCCGCGACTCGGCCGCCTCCGGGGTGAGCGAGAACATCGTGGTCAACTCGTTTCCTTCGGTGGGGTGAACGGGGACGCGCCGCCGTCGGCGTCGGCGAGGTGCCTGGCGTGGGCGTCCCGGTAGGCGGCGAAGCGGGCCCGGGTGATGTCCCGTTGGACCGTCCCGTCCGGATCTCCGGGGACGCGGGGTATGACGCCGTCGGGCTCCAGCTCGGAGAACCAGAACCGCTGTCCGTCGTGGAGGAAGTCCAGGCAGAAGAACGGGATGCGCAGCCGCTCGGCGAAATAGGCGGTGGCCTTGGCCAGTTCCTCGGGGACCGGGGTGAACTCCATGGTGCCGCCGTGGCTCATGTTGGCGACTGCCGAGCCGGCTTGCGGGGTCCGCTTCAGGACCGTGTGGGGCACGCCGTCGATCACGTACACCCGGTGGTCGACCGTGCCGTCGCCGAGGTACGGCTGGACCACGAGCGTGGTGTCGCCGCCCTGCGCGAGGCTGGCCAGGCCCCGGATGTCCTCCCTGCCGCGCGCCAGGTTGACGCCCCCGCCGCCGCACCAGCCCGCCGGTTTGACGATGGCCGGATACGTCATGTTCGCCAGGGCCACCTCGTACAGGTGCCGGCTCACGTCCCGTCCCGTGCCGATGCGGACGGTGGGGATCGGGGGGACCGGGGATCCGCCGAGGTGGAGGAGGGTGGCGAGCTTGTCGTTGCCGATCAGCGAGGTCTCGGGAGGGAACGGCAGGTAGAAGCCGGCCTGTTGCAGCACCGTGCACAGGGCGTACTGGTTGAAGACGTCCATCTGCTGGTACGGCAGCGAGTAGAGCGCGGTGATGAAGAGCGTGTCCCGGGGCGTGACGGGCTCGCCTTCCACGTAGACCCGGGGGCGCCCGGGGTCCGTGCAGTCCACCGTCACCGCGTCGGGGGAATGCCGGGTCCAGCTCATGCCCAGGTCCTCGGCGGCCTCGGCGTACAGGTCCCAGAACACGGCGTGCCACGTCTCCGCCGTCCGGGTCGACTCCCGGTCGGGGAAGATCCAGCACATCCGGCGCAGCGGGCCGGCGGCGGGACGGTCCGGGGAGGGGTTCACGGGGTGGCCTCCGGTGCGGTGGGTCGGGGGTGGGGGGTGCCGGTCCGTCCGTCCTGGGCGGGGGCTCGTGCGGCCCACCAGCGACGGCCGGACTCGGGAAGGGTGTCCAGCGGGTCGTAGTAGGGGTGGCGCCGGGCCAGCGCGTCGTCCGGGTCCGCGTCGGGCGACTGCCGGACCTCGAGCCCGGTGCGGTAGTTCTTCGTCCAGTACGAGATGCCGCGTTCGCGGTCGTAGGCGACGGCCTGGTGCACCCAGCGCTTGCCGACGTGCGGTACGTCGCACACGATCCGCGGGGTGGCGTAGCCGGGGAGGTATCCCATGATCGCCTCCTGGAGCCCCTGGGCCTGGTGGAGGGAGGTCCGCCAGTGCTCGGCGTGGGGTATCACGTCGCAGAGGTAGAAGTAGTACGGGAGGATGCCCGCTTCGCCCTGGAGCGTGAAGCAGAGGTCGAGCAGGTCCTCGGGGGTGGCGTTGACCCCGCGCATCAGCACCCCCTGGTTGCGGACGTCCCGGACGCCCGCGTCGAGGAGGGCCCGGGCGGCCTCGGCGACCAGGGGGGTGACGGACTGCGCGTGGTTGGCGTGGGTGTGCACCGCGAGGTTGACCGCCCGTCGGGCGGCGACCGAGGCGACCCGTCCCACGCCTTCGACGACCTCGGGCTTGAGCCAGTGCTGGGGCAGGCCGACCACGGCCTTGCTGGCCAGGCGAATGTCACGGACCGATCCCAGGTCGAGGAGCCGCATGAGGAAGGCCTCCAGCTGGGGCCAGGGCACGTTGGCGACGTCTCCGCCGGACACCACCACGTCGCGCACGCTGGGGGTCCGTTTGAGGTAGTCCAGCATCTGCTCCTGCCGGTCCCGCGGGCGGAGCGCGAGCCTGGCCTTGGTGACCTGGGGGGTGGAGGTGCCGACGAGGTCCATCCGGGTGCAGTGCCCGCAGTACTGCGGGCAGGTGGCGACCAGCTCGGCGAGGACCTTGTTCGGATAGCGGTGGGTGAGGCCCTCCACCACCCACATGTCGGCCTCGTGCAGCGAGTCCCGCCCCGCCTTCGGGTGGCTCGGCCAGCGCGGGTGCCGGTCCGAGCGCACCGGGAGCATGTACCGGCGGATCGGGTCGGCGAGGAACGCCTCGGTGAACGCCCCCGGTTCCAGGGCGGCCCGGGGTGCCATGGTGTTGAGCATCTGCGGGGTGATCAGCATCGCCATCGTGGCGAACTCCGCCCGGTCGGCGGCGAGGTCGCCGTAGAAGTCGTCGGTGAGCAGGCCACCGACGACCTCCTTGAGCCGGCGCGGGTTCTTCACGCAGTGCGCCCTCTGCCACTGGGCGTCGCGCCACTCGTGTTCCGTGACGCGGCGCCAGCCCGGCAGCCGTCGCCAGTCCGGCTCGGTCAGCGGGGTCCGCGCGTACTGGTACGGCTGCGGGATCATGCGGGGTCCGCCTAACGGCCGGTCAGGAAGGTGGCGAAGCGGGTCCGGAGCTCTCGCTTGAGCACCTTTCCGGTGGGGCCGAGCGGGAAGTCCTCCGGCGTGCGCGCGATGCTCACCGCGGCCAGCGGCGTCAGTCCGGCGGCGGTCAGGGCCTTGTTGGCCGCCTCCTGGACCTCCTCCGCGGTGCTCGCGGCGGCTTCCGCCTGCAACCGCACGACTGCCAGGGGGAGTTGGCCTGCGCCCGTCCCGGCGGGGACGCCGATCACCGAGCAGTCCTGCACCAGCGTGGCGCAGTCGGCGAGCAGCACCTCCTCGATCGGCAGGCTGTACGCCGGACCGTCCACGGTGTCGATGACGTCCACCGTACGGTCGAGGTGGTAGAACCGCCCCTCGGCGTCACGCCTGGCCACGTCGCCGGTGAGCCAGTAGCCGTTCCGTTCGAACGTGCTGGTGAGCCTGTCGTCGTTCCAGTATCCGGGGGTGCGGGAGGGCGTGATCACACCGAGCAGCCCCACCGTGCCGTCGGGGACCTCCTCGCCGTCCTCGTCGAGCACCGCGGCCTTCTCCACCACCTCCAGGGGTCTGCCGACACAGCGGTCGTCGCGCCCGCTCTCCGGCGTGGTCATCTGCCCGAAGAGGGCCATGCCCATCTCGGACGAGCCCAGGCCGTCGATGAACTGCGAGCCGGGCAGGGGCGGCTGCTCCTCCTTCTCGCTGGGCAGCAGCCAGGGCCTGATGAGGCCGGCGGGCCGCTCGCCGAGCTGCACCAGCCGGCGGATGTGCCCGTAGTGGGCGCTGTCGCCGGTGTTGAACCAGGAGTGCACCTTCGCCGCGCCCTTGACCGGGAGTTCGCCGGTGGCCAACTCCACGAAGGTGCGGGGGAAGGAGGCGACCATGGTGGGCCGGAAGGCCTCCATCACCGGCTCGACGACCGTACGCCGCCAGTCGGACATCACCACGGTCGGCAGGCCGAGCAGGGTGGCGGTGAGGAAGTAGCTGAGTCCGCCCGCGTGGGTGTGCGGCATGAGCGACATCAGCCGGTCGTCGTTCTCGGCGGGGAAGCGCACCATGCGCGGCTGCTTGCCCTCCCAGAACTGGCGGTGCGCCAGCTTGGTGGACTTCGGCGTCCCGGTGGTCCCGGAGGAGTGGATGAGCGCGACCACGTCGTCGGCGGCGTGCCGGTACGGGTAGACCTCGGGGAGCCCGGCGGACGCGGCGTCGAACGCCTGGAGTTCGGCCGCCATGGCGATGAAGCGGGGACGGCGGTGGGGGGTCTGGCGGTAGGCGGCGGCGAGCCGCGTGGGGTCGTCCGCGACCACTCCCACGACGCCCACGTGGTTCAGGTAGCGCACCATCACCTCGTGCGGCATGGCGTCGTTGACGAGGGCGGGGACGGCTCCCAGCGCGGCGAGCGCGAGGAAGTGGAGCAGGGGCTCCAGGCCTTCGCGGACCACCACGCCGACCGGGTCGCCGGGCCGGACGCCGTTGGCCCGGTACCACGTGGCGTAGTGGTCGCGCAGGGCGGCGATGTCGAGCAGGCTGTGGCCGCGCAGTTCGACCGCGCCCCGGTGGTCGACGCGGTGGGTGTAGGCGTACGGGACCGCGCGGTTCGGGTTGACGGCGATGGCGTGGTCGAGGAAGTTGCCGGCTCCGAGCAGGGGCTCGGTCATCAGCCCTTGTCTGGCCGCGAGAGGGGCGATGGACGTGTGGTCGCTCATGAGGGTCTCCCGTTGGGCGTCGCCGGGACGGACCCTGGTGGGGCCGGGCCCGGCGACTGTTCGAAGGCTTGCTGTTCTCGGCGGAACCTGTGGTTCGGCTTGCCTTTTCGTGCGGTCGTGAGGTGCGGCGCACGGCCCGGTCGCGGGCGCGTCGTGACGCGTCGCGATCGGCTCGCGGGAAGGAGGTCGGCGGGTCGGGGCGGCGGCGACGCGACCGCCGGCAGGGGTGACCGGCGGCGGCTCGGAGCACGCGTGCGTTCGGGACCCGGGGCCCGGCGGGGTGACGGGCCCCCACGGAACGGTTGCCGGAAGGCGGTTGCCGGAAGGGCGGAGACGGACGGGCGGACGGTTCACCGGCGGCGGGGTACGGTCCGCAGCCGTACCGCGGCCCCGTGCCCCCGCTCTACCGGCGGGCGAGGACCTCCGCCGCCACCCGGCGGCCGGAACGGATCGCCCCCTCCATCAGTCCGAAGAACTCGGTGCTGGTCTCCGTTCCGGCCCAGTGCACCCGCAGGTGGGGTGCCGTCAGTCCCGGGCCGTGCCGCACCCAGTCGCCGGGCCCGAAGAGGGCGGCGTAACAGCCCTTGCTGTACGTCTCGTTGACCCAGTCGGTCACGTGGAAGCCCACGGGGTCGGGAAGCATCGGGAACAGCCGGGCCGCCTGCTCGAACGCCGCCGAGCGCTGCTCCCGCGGATCGAGCGCCGCGAAGCGATGGGCCTCGGCGCCCGTGACGAAGCCGGTGAGGACGCCGACCCCGGCTCCCGCAGGCGAGTCGTCCACGGTGGACAGCAGCGGTCCCCCGGCGTTCACCGACCACCCCGACAGGCCGTGGTCCCGCCAGACCGGCGCCGGGTACACCAGGTGCACCTTGACCGCGCAGCCCCGCGCGGTGCGGTCGCCCGCCCGGCGAGCCGGCGGCTCGGGCCGGTGGTCGACGGCGTCGGCCGGCAGGGGCGGCAGGGCCATGACCGCGACGTCGGCCCGGTACTCCCCCTTCGGGCTGCGGACGGTGACCCCGTCGTCGTCCTGGTGCACGGCGTGGACCGGCTCCCCGAGCCGCACCCCGGCCCCCAGCCGGGCGGCCAGCCGCTCGCACACCTGGTGGGCGCCCCCGTCGATCCGGTCCTGCTGGGCACCGCCCTCGAAGGCGTTCAGGTAGCGCAGTCCACCGCCCGACCGCAGGTAGAAGGCCACGTGCAGGATGGACACCCCGGCCGGGTCGGCCGCCATCATCTCGCCCAGGAAGAGCGGGAAGAAGAGCCGGGCGTCCGGGTGCGTGAGGTGCCGCTCGGCCCATGCCCCGGCGGTCAGGGCGTCCAGCTCCTCGGCGCCCGGCGTGAGCCACGGGGCGTCGGGGCGGACGGTCGCGGTGAGTTCGTCGAGCCTCTCGAAGAGGTCGCCGAGGGCCACGGCGTTGAGCGGGGGGAACCGGCCGTCCCGGGTGGTCTCCTCGGTCCCGAGGGCGAAGCGGCTGGCTCCCCGCATGACGGTGGGCGTCGCCTTGAGGTCCAGCTCGGCCATCAGGGAGTGGAGCTCCGTGTGCCGGTCCCCCAGGTAGGCGGCGCCCGCGTCCACCCACGCCCCTTCGGAGACCTGGAGTCCGCGGGCCCGGCCGCCCACCCGGTCGCGTGCCTCCAGTACGGTCACGTCGATCCCGGCGGCGGCGAGTTCGGTCGCGGCCGTCAGTCCGGCGAACCCGGCTCCGACCACCACGGCGCTGGTGACGCCTCCGGAACGTCTGGGGCCGCCGTCGGCCGGGGTCTCGTCGCGCGCGGTCACCGGGCGTCCGCGATCTTCTCGGCGAGCAGTCCGGGGGTCGGAGCGCCGAGGAAGTCCTCGAAGGTCAGCTCCACCCCGTAGGAGCGGGCGACGGCGCTGAGCACCCGGGTCGCGACCAGCGAGTCGCCGCCGAGGAGGAAGAAGTCGGAGTCCGCCGAGACGTCCTCGGCCTCCAGGACGCGCCGGAAGATCGCCACCACGCCCTCGGTGTCGGCACCGGCGCGGGAGCCGTCGGGGGCGCCCGGGCCTGCGGGCGGGTTCCCGGCGGCTGAGGCGGTGGTGTCAACGCTCATCAACGGTCTCCTTTGACCTGTTCACGGTTGCGTAACGCTGGTGCGAGGCTCTCCTGTCGACCTTGCCGCTCGTGGTCAGCACGAGGTGCGGGACGACGGCGATCCGGCTCGGCACGAGATGGGCGGGCACCCGCTCGCGCAGGTAGGCCCGCAGGTCGCCGTCGAGGTGCCGCGTTTCGGTGCCCGGTCTGGGCACCACATAGGCGACGAGTGCGGCGCGGCCGACGCTGACGGCTCCGGTGACGGCCACCGCGTTCACCGCGGGGTGGCCGGCGAGGTGCGCCTCCACCTCGGCCGGATCGACGCGGATGCCCCGGATCTTGATCTCGTCGTTCAGCCTGCCCTCGTGGGTGAGGAGGCCGTCCGGCGTCCTGCCGACCCGGTCTCCGGTGCGGAACCGGCGTTCGCCGCCCACGACCGCGTACCCCTCCTCGGTGGCCCGGGGCATGCCCAGATAGCCGAGGGCCACCGCCGGGCCGCCGATCAACAGCTCGTCCTGGTCCCCGATGTCCTCCACGACGTGGGCCAGGGGCCGGCCGATCGGCGCCCTGGTACCGCTCGCCCAGTCCCAGCCCGGGACCGGGGCACGGGGGCCGTGCAGGTCGACGGCGTGGGTGATCAGGGTGGTCTCGGTGCATCCGTAGGTGTTGACCAGGCGGACGCGGCCCGTGTCGAGGCGGCTCCAGTCGGCCAGCCGGGCGGGACGGACGGCCTCTCCGCCGATCACCATCAGCCGGACGCGTTCGGGAAGCGCCGTCCCCTCCTCGGCGAGGTGGAGCACGAGCTCGTGCCAGAAGGCCGTGGGGAGGTCGAGGACGGTGACGCGTTCACGCTCGACCATCCGCAGGAACCGCGGGAAGGATCCCGAGTGCGCCTCGCGGTCGAACACCAGGGTGGCGCCGGCGGTCAGTGTCGGGAGGATCTCCTCCAGCGAGGTGTCCCAGTTGAGCGAGGCGAACTGGAGCACCCGGTCCTCCTCCGTGAGGGAGAAGAGGTCACGGAGCGAGCGCACGGAGACCGAGATGGCCCGGCGCGGTGTCACCACCGGCTTGGGCCGGCCGGTGGAGCCCGAGGTGAAGAGGATGTACGCCGGTGCTTCGGGACTCGTGTCCCGCCCGGGGCCACCGGTGGTCGCCGCCGTGACCGGCCCCGTCTCCTCCTGGTCTAATCGGATGACCGGCAGGCCGAGTCGGGGGTCGAGGGCCGCGCCGGTGCCGATGGCCGCGCGGCAGTCGGCCGCGGACGCCATGTCCTGCTGGCGCGCCGGTGGAAAGGACGGATCGACGGGGCAGTAGACGCCTCCGGCCGTCAGCACGGCGAGCAGCGCGACGACGGTTTCCGGGGTGTGCGTGGCCGGCACGGCGATGGCTCCGTGCCAGGGTCCGAGCCGCTCCGCGAGGCCGTTCACGAGCTCCTGCAGCCGGCGGTACGTCACGACCCGTCCTTCATGGACGAGTGCCGCGCGCTCCGGGTTGCGAAGAGCGGCTTCCGTGAAGGCCTCGATGAGGTCCGGGGTGGTTCCTTGGGTCTCGCACTGCATCGACTTGATCGCCCCAAATAAGCTTGAAAGCGCCTGTCCGTGCCCGACGAACGGGGACTCTACAGGCGAACTAGTGTTGCCACAATGGGAGTTGTGGAGAATCGGATGATCTCCGTGGACGCGGCGTGACGGCGGGCGCTCCAGCAGGTCAGAGCCCCTGCGGGGGTTCCGCTTCCGCTTCGGGACGGAGGACGTCACCGGAGGCGCCCCCACCGCGGAGGGCGGTGCCGGGCCCCGCCCCCGGGGGCCGAAAGTGACGGGTGGGTGACCGGGTTCCTCGCCGGGCTCGCCGTCCGGCATCCCGCCGAACCTGCGCGACCTGTTCGAGCCGCCCTTCCTGGAGGACGGGGTGCGGATCCACACGAACTCGTGGGGCCCGGTCACCCCGGGCCTTCCGTACAACCAGAGTGCGCGCGAGGTCGACCGTGTCAACGACGTCGAGCAGGTCGGCTGGCGGAACGTCCCCGCCGGGGAGGCCGAGGTCGTCGTCGGGGCCTTCCGGATCACCCGGTCGCCCAGCCGTATGCCGTCGCCTGGCGCGTTTTCTGACCGGTACGGCCGCGGTGCCGACGCGTGGAGCGGCTCCGGGGTCGCGCGTCGGGCGACGCGGAGTGACCGGGAGGTCGCGCATCGCGACGGTCGGACGCGGCGCGTCCGGTCCTCCTCGAAGGCTCCGGCCCCACCGCGCCGGCGCACGAACGCCCTGACCGGTGACGGCCGACGCTTCGACATGCGCTTCACCACACGCGGGTGAACCATGGAGGGAGGTCGTGCGTGCGGCAGCCGCAGGCGAGGGGGAAGTCAAGGCAGCTGTTCCGGCTCCGACTTCCAGAGGTGGCGAGCGTGGACGTTTTCGATGCCGTCGTCGTCGGGTCGGGTTTCGGCGGGTCCGTGACGGCGTATCGCCTGGCCGACGCCGGCCTCCGCGTATGCGTCCTCGAAAGGGGGAGGCCGTTCCCTCCCGGGTCCTTCCCCCGCAGCCCCCACGAGGCGGCCAAGAACTTCTGGGACCCGGATTCCCGGTTGTACGGGATGTACGACATGTGGAGCTTCTCGAAGATGGACGCGCTCGTGTCCAGCGGGCTGGGCGGGGGGTCGTTGATCTACGCGAACGTGCTGATCCGCAAGCCGGAGAGCTGGTTCGTGCACGAGTCCTTCGACGGCGGCTACGAGGACTGGCCCGTCACCCGTGCCGACCTCGACCCGCACTACGGATCCGTCGAGACCATGCTGGGCGCGCGGAAGTACCCCTTCGACGTGGAGCCCTACCGGAGCACGCCCAAGACCCTCGCCATGCGCCGGGCGGCCGAGCGACTGGGGCTGCCGTGGGAACTCCCGCTGCTGGCCGTCTCCTTCGGGGACCCCCCGGTGCCCGGAGCCCCCCTCGACGGCGGCGAGGACAACCTGCACCACAGCCCGCGCTATGCGTGCAGGCTCGTCGGCGAATGCGACCTCGGCTGCAACTTCGGCAGCAAGAACAGTCTGGACTTCACCTACCTCAGCGCGGCGCACCGGCTCGGGGCGGACCTCCGGACCCTCTGCGAGGTCCGCTCGTTCGAACCGGTCCGAGAGGGCTTCCAGGTCTCGTACATCGAGCACCGCGCCGCCGGGGACGAGGACCCCTCGGCTCCTCCCGTACGGCGTACCGTCGGGGCCAGGAGGCTGGTCCTCTCCGCCGGCACGCTCGGCACGACCTATCTGCTGTTGCGGAACCGCAGCGCCTTCCCGGCGCTCAGCCCAGCGCTGGGCACGCACTTCTCCGGGAACGGCGACTTCCTCGGGCTGGTGTTCAAAGCCCGGAAGAGGCGTCGGGACCGGCCCGGCGAAACGGTCCCACGCCTGCTGGAGCCGAGTTTCGGACCTGTCATCACGAGTGCGATGCGGGTGGACCGCAAGGGGAGCGGCGAGGGGGACCGGGGGTTCTACGTCGAGGACGCCGGATACCCGGAGTTCCTCAACTGGCTCGTCGAGGACAACGTCCTCACGATGTCCAACCGGGTCGCGAGGTTCCTGCTGCGGCGAGGGTGGTCGCAGCTGACCGGGACCGCGCGCAGCCGTGTGGGGCGCCAGCTCGGCGACGCCCTGGGCAAGGGCCTGTTCACCGCGACGTCCCTCCCGCTGCTCGGCATGGGAAGGGACGTCCCCAACGGCCGGATGTTCCTCCGGGACGGGAATCTGGACCTCGACTGGAAGCTGGCCGCCTCCGATCGGTACTTCGACCAGATGAACGAGACCATGGAGCGCGTGTCCCGCAGTCTCGGCGGGCACTACGCCGCGAATCCCCTGTGGTTGCTCAACCGCCTCATCACCGTGCACCCCGTGGGCGGCGCCCCGATGGGGCGCACCCGTCGGGAAGGCGTGGTGGACTCCTTCGGCCGCGTGTACGGCTGTCCGGGACTGTCGATCGCCGACGGCTCGGTGCTGCCCGGCCCCGTCGGCCCGAACCCCTCGCTCACCATCGCGGCGCTGGCCGACCGGTCGGCCGACCGCATCATCGAGGACCACCGGCAGAACTCTGAGGGCCCCTCATGACGACCGGACAGGGCACCGCGCCCCGCAGCGGATCCCCGCGCAGATCTCTCCTCCTCGCCGGCGGCGGGCTGAAGGTGGCCTACCAGGCGGGCGTCCTCCAGGTCCTGCTCGACGAGGCCGACCTGACGTTCGACCACGTAGACGGCGCCAGTGGGGGCGTGTTCAACCTCGCGATGTACTGCCAGGGGATGTCCGGGCGCGAGATCGCGGACAACTGGCGCGGGCTCTCTCCGCTGAAGGGCGTCACCCCGAACTGGCGCGAGCTGCCCAAGGGGCCCTACGCCCGCTCCCTCTTCACGCTGGACGGCTACCGGCGCCACGTCTTCCCGGACTGGGGGCTGGACTGGGAGCGGATCCGGGCCACCGACCGTGAAGCCACCTTCAACCTCTACAACTTCAGCGCCAACGAACTGGAGCCGGTGACCGCCGACCGCATGGACGAGGACCGGTTCTGTGCCGGGGTGGCGCTGCCCATGTGGTTCCCCCCGGTCGTCATCGACGGGCAGACGTACATCGACCCGGTCTATCTGACCGACGCGAACGTGGAGGAGGCGATCCGGCGGGGCTGCGACGAACTGTGGATCATCTGGACGGTCAGCCGGAGGCACCGCTGGCGCGACGGCTTCGTGGCCAACTACTTCCACATCATCGAGACGACGGCCAACGGCCGGCTGCAGCACTGGCTGCGCCGGATCGAGACCAGCAACGCCGCCATCCGCGACGGGGAGGAGGGAGAGTTCGGGCGCCCGATCGAGGTCCGGCTGCTGAGCGGCGAGGTCCCCCTGAACTACCTCATCAACTTCAGCCGGGACCGATTCGCCCAGGCCGTGGAGCTCGGGGTCCAGCACGCGCGCCGCTGGTGCACGGACCAGGGGATCCCCTGGAAGCCAGGTGAACCTCCCGGCACCCCCGACGACCCGACCCGCATGCGCTTCACCGAACGCATGGTCGGCCGTGTCGTCTTCGGGGAGGAGGACGCCCGGAAGGCGGCCTCGTCGGCGGCCGGAGCCACCGCCGACATCGCCCTGCACCTGACCGTGGACGTCCGGGGAATGGACCGCTTCCTCGTCGGGCCGGAGCACGAGGCCGAGCTGAGCGGAGAGATCCTCTGCCAGGAGCTGGGCGGTCGCCTTCCGGTCGAACGCGGAACCTTCCAGCTGTTCGTGGAGCACTCCGACCCCCAGCACCTGCGGATGCGCTACCGCCTGTTCTTCACCGACCGGGCCGGTCACCGGCTCACCCTCAGCGGGTACAAGGACGTCAGCGAGGACTCCCGTCGGGGGATCTGGAAGGACACGTCCGTCCTCTACACGCACGTCCTCCGCGGTCACGTCGATGCCGACGAGGAGTCCGGGGCCGAGTCGGTGGCCGCGGGAACCGTTCACATCCGCCCCGCCGACTTCCTGAAGCAGCTCACCACCTTCCGGGTCGAAGCGCCGACGCTGCGGGGCAGGGCGACCACCCTGGGACGGTTCGGGCGGTTCTTCCTCGGCAAGCTGTGGGACGTGTACGCGCAGAACGTCCTGCCCTGGTCCCCGCTGTGACCGAGGAGGAGCCGACGTGGACTTCCGTGAACTGCGCAGACACGCGGACGGGCTCCGGTTCACTCCTCAGGAGCCGGTGCGCTGGCTCGCGCCGAAGGAGCTGGCGCGTACGGCGGTGAAGGTCTGCCTGGCCTCCGTCTTCGCCGGCTACTCGGACAAGCGAGAGATCCAGGGCGCTCTGGAGGCCGGTCTCCTGCGGGCGCCGCTGGCGGATCCCGCTGCCGAGGAGATCTGGATCGACTTCGTCGCGGACCTCGGCGACGGATTCGAGGCGACGGCCTCGGTGGCATCCGCCCTGGGGGCGGACCGACTCGCCGTCGAGGGGCCCGGCCCGCTCCCCCGTGGCTCGCTGCTCGTCCTCGGCGGGGACCAGGTGTACCCGGTGGCGTCGGCGACCGGGTACGAGGACCGGATGAAAGGGCCCTATCGCGCGGCGCTCCCGTCGGCGACGGACGAGCCGCTCATGGTCGCGCTGCCGGGCAACCACGACTGGTACGACGGACTCACCGCGTTCCTGCGGATGTTCGCCCAGGAGAGCGCGATCGGCGGCTGGCAGACCCGGCAGACCCGGAGCTACTTCGCCGTGGAACTGCCGCAGCACTGGTGGCTCGTCGGGCTGGACAGTCAGCTCGGCACCTATTTCGACGCCCCGCAGCGGCGCTACTTCGAGACCCACTTCTCGCCACGGCTGCGCCCGGGTGACGGCGTGATCGTCTGCTCGGCCGAGCCCACCTGGCTGAGGAGCGACGAGAGGGCCGACGCCTTCAACTCCCTGCACTGGTTCGACCGCAACATCGTGCGCTCCCGCTTCGACCGGACGACCCGGCGGCGCGAGGAGACGGGCGCCTCGATCCGCCTGTGGCTGACCGGCGACAAGCACCACTACGCCCGCTACGCGGAGCGGCTGCCCGACGACGGGGCCGGGGCCGACGACGCCCTGCCCCCGGACCCCCGGCGGCGCCAGATGGTGACGTGCGGCCTGGGCGGGGCGTTCCTCGCGTCCACCCACAGGCTCCCGAAGGCCCTGCCGCTGCCGCCGGCCACCTCGCGCATGCGGCAGAAGGACCGGCCTCCGACGGCCTTCGCCCTCGCCCAGCACACGTACCCGGACGCGGCGGAGTCCCGCTCGCTCGTCCGCGCGATCGCCAAGCCCTGGTCGCGGTACTGGCTCCCGCGGCGCAACCCCGGATTCGCCGTGCTGGCCGGGGTGGTGCAGATGGTGCTCGTCCTGATCATGAGCGGCGCGTTCGCGCTGGCCGAGGGCCGGCACAATCCCGTCGAGGCCCTGCGGAGCGCCGGTGTCGACGATCTGCTCGGCCTGCTCTGCACCAGTGCCGTGCTCTTCGCCCTGCCCTTCGTGATCGGCTGGTGGAGGGGGCTGCTGCGCGAGCGGCGCCCCAGGGCGCCGTCCGGTCCGATCGTGGCCGTGCTGTTCCAGGTGGCGGTCGCCGCCGCGGCCCTGACCGTCGTCGTCGCCATCGCCCGGTCGGTCCCGTCCTCCTGGAACGGCTTCGCGTTCCTGGCGATCCTGCTGGTCGTCGCCGCCGTGACGGGCGCTTCCCTCGGCTCCCAGCTCTTCGCCCTGTGGGTGCTGTGGACGAACCGGGGCCTGGTCGCCGAATGGCAGATGTCCGGGCAGTCCATCGACGACCACAAGGGCTTCCTCCGGATGCACCTCGCGCGGGACGGCACGCTCACCCTCTACCCGCTGGCCCTCGACGGGACCTGCCGGAACTGGGAGTTCGACGAGGTCACGGACGAGGAGGGCGTGTGGAGGCGTCCGGTGCCCGAGCCGGCGCCGACCGTGCGGCTGATCGAGGAGCCCGTCGTGATCGCGCGGCACGGTCGGGGGTGACCGCGAGGAGGTACCGGACCGGGCTCGGGCCGCGTCCCGACGGACCGGACGCCCTGAGGGCGTCCGGTCCCGGGCGTCGCGGTCGACTCCGCCCTCGTCAGCGCACGCGCCAGGTGAGCGAGTTGCTCGTCGCCGCGCGGACGCCGGGGTCGCGGACGGCCGCCGTGGTGTCGGTGACCGTGGCCGTGACCCGCTGGCCGCTGCGGACCGCGCCGAGCTCCGCGGGGGTCACCGACAGGTCGCCGGTGGCCCGGGTGACCTGCTTCCCGTCGACGTACCAGGTCAGGACCGGGTTCGCCAGGCCGGACACCGGGGCGAGCCGGACGTCGAGCGCCTGGGTCGTGCCGACCCGCTTGCCGGTCGGCACGGTCGAGGTCACGGCGTCCGCGTAGGTGTAGAAGCCCTTGATCATCGCCTCGCGCCCGACGTGGTTGAACTGCGTGGAGGCCAGGGTCCGCATGAGGGAGGTGCTGGTCGGGCGGTAGACGCCCGTCTCGTAGTAGTCGCCGCCCTCGTAGGTGCCGATCACGGAGCCGGTCGGGTCCTGCTCGCCCAGCCAGCGGTACCACTTGCTCGTGCCGAGGTCGGCGGCGACGGAGATGTTGGCGCTGTCGGAGGAGGGGTACGGGTAGGCGCCGTAGCCCGCGTACTGGTACTCGTCGGCCAGCAGGCCTATCGAGTGGCCGAGTTCATGGGCGCCTATGAGGTACGACTGCGGGTTGTCGGAGGACATGGTCGCGATGCCGTGGTACGACGCCCCGGCGGGCGGGGTGGAGAAGCTGTAACCCGCGCCGCCGTACTTGGTGGAGTTGGCGATGACGAAGACGATGTCGGAGGCGGGCGCCCGGTCGGCGTACGTGGTGACCTTCGACGTGTCGACGCAGAGCAGCCTCTCCGTGTCCTCGCAGAAGAAGTAGGAGCTGAGGGCCGTGTTCTTCACGACCCCCGCGGTCGGGTCGCCGGAGACGCCGGACTCGGCGGAGGCGGCGTCCACCAGCCAGACGTTGAACAGGCCGCGGTAACTGGCGTACGGCTCGATGGCGAAGACCGCGTCGAGCGTGGCCTGCGCGTCCGCGTGGAAGTCGGCCTGCTGCCCGGCGGTGTAGCCGTCGCCCATGACGACCAGGTCGAGCCGTCCGGAGACCGGTCCGGTCTCCTGGACGGCCGTGACGGCGGCGGAGGTCGGGGCGGGCGCGGTCGCCGACCGGTGGCCGGAGATCCTCGCCGGGGCCCGGGCCGGGACCCTCTTGTGCCGGGGCTCGGCTCCGGGGCCGTCGAAGTACTCGGCCTCGTGCGTCGCCACCGTGCCGGAGCCGGCGACGGGAACGGGCTCCGCGCCGGCCGCGTTCGCGCCGGCGAGCAGGGCGGCGGCGGTGACGGCGGCGCCGACGGAGACGATCCAGCGGGTGCGGGCAGATCCGTGTCCGGGCACGGGGACCCCTCTCAAGCGATGAGTTAACTGTGCTTAACTGGGCGCTTAAGCTAGGGGGTTGGGAGCCGGGGACACAAGACCCGGGGCGGGAAGAGCAGAGCGGGCGGACAGCGCGGAAGCCGCCACGGCCGCGCTCTCACCGGCGGCGACAGGGGGAGGGACTGGCATGATGGAGCGCATGGCGAAGCGGGACGACCCCGAGACCATCGGCCACAGGGTGCAGCGGCTGCGGCGCGAGCGGGGGCTGACACAGCGACAGCTGGCCGAGCCCTCCTACACCCCCGCCTACGTCTCCACGCTCGAGGCCGGCCGGGTGCGCCCCTCCGACGAGGCGCTGCACCATATCGCCGACCGTCTCGGCGTCGCCTTCGAGGAGCTCGCCACCGGACGGCCCGCCCGCCTCGCGACCGATCTGCGGCTCCGGCTCACCGAGGCGCAACGCGTCCTCGCCGTCGGCCAGGCCGAACAGGCCGCCCTCCAGTACGCCGAGCTGCTCGCGGAGGCCGTGACGCACGGGCTCGCCGAGGAACAGGCCACCGCGCTGCTCGGGCTCGGCGAATGCGGTCTCGACACCGGTGACCTCACGGCCGCCCGCGAGCACTTCGAGCGCGCCGAACAGGCCCTGGCCGAGGCCTCGCTGCCCGCCCGCGTCCCGGCCCGACGCGGCCGCGCCGTCACCCACTACCTGGCCGGCGAACTCCGCTACGCCGTCTACCTCCTGGAGTCCACGCTCGACGAGATCAACCGCGCCGGACTGCACGACCCCGACGCCCTGCTCCTGCTCCACACCGCCCTGATCAGCCCCTACATGGACATGGGCGCGCAGGCCCGCGCCGCCCAGGCCGCGGAGCTGGCGCTCGCCCTCGCCCCCCAGGCCGGGGATCCGGCGCTGATCGCCCGGATGCACCGCTCGGTCGCCCGCACCCTGCTCGCCGAGGGCAGGATCGCCGAGGCCGACGCCTCGCTCGCCAAGGCCGCCGAGATGTACCACCAGCTGAAGATCCGCACGGAGCTCGCCAACTGCCGCTGGATGCGGGGGTACGTGTACGCGCAGAACGGCGAACTCGACCGCGCGGAGCAGGAGTTGCGCGCCGCCCTGGCCATGCTCGCCTCCCACCGCGCCACCCTCTACAGCAGCCAGGTCGCCGTCGAGCTCGCCGACGTGCTGCACCGGCGCGGCGCGTCCGAGGAGGCGTCGGATCTCCTCCGGGGAGTGCTCGGGGGCCTCTCCCCGGAACGCGGCGCGGTCCACGCGGCCGCCGCCCACCGGCTGCTGGGCATCATCGCCGAGGACGCCCAGGACACCGAGGCGGCCGAGCAGCACTACGTCCGCGCCCTGGGCCTCCTGGAACGGGCGGGCGCCGCGGGCGACCTCGCCGACCTGTGCCGGCTCCTCGGCGACCTGCTGCGCCGCACCGGCCGGGTGGAGGCGGCCCTCGACGCGTACCGCACGGGCCTCGGCCACCGCACGGCCGGCACCACCACGCTCGGTCCGGCGCCCGCGCAGCCGCTCCTGTAGAGCGGCACGGGGCCGGCGTGCGCTCCGGTCGTGGCGACGGCCCCGCCGGCCGCGGATCGGAGGGAGTCGCCCCTTCACCCCCGTGGAGGCGCGCGGACCGCCCCAAAGATCATCCGCTGTTAACGGCCGCGTTCCGAAGTCTTCGGCAAGTCCCCCTGGTCTCGCAGGCGTTCAGTTCCCTACGAAGAAGTGACATGAGCGCTTTCGCTCTCAGCGCCCTGACCGCACTCGCCACCGCGTTCACGCCGACCACCGGCCCCGTGACCCCGGTGACCGTCACCGCCACCGTGGAGACTCCCGCGGTCCACGACGACGAGGCGGGCGGCAACGCCGACGCCGCCGACCCGGCCGTACGGGTCGACGCCGCCCCGGCGCCGCACCGGTCTTCGCCGCCGCCGAGACCGAGGACACCCTCGACCTCCCCGCCGCCTTCACCCTGCCCGACGGCAGGACCTGGACGACGAGGAGTTCGAGCCCCCGAAGCCGGTCGACCGCGTCCACGGGTAGGGCACGCCCTGGACGTACGACGCGGCGGAGGAGGAATGCGTCCTCGACACCGCGCACAACCCCAGGCTCCGGCGGTGAGCACCTGCGTGCCGACGCGGAGGGCCTCGCCGTCCACCACGCCGGGGACGGCACCGGGGACGTCCTCGCCTCCAGCCAGGGCGTCAACGACCACGTCGGCTCCTTCCGCGTCGGCGGCGGCACGGTCGACGGGATGCAGCACTCCGACGGCTCCACCGTGGTCAACGTCCCCTTCGGCGGGAACTTCCCCGAGGGCCTGCTGGTCACCGGCTGCAGGAATCCGGGATTCGCGTCCCCGACGACCTGGCCGTGGTCACCTACGACGACGAGCCGGCCACCCTCGCCGATCCCCCGCTCACCGCCGTCGCACCCCCCAGGCGCGCGGTGGGCGCCGAGGCCGTCGAGCTGCTCGTCAGGAGACTGGAGGACCCCGGGCGCCCGACGCACGACCTCATGCTGAACCCCGTCCTCAACGTCCGGAGTTGAGGGACCGGTCCGCCAGCCGGGCGAGGGCCAGCGTGTGAGCGCGGTCGAGGGAGTCGGCGGCGGCGCAGGGGACGTCCGGCTGCACGCCGGTTCCCTCCCAGTTCGTGCCGGAGACGGGGTTGACGGCGCGGCCGACGGGGACGGTGACTTCCAGGTGCGGGTGCACGGTCCAGCCGTTGCACGGGTGTGCGCCGCCGCGGGTGCGCTCGCCGACGACCACGGCGCGGCCGAGCTGCTGGAGGTCGTACGCCAGCTCCTCGGCGGCGGAGAAGGTGCTGTCGCCGGCCAGCACGTACAACGGCTTGCTGCCGCCGAAGCGCGCTCCGGGCACGTGCGGCTGGCTCCAGGACTGCTCGCTGCGCTCGCCGTCGCGCCAGTACATGGTGTTGAGGTGGGTGCGCCCGTCGAGCAGGTGGCTGCAGACGAAGGCGACCGTGTCCGGGTCGCCGCCCCGGTTGGCACGCAGGTCCACGATCAGCGCCTGGGCGCGGGAGGCCAGGGTGAGCGCGGCGCTCAGCGGTTCGGCGGCCCACTCCAGGGGGAACAGCATCGGTGCCAGCTCCACCACGGCGACCCCTCCGTCGAGCAGCTGCACCCGGGGCGCACCGCCCAGCGAGGTGTCGAAGTCCCGGCGCATGGCGTCGAGGGCGGCCGCCCCCCGCTCCGGGGGGACCGGGTCGGCGTGGTGCCTCAGCCTCAGGTGTCGGTCGCCGTTGACGGACTGCAGGTCCGCGGTGACCAGCCGGGCGAGCTCCGCGGCGTCGTCGACGTCGTACGCGCCCTCGGTGAGGCGCCCTCGGAGCAGGACGGCGAGCTGCTCGGCCGTCTCGGGGAAAACGTAGTGCTCGGTCAGCAGCCGAACCGTCTCGTCGATGACGGGGGCCGGAGGAAGCTTCGTCGAAGTCGTCACGGCAGGGAGTAGAGCACCGCCCTCGCGAAAGCGTCAAAGGGTAAAAGGATGCGGGCACTTCGGTACGCGTGATCAGCCCCCTGCCCACCGTCTCCCGTCCCGGTCGAGGCCGACGACCGGCCGCCGCGCAGACCGGTCCGCTCAGCACGACGCACCTGACCGCGCGCCGTCGTCCACCTCGCCGCAGGCGTTCCGGCCCGCGCGGTGCCGAACACCCGGCCTGGAGGGAGGGCCGAGGCAGCGCTCCGCCCGCGCTCCCTCCCCTCACGGTCGGGCCGGGAGCGCCGACGGCCGAGGCCGCGGCGGTCGCGGGTCCCGGCCGGGCGGGCGGGACGTGGCCGGGCCTCGTCGTCCCCGAGGGGACCCGGTCGCGCTCGACGGCGCCGCCGTCCCGCGGAGCGGCGACGACGGTCACCCGCGCGGACCCTCCCTCCAGGCGTCGCCGACGGCGGGAGGCCAGGATGGACGGTGCCGGGACCTCGTCTGTCGCTCGGCGGGCCGGTGTGCGGGCCGGCTCGACCGGGCCCCGCGCGCCGGAGTCCCGCGTGCCCGATGTCCCACCCGACGGAACAAAGGGAGTGCGCATGGCCGAGACGCAGTCTGGTGGCGGCACCACGCCGCCCGTCCTCAGCGGTGACGGTGTCCAGCGGTCCCTGCACACGACGCCGCGGTCCGCGGGCCTTCCCGACCTGCGGCGCGTGGGCGCGAACCCGGACCACTGGTATCCGGTCGCGCTGTCGAGGAAGGTGCGCCGGGGGCGGGCGTACGCGACCGCGTTCGCCGGCGAGCGCATCGCGCTCTACCGCGGTGAGAGCGGCGCCGTACACGCCCTGGAGGACCGGTGCGCGCACCGGCAGGTCCCCCTGAGCATGGGCGTGGTGGAGGGCGAGACGCTCCGCTGCTGCTACCACGCCTGGGCCTACCGCGGTGACGGCCGCATCTCCCAGATCCCCTACCTCTCCAAAGGGGACGGCCGGCCGCCGCGCGGGGTGCGGGGCTACCCCGTTCGCGAGGCGTACGGCCTGGTCTTCGTCTTCCCCGGGGACCCCGAGAAGGCGGCGGAGACCGCGTTGCCGGAGCTGCCGGCCCACGGTTCGCCGCAGTACCGGACCATGACCTTCTCCCGGACCGTGCGCTGCCACTACTCCTTCATGCACGAGAACCTGCTCGACATGAACCACCAGTTCCTCCACCGCGGCGTCGTGGGCAGGCTGCGCCCGGAGCTCCTGAGCCACCGGGCCGAGGGGCGGACGGTGGAGGCCCGGTACCTGTTCACGCACACCGGAGGGAAGCGGAACCGCAGCGCCGGCCTGCTGGCCGGTGAGGGCATCGGCGGTTCGGCCACCAGTGACGTCATGACCATCCGCACGGAGTACCCGTACCAGACGCTCGACCTGGTTCCGGAGAAGGCCGATCATCCGGCCCTGCGGCTCTGGGCGGCGTACGTGCCCGAGGACGCCGAGCAGCGCACGTGCCGCGCCTACGGCCTGCTCATGATCGAGAAGCCCGGGATTCCCGCCGCCCTCCATGTGGCCTGGCCGTTCATCCGCCGTTTCGCCGAGCGGGTCTTCGCGGAGGACCGGATGGCCGTCGAAGCGGAGCAGAGGGCGTGGGACGAGCAGGGCGAGGACCGCAACCACGAGGTCTTCCCGGTGATCCTGGACGTCCGCGAGGTGCTGCGCACCCACGGCGTCCCCCTTCGTTCCGGGGCCGCCGCCTGCGACCCCGCCGCCTGCGACGGCGCGCTCCGCGGGCACGCCCCTCAGGGGGAGGACGACGCCTTCCGGGACCCGCGGCCTTCACCCGCCCGGCCGGGCGGGTGAAGGCGGACCGTACCGGGCGTGCCGGCGGCGCCGGCCGTAGCGGGCCCCCGTACGACGAGCCCCTGCGGCTCCGGGTCCGGGGGGTGTCCTCGCACCTCAGGAGGCCGGTGACGGTGGTGCCGCCCAGGCCGGTGCCGCCCGCGTCGGCCTCCGGGGTGACGGGGCCGGTGATCGAGCCGCCGTCGCACAGCACGACGGGTCGAGCGGTGTCCCGGACGGTGAACCGGCCGTCGAGTCGCGCGCCGCAGAGGGTCAGGGCGAGCGCTCCTTCGGCGGAGAACGGCCCGGTGAACGCGGCGCCCGAGGCGGCCGGGGCGCCGCCCGCCTCGACCCGCACCGGCCCGGGCCGACGGGCTCCGGCCGCCGGGCGCAGCAAGCCGCTCGCGCGCTTTCCCACCTTCGTCGACGCCGAGCACCGCTTCGGCACCGCCGCCCCGTCGTACTGGACGGCGGCCGCCCCCAGCGGAAGCTCGCCCTCCCTGGGCGGCTGCTCCGACGTCCGGGCCCTCTGCCTGGACGTGCGGCACGGGCCTGACAGGTGGTCAGGTTCCGTGCTCCCCCGGCCTGTTCGGAGTCAGCCGGCGTTCTCCTCGTGGGAGCCGGCGGTGGTGGCGGCTCCGGTGCCGGCCTCCTCGCCCATGCCCGGCGCGACGGCTCCCCGGTCGTCGAGGCCGAGCGCGACCTTCGTCCAGCCGGCTTCCCTGCGGTCGAAGGCCCGGTACGCGTCGATGGCGTCCCCGAGTCCGGACCAGCGCGTGACGAGGGGGGTCGGGTCGAGCGTGCCGGAGCCCACCAGCGAGACGAGACGGGGCACATAGCGGCGGTGGTTGCAGTTGCCCGCCTTCAGCGTGAGGTTCTTCATGAACGCCTCGCCGAACGGGTAGTGCTGGACCTGCGGCGGATAGACCCCGACCGTGCCGAGGGTTCCTGCTTTGGCCACCATCTGCACCGACCAACGGGCCGCGAGGGACGGCGCGTCCCCGGCCACCCAGGTGTCCCCGTCCGGGTTCTGTTCCGGCGCCGCCTCGGCGCGTTCGTGCTCGAACTGCTGCGCCTGGTCGCGCAGCGCCTCGGCCGCCGGCCCGTGCGACGGGCGCTGCGCGTCCACGCCCACGGCGTCGATCACCCGGTCCACGCCGATGCCGCCGGTGAGATCGAGCACGGCTTCGACCGGGTCCTCGCTGTTGAAGTCGACGGTCTCCGCGTGCTGGCGCCTGGCCAGGTCCAACCGGTCGGCTATCCCGTCGACCACGATGATCCGGCCGGCGCCCTGCAGACGTGCGCAGCCGATCGCCGCCTGCCCCACCGGGCCGGCTCCCACGATCGCGACCGCGTCACCGTCACCGACCTCCGCGAGCTCGGCGCCGAACCAAGCCGTCGGATAGATGTCGGAGAGGAGGACGGCCTGGTTGTCGTCCACGGTGTCGGGCAGCGGCACGAGTCCCACGTGCGCGAAGGGCACCCGGGCGTACTCCGCCTGGAGTCCGTCCAGGCCTCCCGCCGCCTCGGGGCCGCCGAAGAAGACGGTGCCCGCCCGCGGGCCCCCCGGATTGGCGTTGTCGCACTGCGCGTAGTAACCCGCCCGGCAGTAACTGCACGTGCCGCACGCCACCGTCGACGGCACCACCACCCGGTCACCGGGCCGCAGGTTGCGCACACCGGGCCCCACCTCCTCGACGACGCCCACGGCCTCGTGGCCGAGGATCCGGCCCTCCTTCATGCCGGGCATCGTGCCGCGGACGAAGTGGATGTCGGTTCCGCAGATCGCGGAGGTGGTGATGCGTACGATCGCGTCGTACGGGTCCTGGATCCTGGGATCCGGCACCTCGTCCAGGCGTATGTCGCCGGTGCCGTGCCACACGACTGCCTTCATGACGGCGTCAGCCTTCCATGCGTGCGCGCAGGAGTCGCTTGCCGAGTTCGGCGCCCTTGCGGCTGTCCGCCTGGGCCTTGCGGAAGAGTTCGACGACCTCGCTGTCGTTCTCGCGTTCCGCGTCCTGGATGTAGGTCTCCAGCCGCAGGGCGTTGGCCAGGCAGCTTTCGACGTACCAGAGGAGGTTGTAGTCCTTGTCCTTCGTGCCGGTGACTCCACCGGTCTCGGTGCCGCCGGCCGTTCCGCTCGTCATGGGTCTCCCTCTTTCCCTTGAACTGCCGCGTACGGCCACTGCCGCGTGCGACAGCTGCCGCGTACGACCCGACCGGCTGCCCGAGCCGCCGGAGGCACCGACGACGCCGTCGGCCTCTGCTTCCTCGCGGCCGGGGTACCGGGGTCGTGGTCTGGCGGTACCCGGTGCCCCGTTCCGTATGCGGACCTCCGCGCCCCCGCAGCGGCGGAACCGCGCTTCGCGCGCCGCGTCGAGGCCACGCCCCGCTCCGGCGACCCGGAGCCCGAGCCCGTCGATCCGCGGTGGACATCCGCCCGGCGGTCAGGCGGGCAGGGCGGCCTGGAGGCGGTCCCGGAGTTCCGCCCCGTGGAGATCGGCTATCGGCGCCAGGACGTCGGGGTGGCGCAGGAGGGCCGCCGACCGGTGGTCCTCCTCCGTCGGGTCGGTCAGGCGGCGGAAGGCCACGGGTGCGGTGCCGCCGTGCGCCGCGGCGACCGCTTCGGCGGCGCGGGAGGCCAGAGCCGGGGAGCCCAGGAGGCAGGCGGCCCAGCTGGTCACGACCTCGTCGACCCAGGAGCGCCAGGCTTCGGCGCACTCCGGCGCGGTGGCGTCCGCACCGGTGATCCAGTCGAGCCGGGACGCGCCTCCCGGCCCCGAGAGGGCCACGAGTTCGGCGTCCAGCTCCGTGGGGTAGCGCAGCAGGGCCGCCACCGTCACGGCCTGGCGGGCCTGGGCCTCCGCGAGGCCGCGCTGCAACGCGCCTCGGGCGGGCGGGTAGGCCTGGACGAGCCACTGCGTCGTCGCCGCCACGATGGGGGAGAGGAAGTCGTCTGCGGGCACGGCTGACCGTCCGTACGGAGAAGAGGCGGGAGAAGACCCCGGCACGATAACCGGCACCCCGCAGACCCGAAATGACGCAGGTCACGCGGCCCGGAACAGCGACACGCTGACAGCCGGGAATGACGGCCTTTTCCCCTCCCCTCGCGCTTCATTGGAAGTCCACAGCGGAAAAGGGAAAAGGAGAGGGACATGGGACACGGTGGCGATGTCATCGCCGAGCTCACCGCCGACCACCAGGAAGTGGAGGAGCTGTTCGCGAAGATCCAGGGGCTTCCTTCCGGGGACTCCCGCAAGAGGAACTACGCGGATCAGGTCACCATGGAGCTGGTGCGGCATTCGGTCGCGGAAGAGTCCTACCTCTATCCGGCGGTCCGGGAACACGTCCCCCAGGGCGACGAACTGGCCGACCAGGAACTCCGCGATCACGCCGCTGCCGAGCGCACGATGAAGGAGCTGGAGGGCTGCGCCGCCGACGATCCGCGGTTCGACGAGCTGATGACGCGGCTCATGAACGAAATCCGCTCCCACATCGCCGACGAGGAGAACGACCTTTTCCCCCGGCTGCGGCAGGCGTGCTCCGCCGACATGCTGAACGAATTGGGCGACAAAGTGCGGCAGGCCAAGAAGACGGCGCCGACCCGTCCCCACCCCTCCGCTCCCGACACGCCCCCGGCCAACAAGCTCCTCGCCCCCGGAATGGGTCTCGTCGACCGGCTGCGGGATGCCATGACCGGGCGCGGCAAGGACTGAGGCGCCCGCGTCCCGGTCCCGTGGGCCGGGACGCGCACCGCTTGGCCGGAGGCTCCAGGGGTAGACGCACGCCACCGAAAGGCCGGAAGGGAAAGGCGGAGGTGTCGGATGGATTCTCCGAGCGACCGCATCGCACGGCCCTGGGGCGGACGGACCGCCTACGGGCCCGGCGGGACATGGCCGGCCCGGGTGGACACGCACCTCGCCGAGGGCGTCACAGCGGCCGATGTCGAGCGATGGGTGCAGTCCGCGTCGCTGCTGCATTCGAACGGGGACGCGATGGACATCGCGGTGCGGGACGGCCGCATCGTCGGCGTCCGGGGACGTGCGGCGGACCGGGTGAACCGGGGCCGGCTGGGGCCGAAGGACCTCTTCGGCTGGCAGGCCAACCACGCCGCCGACCGGTTGCGCGCTCCGCTGGTCCGGGAGGGCGGCCGGCTGGTCGAGTGCGACTGGGACACGGCCATGGGCCGCGTGGTGGACCGCTCCCGTGAGCTCCTCTCCGCCCACGGCCCCGGAGCGATCGGGTTCTACACCACCGGGCAGCTGTTCCTGGAGGAGTACTACACCCTGGCCGTTCTGGCCCGCGCCGGGGTCGGCACCAACCACCTCGACGGCAACACCCGTCTGTGCACCGCCACCGCGGCCGAGGCGCTGAAGGAGTCGTTCGGCTGTGACGGCCAGCCCGGCTCGTACGCGGACGTGGACCACGCGGACACCCTCGCCCTGTTCGGCCACAACATGGCCGAGACGCAGCCGGTGCTGTGGATGCGGGTGCTGGACCGGCTGGAGGGCGGGGACCCACCGCGACTGCTGTGCGTGGACCCCCGTCCCACGGTGGTGGCCCGGCGCGCCGACGTCCACCTGGCGCCCCGCCTCGGAACCAACGTCGCCCTGCTCAACGCGCTCCTGCACGAGATCATCCGGAACGACCGGATCGACCACGCCTTCGTGGAGTCGCACACGGTGGGCTTCGAGGAACTCCGCAAGCAGGTCGCGGAGTGCACTCCCGCCTGGGCCGCGAGCGTCTGCGACGTGCCCGCCGCGGCCATCGGCCGGGCCGCGGAGCTGCTGGGCGGCGCCGAGCGGCTCCTGTCCACGGTGCTGCAGGGCGTCTACCAGTCGCACCAGGCCACGGCGGCCGCCGTCCAGGTCAACAACCTGCACCTGATCCGCGGGATGCTGGGACGGCCGGGCTGCGGCGTCCTGCAGATGAACGGCCAGCCGACCGCCCAGAACACCCGCGAGACCGGTGCCAACGGCGACCTGCCGGGCTTCCGCAACTGGCAGAACGACCAGCACGTCGCCGACCTGGCCCGGATCTGGAACGTCGACCCGTCGGACATCCCCCACTACGCCCCGCCGACCCCGGCGATGCAGATCTTCCGCTACGCCGAGCAGGGGTCGGTGCGCATGCTGTGGATCAGCGGCACCAATCCGGCCGTGTCCCTGCCGGACCTCGGCCGCATCCGCGGCGTCCTCGGGCAGGAGGGTCTCTTCACCGTCGTCCAGGACCTGTTCCTCACGGAGACCGCGCAGCTGGCCGACGTGGTGCTGCCGGCCGCGACGTGGGGCGAGAAGACCGGTACGTTCACCAACGCCGACCGGACCGTCCACCTCTCGGAGAAGGCGGTGGAGCCGCCGGGGGAGAGCCGCCCCGACCTGGACATCTTCCTGGACTACGCGCGGCGCATGGACTTCCGCGACCGCGACGGCGGCCCCTTGGTCACGTGGAGCACGCCCGAGGAGGCGTTCGAGGCGTGGAAACGCTGCAGCGCCGGCCGGCCGTGCGACTACACGGGGCTGACGTACGAGAGGCTGCGGGGCGGCAGCGGCATCCAGTGGCCCTGCAACGAGGACGCTCCCGACGGCACCGAGCGCCTCTACACCGAGGGCATCAGCTGGGCGCGTCCCGACGTCTGCGAGAGCTACGGCAAGGACCTGGTCACCGGCGCGTCCGTCGAGGTGGTCGAGTACCGGTCCCTCAACCCCGACGGCAAGGCGGTCGTCAAGGCCGCCGAGTACCTGCCGCCGCACGAGGACACCAGCGAGGAGTACCCCCTCCAGCTGACCACCGGCCGCACCCTCTACCACTTCCACACCCGCACCAAGACCGGCCGGGTGCCGCAGCTCGACGCCGCGGCCCCGGAGGTGTGGGCGGAGCTGAGCCCCACCGAGGCCGCCGCCCTGGACCTCCGCGAGGGGGACCTCGCCCGGATCACCACGGCGCGGGGGTCGCTGCGGGCCCGGGTCCGGATCACCGACATCCGCGACGGGCTCGTCTTCGTGCCCTTCCACTACGGCTACTGGGACACCCCCGGAGGCCATGGCCCCGCCTCGCCGGCGGAGGGCCGGGCCGCCAACGAGACGACGATCACCGACTGGGACCCTGCCTCCAAGCAGCCCCTGTTCAAGACGGCGGCGGCCCGCGTCGAACGCGTCGCACGCGGTGACGGCACGCCGGCTCCCGCCCCGACCACCACCGCCTCCGCCCCGTCCGCGCCGGACGGCGTCCCGGCCACCCGTGGAGGGCCGCGGGCCTACGCGACGGAGGAACGGCCATGAACGGCATCGCCCTCACCCTGCGGGCGCTCCACCGCGGCGAGCGCCGCCTGGAGCGGGAGCTCGCGGCCGTCGCGGACCGCCACCGCGCGGAGCACGAGGTCCACCACGTCGCCACCGATCTCGCCCGCTGGTCCGACGAGCACGCCGGCCGCATCGCGGACGCGGCCCGGGCCTACGGGCTCGACCTGCGGGGCGGCGCGGAGGAGGAGGCCGACGAGGGACCGCTCTCCCGGGTGCGGGAGAAGGCCGCCGGGTGGCCGGGGCACCGGCCGGAGCCCGGTCTTCTCCTCCTGCGTGACCTGCGCTCCCTCCACCTGGCGGCGGCCGGGAACTCCCTGTACTGGGAGATGCTCGCCCAGTACGCCCAGGCGGCGAAGGAGGACCGGCTCCTGACCCTGGCCTCCGACTGCCACCCGCGGACACTGCGGCAGATGCGCTGGACCAACACCATGATCAAGGTGGTCTCGCCGCAGATCCTCACCGGTCTCTGAGCCGAGCTCGCGGGACTCCGGCCGTCCGCGTCCACCGGGCGTGGCGGCCGTCGTCGGTCACGGCCAGGGCCGGCCGGCGGGCGGCGCGCTTCCGGCCAGTACCAGGAGCGCGGCGTCGAGGCCGGCCATGGCCAGGACCGCGACGAAGGGCACGCGTCCGCGCATCGGAGCGGGCGGTCCGGCCACCGCCACCACGCAGAGCGCGAGGGTCACGCCGAGCAGGCCCGCCCCGGCCGGGGACACCCGGCCCGTCGGGCCCGCCGTCAGCATCACGCAGGAGGCGAGGGCCAGGACCGCGGCCGACGCCACGGACCCGCGCCGGCCCGTTCTCTGCGGGAGTCCGCGCACCCCGGCCGCGAGGTCGTCGTCGATGTCCGGCAGGACGTTGGCGAAGTGGGCGCCGGTCCCCAGGAGCGCCGCCGCGGCGGTCAGCCACAGGGGTGGCCACGGGCGGCCGGGGAGAGCCAGCGTCAGGAACGCGGGCAGCAGTCCGAAGGCGACGGCGTACGGCAGCCAGGAGAGGACCGTCCGCTTGAGCCACAGGTTGTACGTCCAGCCGGCGGCGACGCAGCCGAGGTGCACCGCGCCGGCCGGGAGCCCGCGGCCGAGTGAGAGCGGGACGCAGACCAGCAGGGCCAGACAGGCCGCCGTGCCCACCGTCCCCGGCCGCGCGGCCCCCGTGGCCAGTGGCTTGTCACGGCGTCCGGCGGCCCGGTCGCGCCGCAGGTCCAGCCGGTCGTTGCACCATCCGATCGACAGCTGGCCCGCGGCGACCGCGGCCACCGCCCCGGCCCCCGGGCCGAAGTCCAGCCCGGAGGCAGCGGCCAGCAGCGCCGCGAGGAGTGTCACCGCCGCCGCCGGCACCGGGTGACTCGCCTTCAGCAGGCCTACGACGACCGGAAGTTCCCTCCGGCCCGGAACAGCCGGGACGGCGAGGCGGTGGGTTCCCTCGTCCGTGGTGGGGCGGCTTCCTTCGTCCGTGGTGGGGCGCACCGCACCACGCTAGGCGACGGCGCGCCCATGACCTCCGGGTTGAGGGTGTCGACGCCTCACCGTCCCTATGTTGGAGCAATGACCCGCGTCCTCGCGGTGAGCACGGCCTTCCCGCCGCACCGCTACATGCAGCACGAGATCACCGAAGACCTCGTCTCCGGCCTGCCGCCCGGATCCGACAGGGACGTCGTGCGCCGGTTGCACGCGGCCGTCGGCGTGAAGAGCCGTCATCTCGCTCTGCCCCTCGACCGCTACCGCGACCTCGGCGCTTTCGGCGAGACCAACCGTCTCTTCGTCGAACTGGCCACCGCGCTGGGCGCCGAAGCCGTCGAACGGGCTCTCCACGGCGCCGGCGTGCGCCCGGAGGACGTCGACCTGGTCGTCTCGACGACCGTGACCGGCATCGCGACGCCCTCCCTGGAGGCCCGCCTCGCGGCACGGATCGGCCTGCGGCCCGACGTCAGGCGCACGCCCCTGTTCGGGCTCGGATGCGCCGCGGGCGCCGCCGGTCTGGCGCGCGTCCACGACTTCCTCGACGGCCGGCCGGAGGGCACCGCGCTCCTCCTCTCCACCGAGCTCTGCTCGCTCACCTTGCAGCGCGCCGACACGTCGCCGGCGAACCTGGTGGCGAGCGGTCTGTTCGGGGACGGGGCCGCCGCGCTCGTGGCCGTCGGCGGTGACCGCTCCCCCGCGTCCTCCCGTACGGCGTCGCCCCCCTCCGGGTCCTCCGTGCCGAGCGTCGTGGCGGTACGCAGCCGCCTGTACCCCGGGACCGGGCACCTGTTGGGCTGGGACGTCGGCGACTGGGGCTTCCGCATGGTCCTCGGGCCCGAACTCCCCGAACTGGTCAGGCTGCACGTGACCGAGGAGGTCGAGTCCTTCCTCGCCGCGCACGACCTCAAGCCCGGTGACGTGGGGGCATGGATCTGTCACCCCGGCGGCCCGAAGATCCTGGACGCGCTCGCCGAAGGGCTCGGTCTGCCGGACTCGGCCCTCGCGGCGAGCCGCCGCGCCCTGGCCGCCCACGGCAACCTGTCCTCCGCGTCGGTCCTGCAGATCCTGGAGGACACCCGGACCGACCGGCCGCCGCCCGGGACGGTGGGCCTGATGCTCGCCTTCGGACCCGGCTTCTCGTCCGAACTCGTCCTCCTGGCCTGGTGAGGCCGGAGTGACCGTGACGCTGTACACCGTATCGGTCCTGCTGGTCGTCGCCGAGCGCTTCGCGGAACTCGCCGTGGCGCGACGCAACGGCACCTGGAGCCGGGCCCGGGGCGCCCTCGAGCACGGCGCCGGGCACTACCCGGTCATGGTCGTCCTGCACGCGGCGCTCCTCCTCGGCTGCCTCGTCGAGCCCCGGGCGGCCGACCGGCCCTTCCTGCCGCTGCTCGCCTGGCCCGCGCTCGCCCTCACGCTGGCCGCCCAGGCCCTGCGATGGTGGTGCATCGGCACGCTCGGGCCCCGCTGGCACACCCGGGTGCTGATCGTCCCCGGTCTCCCGCTCGTCGCCTCCGGCCCCTACCGCCGCTTCCGGCATCCCAACTACGTCGCGGTCGTCGTCGAGGGCGCGGCCCTGCCGCTGGTGCACACCGCCTGGCTGACCGCCCTGGGCTTCTCGCTCCTGAACGCGGCGCTGCTCGCCGTCCGCATCCGCTGCGAGAACACCGCGCTGGCGCCTTCGCACGCCCTCTCCTCCCCCGGTGCCGCGTCGTGATCGACCTCCTCGTCGTCGGCGGCGGGCCGGCGGGACTGGCCACCGCGATCCACGGAGCGCGACGAGGCCTCGACGTCATGGTCGCCGAGCCGCGGCCGGGGCCGATCGACAAGGCCTGCGGAGAGGGGTTGATGCCCTCGGCGGTGCGCGCCCTGAGCGCCCTCGGCGTACAGGTGCCCGGCCCCCGCCTCCGGGGCATCCGCTACGTCGACGCCGTCGGCGACCGAAGCGCCGAGGCCCGGTTCCGCGCCGGGGCCGGTCTCGGCGTACGCCGGACCGTGCTGCACGAGGCGCTCGCCGCCCGGGCCGCCCGGCTCGGCGTTCCGGTCGTCCCGCACCGCATCCGCCGGGTGACCCAGTCCGACGCGTACGTGACCGCCGACGGGATCACCGCCCGCTATCTCGTGGCGGCCGACGGGCTGCACTCCCCGACCCGGCGCGCGCTCGGCCTGACCGTACGGCCGGCCGCCACCCGGCGACACACGCCCCGGTACGGACTGCGGCGCCACTACGCCGTCGAGCCGTGGACCGATCTGGTCGAGGTGCACTGGTCCGCCGACTGCGAGGCGTACGTCACTCCGCTCGGACCGCGACAGGTCGGCGTCGCCGTCCTCACCTCACGCCAACTCCCCTTCGACGAGCAGCTGCTGCGTTTCCCCCACCTGGCCGCCCGGCTGCGCAGCGCCGACAGGACACCGGTCAGGGGCGCCGGGCCGCTCCGCCAGCAGGCCCGTTCGCGGGTGGCCGGCCGGGTGCTGTTCGTCGGCGACGCCGCCGGGTACGTCGACGCGCTGACCGGCGAGGGCCTCACCCTGGCCCTGACGGCGGCGGACGCCCTCGTACGCTGCCTCCGCGAGGGCCGCCCGCAGGAGTACGAACGGGCCTGGTGCCGCTTGTCCCGCAGCTACCGCCTCCTGACGGGGTCCCTGCTCTGGGTCCGGAACCAGCCGCCGCTGGCCCCCCTGATCACTCCGGCGGCTGCCCGGTTCCCCGGCCTTTTCCGGGGCGCCGTGAACCTGCTCGCCTGACCGTCGTCCCCCGTGGCCGGAAAGCCGTTGGCAGGTCGCCCCGGGAGTCTTGTATGGTTCCTCCCGAATCATCCAGAGGGGTGGAGGGACCGGCCCTACGAAGCCCCGGCAACTCCCCGGTCGACTCGGCGTTCCCTGTTCGCGCCGTGCCGTCGGGATCAGTGCCAACTCCGGCCCGCGCCAACGTGGCGCGGGAAAAGATGAGGAGACACGGTGCTCTCTGTGCTGCCCTTCGCCCAGGCTCTGCCCACGCCGGGCTTCCCCCGTACCCGTCTCGTGACCGCGGTGCATCGGCCGACCGCTTCGGCCCTTTCCCGCTGATCACCCCTGCCCTCCCCGGGCGAGGCCTCCGCGAACCACGGCTCGCGGACGAGACTGGAGTACCCCTTTTCGTGAACGCATCCGATGTTTCCAGTGGTGTCGGTGTCCTCGACAAGGCCACCGTGATCCTCGGCGCGCTGGCGGCGGGCCCGGCCACTCTGGCCGAGCTGGTCGCCGCCACCGGCCTGGCACGGCCCACGGCCCACCGGCTCGCCACCGCGCTCGAACACCACCGCATGGTCGCCAGGGACCTGCAGGGCCGCTTCGTGCTCGGCCCCCGGCTCGCCGAGCTCTCGGCCGTCGCGGGCGAGGACTGCCTGCTGGTCGCGGCCGGCCCGGTCCTCACCTCGCTCCGGGACACCACCGGGGAGAGCACACAGCTCTACCGCCGCCAGGGTGAGGTGCGCGTCTGCGTCGCCGCCGCCGAACGGGCCGCCGGCCTGCGCGACATCGTGCCCGTGGGCTCCGCACTCCCCATGAAGGTGGGCTCCGCCGCCCAGGTCCTGCTCGCCTGGGAGGACCCCGAACGCTACTACCACGGTCTGCAGGGGGCGCGCTTCACGGCCACCGCCCTCGGCGGCGTACGGCGCCGGGGCTGGGCCCAGTCGATCGGTGAACGCGAACCGGGAATGGCCTCCGTCTCGGCGCCGGTGCGCGACCCGGCCCATCGCGTCGTGGCCGCCCTCACGGTCACCGGCCCGATCCAACGCCTCACCCGTCACCCCGGCGCCCGGCTCGCGAAGGCCGCCGTCGACGCGGCCGACCGCCTCACCGACGCCATGCGCCACTCCTGACCGCGGTGCCGTCGGCAGGAGGCCGGGGCGGTCGCAGAGGCGGTGAGGGGTGTACGGGTCGACAGCGGCCCTCCGCGCCCGGCACGGTGGCCGGGCGTTACGAGCGGCGGGCTACGGCGTCACCGGGCGGGGATCGGCTGGGTGAGGTTCACCGGGTTGCCGTCGGGGTCCTTGATGTGGGCGACGCGCTGTCCCCACGGCATGTCGTTGGCGCCGCCGCCGACCGAGCCTCCCAGCGCCGCCACCCGGCCGAGCGTCTCGTCGACGTCGTCGACGCCGATGCTGAGCAGGATCCGCGGCGCCTCCCGGTCCCCCGGGTCCGCCGTGGCCACCAGCCCGAGGTCGGTGTCTCCGATGCGCAGGCCGAGGTAGAAGAGCGGGCCTTCCTCCGGGATCCGGGAGACCTCCTCCGCGCCGAACAGTTTCGTGTAGAAGCCGAGCAGGACGTCCGGGTCGGCAGTGAGGATCACCGGCTGGATGGTGGACATGGCACTCCTGTCGTGAACGGTCGTGTCACCGGGTGGACCGTTCGGGGACGGAGAACTCATCGGCGGGGAGGAAACCGTGCCGCTCCGGCTCGGGGGGCGCGGCCGGACCTGCCCCAGCGGCCCGGGCGTGAGTTCCGGACGGTGCCCCGGGCCTCGTGCTCCGGCGTCTCCTCCGGGTTCGTCGCCGCGTCCGCGCCCGGTTCGCGGCGGACCGGCCAGAGCGCGAGTTCGAGGCCGGAGGTGCTGCCGCCGGCGGTGACGGGGTCGCCGTCGCCGACGACGCGGGCGTTCCTCACCAGGCCGCCCTCCGCGGTTCCCGCCTGTTTCCGGGAACCCGGCGCTCCGTCCGTCCGACTCCTCCACCGCACGAGCACGGCGGTACGGCGGCGCTGAAGGGCACGGGATGGGCGGACTGGACATACGGATGCGGGGTGTCGCGTGCCGGCACGGCCGTACCGAGGCGGTCGCCGGGGTCGATCTGGAGATCGCCGCCGGCGAGCGGGTGGCGCTGACGGGGACGAACGGGTCCGGGAAGACGACGCTGCTGCGCGCGGTCCTCGGGCTGCACCGGCAGGTCGGCGGCACCGTCGAGGTCGGCGGGCGGTCCGCCCGCACGGCGGCCGAGTGGGCGTGGCGGCGGCGGTCCTGTGCGTGGATCCCGCAGAAGCCGGCCGCCGGGAGGTTCCCCCTGCGCGGGGACGAGCTCCTGGCGAGCAGCGGCGCGCCGGCGGAGGCGGCCGGGGGCGCCGAGCGGCTGGGCGTCGGGGCGCTGACCGGCCGGCCCGTGGACACGCTGTCCGGTGGGCAGTTGCAGCGCATGTACCTGGCACGGGCCGTCGGCTGCGTCGCGGCCGGTGCGCGGGTGCTCCTCGCCGACGAGCCGACCGCCGCCCTCGACTTCGCCGGGCAGGAGGAGGCCGCCGACGTGCTGACCGCGCTGCCGGTGACGCTCGTCGTGGTGACCCATGACCGGGCGCTCGCCGAGCGGTGCGACCGGGTCCTGGAGATGGCCGCCGGCCGGCTCAGGGAGGTCCGGTGACTGCTCTCGCGACGGCCGACCTCGGGGCCGTGCTCCAGCTCGTGCCCGTCCGGCGGGCCGGTGTCGCCCTGCTCCTGGCAGCCGTCGGGCTGCCGGTGATCGGCGTGATCATCGTGGGCCTCGACATCATGCCGGTGCGCTTCGCGATGATGCACGTGGCCCTGCTCGGCATCGCGGTCGGCCTTCTGACCGGACTGGATCCGATGCTGTGCGCGCTGGTGGCGTGCGCCCTCTCCGGAGCGGGGGTCGCCCCGCTGGCCCGTACGCCCGGCGGACTGTCCGGCGCCATGGGCCTGTTGATGAGCCTGGCCGTCGCGGCCGCGCTGCTCGTCCTCGCCGTCTCCGGGGTCGACGCCTCGGGCGCCTTCGCGCTCCTGTGGGGCTCGATCCTGTCGGTCGGCACCGCCGACCTCGTCGTCCTCGCCGCGCTCGCCGTGGTCGTCCCGGTCCTGTTCCGGTGGAGGCGCAGGGACGTGGCCCTCCTCCTGTACGACCGTGAGCTCGCCGAGTGTTCGGGCGTACCGGTCCGCCTCCTCACCACCGCCCTCCTCGTGCTCGTCGCGGTCGCGGTCGCCGGCACGATCAGACTGACCGGTGCCCTGCTCGTCGACGCGCTCACCCTGCTGCCCGCGCTCGCCGCGCGGCGGCTCGGCCGCTCGCTGTGGTCGATGACCCTCTGGGCGGTCGGCATCGGCCTCGCCGTCAACCTCACCGGCTTCCTGCTGGCCCTCTGGCTGGACTGGCCTCCGGGCCCGGTCCTCGTCCTCACGGCGGGGGCCGTCGTCCTCGCCGCGCACCTCGTCCCCGAACGGAGAAACAGCTCATGGCGCGCACCCGCGTCCGTACCCCCCACATCGCTTCCCTCGTCGCACTGACCGCGGCGGTTCCGCTCCTCACCGGATGCGGGAGCGAGGACGCCTCGGGCCCGGAGGGGCACAAGGCCGCGGGGCACAAGCCGGTGGTGGTGGTCACGACCACCTGGGAGGGGGCCTTCGCCAAGGCCGCCGGGGCCGAGGACGTCACGGTGATCGTGCCGCGGTCGGTCCACCACGCCCCCGACTACGACCCGAAGCCCTCGGACCTGGCCGCCGTCGCGAAGGCCGACTTCGTGCTGTACGCGCCGTTCGAGCCGTACGCCGCGAAGATCAAGGAGGCCGCCGGGTCGAAGGCGAAGCTGGTGGAGGTGAACCTCGACAACGACCCGGCGAAGGCGGGCGCCGAAGTCACGCGCCTGGGCGGGCTGTTCGGTACGGAGGAGGCCGCCGCACGGTTCAAGGAGCGCCTCGACGGTGAGGTCGCCGAGCTGAACGGCGAGCTCAGGGCCGCGTGGCCGGGCGGGAGGAGCCCGTCCGTCGCCGCCCAGGTCTTCACCGGGTGGGCCGCGGGGCTCGCCGGCGCGACGACGGTGGGGACGTACGGCCCCGAGCCCGTCACCCCGGCCCAACTGGCCGCGCTCTCCGCGAAGAAGCCCGCTTTCGTCCTCGACAACGCCCACATGTCGGCGGGAACCGTCCTGCCCGACACCGGCGCCGAGCAGGTGGAGATCGTGAACTACCCGGGCGAGGACCTGGACCTGCTCGCCGTGTACCGGGGCGCGGCCGCCGAGCTGAAGAAGGCGATGAGCGGATCCTGACCGCATGCGGTGAGGGGAGGGTCGCGCGTCGGCGCGGCCCTCCCCTCCTGTCATGCCTGCGCCGGTACGGTGGACCGCCCGTCCACGGCCCGGCGTCTGAGCGCGGCCCGGTCCGGCTTGCCCGCGGCGGTGAGCGGCAGCGCGTCCAGGACCAGCACGTGCTCCGGGTGCTTGTGCCGGTCCACGCCACGGGCGGTGAGGTACGTGCCGAGGCCGTCCGGGGTCGGGCGCTCCACGCCCCTGGGCACCACGCAGGCCACCAGCCGCTCCCCCATCAGCGGGTCGGGGACGCCGACGCAGACGACGTCCCGGACCGCGGGGTGGCCGGTCAGTTCGCGTTCCACCTCGGCCGGGCTGATGTTGGCGCCGCCGCGTATGACGACGTCCTTGAGGCGTCCGACGACGTGCAGGACGCCGTCCTCGTCGAGGTAGCCGAGGTCGCCGGTGCGGACCCAGCCCTCGGGGGTGCGGTAGCGGGCGTCGAGGTCCGGGGAGGCGACGTAGCGGAGCGGGGTCATGGGGCCGCGCGAGACGATCTCGCCGATGTGTCCGTCGGGCAGCGGTTCGTGGCTCTCGGGGTCGGCGACGCGGATCTCGGCGACGCGCGGGTCGGGCCGTCCCACGACGGTCCCGGAGCGGTCGGTCGGCGGGACCTTGTGGTCCAGGCCGGTGTGGCAGTTGACGCCGTCGGCCGATCCGTACAGGTTGACGACGGAGCATCCGAACGCGTCCGCGGCGGCGGACGCGGTGGCTTCGTCGAGCGGGGCGCCCCCGAGGACGAGCGCGGTGGGGGCGGGCACGTGCCCGCCCGTTCGCTCCAGGTGTTCCAGCATCATCCGGATCATGGTGGGGACGCCGAGGACGTGGGTGGGCGTGTGTTCCCGCATCGCCGCGAGCGCGGCCTCGGGGGTGAAGTGGTCGATCAGGACGAGGGATCCGCCGTGTCGGGCGAGGGTGACGGCCGTGCCGTTCGAGCCGAAGGCGGAGCCGAGCGGGACGAGGAAGAGGCACCGGGGCGGGGTGTCGTCGGGGATGAGGGAGGCGAGGAAGTTGCCCCGCCCGCCGGCCAGGGCGTTGTGGGAGTAGGCGATCATCTTCGGCTCCGCCTCGGAGCCGGAGGAGACGAGGATGCGGGCCGCTCTGTCGGGGTCGGGCCGGGCCGCGACGAAGCGGGCGGGGTCGGTGCGCAGGAGCCCTCGGAGAGGAATCGTTCCTTCGGGTGCGGCGCCCGGTCCGGCGGAGACCACGTGCCGGAGGGCCGGCAGGGCGGGCCGGAGCGCGGCGAGGCCGGCGGCGTGGGTCTGGCCGCGGTGTTCGGTGGCGGCGACGACGGCGACGGCCTCCGCGCGGCGCAGCAGGCACTCGGCCTCCACCGCCCCGCGCCCCACCGGGAAGGGGAGGGCCACGGCCCCGAGGGCGGCGACGGCCAGGTCGGCGATGACGGCGTTTCGGTGGTTGGGAAGCTGGACGGCGACGACGTCGCCGGGGCCGACGCCGAGCCCGCGCAGGCCCTCGGCCAGGCTTCTGACCTTGCGGTCGAGAGCCGTGTAACAGAGTGCGCCCTTGGCGTCGAGGATCGCCGTCCGGTGCAGATCGGCGATCTGCCGGGCCCGGAAGAGGCTGTAGAGGTCGAGGTCCGGGCAGGTGCCGTCCAGCGCCCATGAGCGGCGGAGTCCGGCGGGCAGCAGGTCCGTGAGGGTGACGGTCACAGGAGGCTCCAGGGGTCGGGGACGGCGGGGGCGCCGTGCGCGTCCCGGCCGATCGGGCCGGACAGGCGCGGGTCGTGCCGCAGGTCGGACAGGTCGGTGGTGACGGCGGTCGCGGTCAGGCCGTGGGAGCGCAGCCGGTGCAGGGCGTCCTCGGTGCACATGCCGCTCAGGTCGTACGCGGCGGCGGCCGCCGCGCAGGGGTCGCTCGGCGCGATCCAGCCGTCGGAGGTGCGGACCGGGCGCCGGAACCCGGCCGGCGGCCGGGGGTCGTGTCCGCGCCGGACCCGTTCCAGGGCCGGGGCGAGCAGCGTGTCGGCCGCGCCGAGGAGCGAGGAGTCGACCCGTACGCCGTGACCGGTGCGCTCGCGCAGGAGCAGACCGGCCAGGACGGCCTCGGCGCCGTGCAGGCCGCCGAGGACGTCGAGCAGGGTCATGAGGGAGGGCGCGGGCGGCTCGTCGGCGGGGTGGACGGCCTCGCCGACGCCCGTACGGGCCTGCACCATGAAGTCCGTGCCCATGGGGGCGTCCGGGATCCGGTCCGCCCATCCACCCGTGTAGGCGTGGACGAGGGCGGGGTTGGCCGCGGCCAGGTGTTCGGCGTCGAGTTCGAGCTCGGTCGCCTTGCCCGGGGCCCAGTTGTGCAGGAACACGTCCGCCTCGGCGGCCAGTCCGCGCAGGCGGCGCCGGTCGTCGGGCGACTTGATGTCGATCTCGACGGCCTCCTTGCCCCGGTTGAGGGCGAGCCAGCGGGCGGAGACGCCGGAGCAGGCGGGCGGCATGCCGCGCAGCGGGTCCCCGCCCGGCGGCTCGATCCGGATCACGCGGGCACCCAGCAGGCCCAGCAGGTGGGCGGCCAGCGGTGCCTGGATCCGGCGGCCCGCCTCCAGGACCGTCATTCCCTCCAGCGGCCGGACCGGGCTGACCGGCCGCGCGGCCGCGGGAACGCCGGGCAGGAGGAGGCGCAGGGACCAGGGATCCGCCCCGTCGTCCTCCGTCGCGCGCTCCGCGAGCGCGCGCAGGGGACACACCTCGGCTCCGGAGGCGGCGGCCGCCTGACGGATCCGTTCCAGGGGATGCGTGCGGGCGATCTCGTGCAGGACCGGCGGGAAGGGCGCGCAGGCCGTCGCGTACCGGAACTGGAACGGCCGCCAGCCCGCCCGCATCGCGTCCGCCGGAGCGTCGAGGGCCCGCCAGAAGCCGGCCCAGGCTCCGGGGTCGAGTGTCTCCAGCTCGAAGACGACGCCCTCGGCCGACGTGAACGGCGGGCCGCCGACGCCGATGCCGACGGCTTCGGGCTCGTCGGCATCGGAAGCCGCCAGGTACTGGGAGACGGCGAGCAGACCGGCCCGGTCGGCCGTGGTGGTCACGTGGCGGGGGCCGTCGCCGCCGCGCGCCTGGGCGACGAGCCCGGCGAGGAGCCCCTGGACGGTGAGCACGCCGGTGGCGGTGGCGAGGTGGTCGACGCCGAGGCCGCGCGGCGCGCCGTGGCGGCGGCCGTGCACGGCCATCACGCCGGTGGCGGCCTGGGCGGTGGCCTCGTCCTCGATCCCGGAGCCGGGCGCACCCCAGCCGGTACGGGCGGTGACGGGCGCGAACCCGGCGCCGCCGAGAGCGATCTCCGCCGACGCCGTGTCCCGCACCCGCCCCCCGAGGCGTCTCAGGTGGTCGGCGACGACCCTGGTGAGGGCCGAGGGGCCACCGATGTCGAAACACAGGGCGTCGAGCGGACGCGGGACGTCGAGCGGGCGGCGGACCTCGGTGTGCGGAGGCGCTGATGACGCCATGCCTCTCCTCTCCTCGCGCGGCGATGGCCGGCGCACGGGACTGTCACGGGCGCGGGAACCGGCGGGCGGGTGCGCCCGACCACTTCCACGGGCAGGCAGTCGTACGCGCGTTCTGCCGAGTTCCCCGAACGGAGGAAACAGTGACGGATCATGAGGTAAGGGTCGTGGCCGGCGATCTCGATCTGCTGCGGAAGCGGGTGTCGGCGTTCGTCCGCGACCGCGTGTGTCCGCGCGAGTCCCTGCTGGACGCGGGTGGTCCGACCGCCCGGGACCTGCGGGGCCGTTTGCGGGCGGAGGCCCGGGAAGCCGGACTGTGGGCCCTGCCGCTGCCGTCCGGACTGGGCGGCGGAGGACTGCCGTTGCGCGCGTACGCGTCGATCGCCGAGGCCGAGGGCGCCAGCGACCACGGACCGGCCGCCCTCGGGTCGGCGCCCTTGCTGGACGTGACCATGCTGTCGCGGCACGGCTCGTCGCGGGTGCGCGCCGAGTACCTCCGCCGTCTGGTCTCCGGCGGGCTGCGCACCTGTTACGCGATGACGGAGCCGGACGCTCCCGGCACCGAGCCGCTCCTCACGACCACGCGGGCGGAGCGGCGGTCCGGTGGCGGCTGGACGGTCACGGGGCGCAAGTGGTTCGTGTCGAACGCGGCGGACGCGGACCTGGTGACCGTGCTCGCCCGGACGAGCGGGACCACCGGGGACCGCGACGGGCTGTCCCTGTTCCTCGTCCCCACCGGCTCGCCCGGCTTCCGGGTGGTCCGCGAACTGCCCGTCCTCGGGGCCACCGGCCAGTACGAGATCGCCCTCGACCACGTGGACGTCGACGAGGACCACCTCGTCGGCGAACCCGGTCGCGCCCTCGCCCTCGCGGGCGAGCGCCTCCAGCTGGGGCGGACGCTGCGGGCGTTGCGCTGGGTCGGCCAGGCGCAGCGCGCCTTCGACCTCCTGTGCGAGCGCGCGGTGGGACGGCAGGGCGCCCGCGGGCCGCTCGCGGACCGGCAGCTCGTCCAACAGCACGTCTTCGAGGCGCTGTTGGCGATCCGGACCACCCGTCCCCTCGTGTACGAGGCGATGGACCTGGTCGCGGAAGGGCGCGAGGCCCATGTGGAGGTGGGCCTGGCGAAGACCGCGGCGGCCCGCACGCTCCAGGAGGTCGCCGACCGCGCCGTCCAGGTCTTCGGCGCCGCCGGCCTCGGTCCGGACACGCCGCTCCCCGCCCTGTTCCGTACGGGGCGGACGGCCCGGATCCTCGACGGCCCCGACGAGCAGCACGTCTCCGCGGTCGCCCGGCGCGTGCTGCGGAGCCCGCGGCGGCCGGGACCGGCGGTCACGCCGCTCTGAGGCCGGGCCGGCCGGCGCACGCGGCCTTCGGCCCGGATCGGCGGTCACACCCGCCCGAGGTCGACCCGACCGACGAGCGCGGCCAGGCCGAGGGCGAGGAAGAAGTCCCCCCAGACGAGTTCGTGGCGGGCGGCGGTTCCGCTCCTCGCGTCGTAGCAGCCGTCCAGGAGCATGCCGGCGGGGCGGGAGCCGCCCGGCCGGCTGAGGTGGGCCTCCACGAGCCTGCGCAGGACGGCCTCCGCACGCCTTCCGCACGCCTCCGCCCACGCGGCCCCTGGAAGGCGCGCGAGCTTCAGCAGGGCGACCGCGGCGATGGCGGCGGCGGAGGTGTCCGGAGGGGCTCCGGGCTCATGGGCCTCGGCGGGCGGGACGAGCGGTCCGTCGAGGAACTCCCCCTGCCGGAGCAGGAGTTCCACCGCTGAGGCGAGTCGGTCCGCGCGCCAGGACGGGCCGTCCGCCCGGAGCAGGCCGTCCGCGGCCGCCAGGAGCAGCCAGGCCTCGCCCCGGGTCCAGCCGGGCGCGGGGTCGTTCTCCGCCGCCCAGGTCCCCCGCGTCCGGTCCCGGCGCCACGCCGGACAGGGCCGTCCTCCCTCCTCCCCCGACAGGCACAGGTCGAGGTGCCGGTGCAGGTGGGCGGCTGCGGCCGCCCGCCCTTCCGGTCCGGCGGACCCCAGGAGGGGCACGAGGCCGGGGACGCCGTCGGCGCGGGCCCGCAGCCGCGGGCCGCCGAGGGCCGCGCCCCACGGGACCAGGCCGAGTGCCGGGTCCCACGCGGCGAGCGCGGCCTTCGCCGCGCGCTCGCGGAGGGCGGTGGCCACGCCGTCCTCGGTGGCCAGGGCCGTCCCGTACCAGAGGACGAGGCCGCGGGCGGCGGTGTCGGCCTCCGCCCAGGGGGCGAGCCGGGCGGTGGCGGCGGACGCCGCCGAGCGGTCCTCGGCCCTGCCCGTGTGCCGGGCGCGCAGCCAGAGCAGTCCGGCCCAGAATCCGCCGGTCCACGAGCCGCGCCCGGTGGTCGTCCAGCGGCCGTCGGCCGGGTCCGCGTACAGCGGGAAACGGCCGCCCACCTGCCCGAGGGTCTCCTCCACGCGCCGGAACAGGAGATCCAGCGCCCCCTCGGCCCGGTCCCTCGCACCGGTCACCTCGCGCCGCCCCGTCCCGTACGCCGGTCACGGACCGCCCAGAGGAAGCCGACGGCCGCCGCGAGGGCGAACTCCCCTGCCACCACGGCCCATCCGGCGCCGTACCGGCCACGCTCCGCGAGCAGTCCGAACAGCGGCGGCCCCAGGGCGAAACCCGTGAAGAAGCCGGCCGCGACCAGCGCCGAGTCCTGCCCGGCCCGCCCCGGTGCCGAGCGCTGCATCACGAGGACCATCGACACGGCGTTGCCCGAGACGGCGAACACCCCCACCGCCACGGCCGCCGCCCACACCAGCGGCTCGACCAGGACGGCGGCCGCGAGCAGCACGGCGGCTCCGACGGCCCCCACGGCGAGCAGGCCGGGGAGCCACGGGGCCCGGCCGGGCGTGGCGGCACGGGACCAGCCGATCCGGCCGGCGATCCCGGCGACGCCGAGGACCGCGACGAGGGCGCCCGCCACCGCCGGCCCCATGCCGAGCCGCTGGGCTCCGAACAGCGCCACGTACGTGTTGACGGAGGCGATGCCCGCGCCGAGGAAGAGCGAGAACCCGGCGAGCCACGGCACGGGGCCGTCGGGCGGGGCCGGCGCGGAGGCCGCGGCGCCCGCCCCCGGCGGCGGGTCGGCCGGCAGCGCCCACCAGGCCCACAGGGCGGCGGCGAGCGCGGCCGCGGCGGCCACCCAGGCCGCGCCCCGCCAGCCGAGGAGACCGGCCACCGCCGCGAGCGGCAACCCGGCCGCGAAGGCACCGAGTTGCACTCCGGACTGCTTGGCACCCGTGACGGCACCCCTGCGCGGTCCCGGGACGGACGCGAGGATCGCCTTGTTCGTCGCGGGGTTGGCGAGCGCCTGCGGGAGACCGCCCAGCGCGACCGCCGCGAGGAGCGGGGCGGGTCCCCGGGCCGCGCCGATCAGCCCGAGGGCCGCCGCCGAGACGGCGAGCAGGGCGACGAGGGCACGCCGGGGGCCGACGCGGTCCACGGTCCGGCCGCCGACGGGCGAGAGCACGGCGGCCGTACCGAACCCGACCGTGGTCGTCAGACCGAGCAGCGTCTCCGACAGGCCGAGGCCGTCGACGAGACGCGGTCCGAGCGCACCGAGCAGGAAGAGCTGCATCACCGAGAAGGCCATGGCCGTCGTCAGCAGCGCGGTCAGCCCGCGCGGCGCGACCCGCCCGGCCTCGGTGGCCGAAGCCGCCACCGCACGCGTGGACTTCACGTGGCCCCCTCCCCCGCGACGGCCGGTCCTTCCGCCGTCGACGTGGAGAAGTCGTCGCGAACGGGCCGGGAGTTCCCGGGGCGTACTTGTGGGACGCACCACAGTCGCGTACTCATGACACGGCGGGCCGAGGGGGCGGCCTCGCTCGGCGACGTACCCGCTCCGCCTCCGCAGAAGGGTGCAAGGATGGGCGCGCCATGACCCCAGGCCGATGTTCGCGAGGAGTGCGGGCCGCGATGTTCGCGGCCGTCTGCGTGCTGCTCGCGTCCACCGGTCACGTCCTGATGTCGGGTCAGGACCTCCCCGCACCGGCGCTCGGCCTCGCCTTCGTCGGCACGCTCGCCGTCGCCTGGATCCTCGCGGACCGCGAGCGCGGCCTGCCGGCCGTGACGACGGCGGCCGTGGTCGTCCAGGGCGTGCTGCACGCGGTGTTCTCCGCGTACCAGCAGCACGATCCCGTACCGGTGCCTCCGCCTCACACGGCGACGGGCCGGATGGACACGGGGGGCCACGCGGACATGGCTCACCTGCCCCTGCATCACATGCCCGTGGACCACATGGGCATGGACCACATGGCCATGGGGCACATGGCGATGGGGCAGGGAACCCTGGGGCACGCGGCCATGGACCAGGCGGCCGTCGCCCACGACATGACGGACATGCCGTCGTCCCTGGGCATGCTCTCCGCACACCTCCTCGCCGCGCTCCTGAGCGGACTGTGGACGGCGTACGGCGAGCGGGCCGTCTTCCGACTCGTACGGACCCTGCCCCTGGGGCTTTTCCGGCCCGTGCGACTCCTGCTCGCCGCCGTCGTCCCCGTACCGCCGCGGCGTCCTCGCCTCCGGCCCGGCCGCGCCGGTGACGAGCGCGCTCCCCGACGGCTCCTGCTCGCCCATTCCGTCATCTCCCGGGGCCCACCGAGGGCGTTCGCTGTCGTCTGACAGCCGGAACCCCGAGCCCGACGGCGCGCGATCCGCGCCACCGTCGCTCGGGCACCGGCCCCGCCGCCGTGGCGGGCCGTGACCCCTCACCGGCGCCGCCGCGCTCCTGCGCGCCGCCGGATTCCCCTTGCCCCGTAAGGACGTGTGGCGATGACGCCTGCCCATGACCCCCTTCCCCAGGGACCCACCGGACCGCCCCGCTCGGGGTACGCGCCGGACGCCGACACCGACGCCGCGACCACCCGGCTCGCTCTCGCCGCGCGGGACGGCGACCCCGCCAAGGCCGACCTGTTCGTCCGTGCCCTGCACCGCGACGTGTGGCGGTACGTGGCGTACCTGAGTGCCGACCGCCAGGCGGCCGACGACCTCACCCAGGAGGTCTTCCTCCGGGCCATCGCCGCGCTGCCCCGCTTCCAGGGGCGGTCCTCGGCCCGCACCTGGCTCCTCTCGATAGCCCGCCGCACCGTGGTCGACAGCCTGCGGCACGCCGCCGCACGCCCCCGCCTGTCCGACCGCGAGGACTGGCAGGCGGAGGCGGAGCACACCCAGCCCCTGGGCCTGCCCGGCTTCGAGGACGGGGTCGCCCTCGCCGAGCTGCTGGACTCGATCCCGGCCGAACGGCGCGACGCGTTCGTCCTGACCCAGCTCCTGGGCCTGCCCTACGCCGAGGCCGCGGACGCCATCGGCTGCCCGGTCGGCACGGTCCGCTCGCGGGTCGCCCGCGCCCGGACGTCCCTGGTCTCCCTGCTGCGGGGCGACGGGGAACCCGACCGGGCGGCCGACCGGGCGGGGGCCGGAAGCGCGGTTCCCGCGCGGAGGCGGGGCACGAGAGCGCTCGCCCTCGCCTGACCCCCGTACCGGGCGGACGAGGGGGGTGGGTCCCCGGCCCCGGGCGACCCGCCCCTCCCGCCGGAACCCGAGCGTCCCGCGGTCCGGCTCCCGCCCCGTGGTCCGGCTGCTCCGGACGCTCGCCGTCGACGAAGGGCGGCGGGCACCCGCGGTCCCGCTTTCCGCAGGAGGGCGCATGTGATTCCGCCCACCCCGAAGGGCTCGTTCCGCCGCTCTCGCCACGCCGCCGCCCCCGCTCCCCGGGGCGAACGGGCGCTTCTCGTAGGCAAGTTGGCGGCACGACAGGTCGGCCCGTACCGCGCCGGACGCCGGAGGACGCCGTCGAGAGGTGCCGTCGCTCCGACGGCCGCTGGATACCTTGTGCCGGTGGGGGGACGGGACAGCTGGCCGAGACGGACTTCGAGGGGTCTGCTCTGCGCTTCGGCGTCCCTGTCGCTGGGCGCGGCCGGCCACGTCGCCGCCGGGGGTTCACTGCCGGGGGCTCGCGGCCTCGCGACGGTCCTCATCGGACTGACCGTGCTGGGCACGGCGCTCTCCGGCGGTCGACGACGGCGGCGTTTCGACGTCTCGGTGCTCGCCCTGGGCGCGACGCAGTTCGCCCTGCATCTGGTGTTCCACCGCCTGACGATGCCGCCGGCCGGCGGCTCCGGTCACGGAGCCATGACCGGCGGGCACCACCACGGCGCGGGCATGGCCATGTCGGCGCGCATGGCCATGCCGGCGGACACGGTCATGCCGGCGGACACGGGCGCGTCCGGCTCCGGACACGGGATGACCGCCTCGATGACGTCGGGGCACGCCCTGGCCACGCTCGGCACCGCCCTCTGCGTGATCCACGGGGAACGGGTCCTGCGGCGGCTCGCCGTCCTCCTCCTGACCCGGCTCCCCCTCGCCGTCCCCGTCCGCTCCCGCCCGGCGCCGCCCGCGGGGCGTCCGCCGGCGCCGTTCACGGCGGGCCACGTACGCCTCGGCGTCCTCCTCGCCCGCTGCTGTCCCCGACGAGGCCCTCCCCCGGTGGTCCCGGCCTGATCGCACGGACGCGATCACGACACCCGCCCTCGCGGCGGTCCACCTCACCTTTCGGCTTCTTCGCACGCGCGCCTTCGTGACGCGTGCGCACCTTTGGGGATCACGCATGTCCGCAACCATCGACCAAGACCCGCAGAGAACGGCTCCCGCAGCCGGGGCGGCGCCTGCCGGGCGCTCCTGGCAGGGCGTACGGGCCCTGCTCGTCCGGCTCCACTTCTACGCCGGGGTGTTCGTCGCCCCGTTCCTGCTCGTCGCCGCGCTCACCGGCCTCGTCTACACCTTCACCCCGCAGCTCGACCAGCTCGTCTACGGTGACCAGCTGCGCGTCGAGCGGGTCGGAGACCGGCCGCGCCCGCTGTCCGAGCAGATCGCCGCGGCACGGGCCGCGCACCCGGAGGGCGGCCTGGCCTCCGTGACCACCCCGGCCGAGCCGGAGGACACCACCCGCGTGGTGCTCTCCGTGCCCGAGCTGGGCGAGAAGCAGCGCACCGTCTTCGTCGACCCCTACACCGCGAAGGTGAGGGGCGACCTCACCACCTCGTGGGGGTCCACCCCCCTGACGACCTGGCTCGACGAACTGCACCGGAGCCTGCACCTCGGCGAGGCCGGCCGTCTGTACGCGGAGGTCGCGGCCAGCTGGCTCTGGGTGCTCGTCGTGGGCGGCCTCGTCCTGTGGCTCGGCCGCGGTCGCGGTCGGCGCGCCCGGTCCGTCCGGGGCGCCCTGCTGCCCGACCGTGCCGCCCGCGGCGTGCGCCGGACCCGGAGCCTCCACGCCGCGACCGGTGTCTGGCTCGCCCTCGGTCTGCTCTTCCTGAGCGCGACCGGCCTGACCTGGTCCACGTACGCCGGCGAGCGCTTCGGGCAGCTCCTCGACGCCGCCGAGGGGCACGCGCCGGAGCTGGACACCCTGCTGCCGGGCGCCCCGTCGGCCCCCGAGGCCGGCGGCGACGAGCACGCGGGCCACGCCGGGCACGGCGGGGCCGCCGAGCCCGCCGACCCGGATCCGGCCGCCTTCGAGGCGGCGCTCGCCACGGCCCGCGGGGCGGGCCTGGGCGGCAGGGTGGAGCTCACTCCGGCCGCCGACGCCTCCAGCGCCTGGGTCGTGGCCCAGAAGGACGACGTCTGGCCGGTGCACTACGACCGGGTCGCCGTCGACCCCGCCAAGGGCGAGGTCACCGCGCACACCCGGTGGGCCGAGTACCCGCTCCTCGCCAAGCTGTCGAAGCTCGGCGTGCAGGGCCACATGGGCGTGCTCTTCGGGATCGCCAACCAGATCGTGCTCGCCGTGGTCGCGCTCGGTCTGATCCTCGTCGCCTTCTGGGGCTACCGCATGTGGTGGCAGCGCCGCCCGACCCGCGAGGGCCGCGCGGCCCTCGCCGGCAGGGCCCCCGCCCGCGGCGCCTGGCGCCGCGTCCCGCTTCCCGCGCTCCTCGTGGGCGTCCCGGCGGTCGCCCTCCTCGGCTGGGCGCTCCCCGTCCTGGGCTGCACGCTGCTCGCGTTCCTGGTGGTGGACGTCGTCACCGGTCTCGTGCAGCGGACGCGGACGGCCCGCGCGTAAGGACGGCTGATCGCGCCCGTACGGCGGAAGGGGGTGGCACGGCGTCCGCCGCGCCGCCCCCGTCCTCGCCGCACGCCCGCGCGGCGCCGCCCGTGGGCGGCGGAGGCTCGACGAACCGGGCGGGACCCGGCCCGCCCGCATGCCGGGGGAGGTCGGGACGTGGCCTAGAGTGCGACGGTGCCGTCATACAGCATTGGGCAGGCCGCGCGGCTGCTCGGAGTGAGTTCGGAGACCGTTCGCCGGTGGGCGGACGGCGGCAGGCTCGCCATGGAGCGGGACGGCTCCGGCAAGCGGGTGATCGAGGGGACGGCTCTGGCCCGCTTCGCGCGGGAGCGGGGCGCCGGGCTCCACGCCGTCCCGGAGGACGACGTGCCCACGTCCGTCCGGAACTCCTTCGTGGGGATCGTCACGGGGGTACGGGTGGACGACGTGGCCGCGCAGGTGGAGGTGCAGTCGGGCCCGCACCGGCTGGTCTCGCTGGTGACGCGGGAGGCCGTGGAGGAGCTGGGGCTCGACGTCGGGGTCACGGTGACCGCCCGGGTGAAGTCCACGAGCGTGCACATCGACGTGCCCTGACCTCTTCCGGCGGCGGGGCCCTCAGTGGCAGAGCAGTGCCGCGCGCAGGTCCGCCTTGTGGTCGAGCCGTGACAGGTCCCGGCCGGTGAGGGCCTCGATGCGTTCGACGCGGTAGTGGACCGTGTTGACGTGGACGTGGAGGGCCTCGGCGGTCCTCGCCCACGAGCAGTCGTGCGCGAGGAAGACCTCCAGGGTCTCCAGGAGCATCGCGCTCGACCCCCGGCCGGCGCCGAGGAGCGGTCCCAGGACGGTCCGGCGGTACACGTCCCGTACGTCGACGGGGACTCCGGCCAGCAGCTTGCCCAGCCCGTCGAGGTCGCCGAGGCCGGCGACGCGGGACGACGACGGCGTTCCGGAGCGGACCGCCGCCAGGGCGTAACGGGCCTGGGGCAGGGCGGTGTTCAGCCCCTCGGGACCGACGGCGGACGCACTCACACCGGCGTGCAGGACGAGGTCCGGGCTACAGGCGTGGATCAACGGCCACACGTCGCCCAGCCGTGCCCGTACCCCCGGCGCCGCTTCCTTCCCGTGGGCGACGACCGCGACGGCCTCACCGCCGGTGCCGTCGGCGACCGCGAAGGCGACGGACGGCACGTGGCGCAGCGCCTCCGTGAGCGCGGCGACGCCGACGGCACCGCCTTCCCCGTGCGGCTCCGCCGCCGTGACGACCACGGTGTACGCGTCCCTGCCGGCGAGACCGCACGAGGCCAACGCGGCCCGCACGCGGTGGGCGTCGGAGCGCGGGGCGCCCATGGCGTCCACGAGCTCCGCGAACGCGGCAGCGCTCGCCGCCCGGTTCCGGTCCTGCCGGCGCCGGTGCCGGCCGAGGAGTTCGGCGATCTCCTGGAGGACCCGCGGGGGCACCCGGCCCGCCTCGGGCAGGTGGAGGTGCCAGCTGTCGTAGGCGGTACCGCCGTCGGCCTCGACGCGTACGGTCGTACCGTGGCCGCCGCGCACGAGTTCCGCGGCCCGCCGCGCGGGCAGTTCCGTCCGGGCGGCGCCGGTCCGGGCGACCGTACGGCCGCTGCCGGTCAGCAGGTGACAGGCCGGGGCGCCGAGGTGGGCGAACGCCCGGACGAGCAGCTCACCCGCCGTCGCGCCGTTCTCCAGCGCGCGGTCGAGGTCCAGGCGGACGTTCTCCGGCAACGCGAAGTGGTCCGTGGGACGGCGGCTGAGCTCGCTCCACTGCCGGAGGTAGACCGCCTCGGTGATCGTCCGGAAGGTCGTGTGCGCCGGCACGGCGATCAGGGCGACGCGGTGCGCGCGGCACGCCTCGGCCAGCTCCCGGGGCACCTCCCCGTGGGTCTCCTCCCCCGCGAGCAACGCCACCGCGCCCGCCTCGCGCAGAGCGGAGACGAAGCGTTCGGTCTTGCCCGGATCGCCGTCCCGGCTCCACCACACGAGTCCGCTGAGGACGATCTCCCCCGGCTGGAGGAAGCGCGCCGGATCCTCCAGATCGGTCGCCGTCACGCCGCCGATCTCCTGGCCGAGCAACGCCTCGTCACCCCAGACGAGGGAGAGGTCCAGACGGTCGAGACGGAGGAGGTGGTCGACGTGCATCAGAGGCTCCTAGCGAGGTCGCGGGAGAGACCCGCACTCACATTAACGAGGCGAATGCGAGACGAGACATCGTAGATGCCAAAGCCAGGTCGTAGAAAAGCTCTTGGTTGATTCTCCAGGGCACGGCTCCGCACGGTGAATGTTTTCCGGCTTCCCGTCCAGTCGTTCCGCCGCTCTCCCCCGGCTTCACTGGCCTGAGGGAACCGGTCGGAGCGCACCGGGCGGAAGGCATGGGGAGAGATGGATCTGAACACGATCGCGGACGTGAGGGACGCGCGTCGGCACGAGCCGTGGCGGCCGGGCGACGCGTGGCTGGGCGGCGGGACGTACCTCTTCTCCGAACCTCAGCCGCATCTGCGCCGGTTGGTCGACCTGAGCCGGATGGGCTGGGAACCGCTCGTCCGGCACGAGGACGGCTCGCTGGAGATCGCGGCGACGTGCACCGTCGCCCAGCTGTCCCGCTTCGGGCGGCGGTCCCTGGACGCGCCCGCGGCACCGCTGTTCGAACGGTGCTGCCGGGCCTTCCTCGCCTCGTTCAAGATCTGGAACATGGCGACCGTCGGCGGCAACCTGTGCAACGGCCTGCCCGCCGGGCCCATGATCTCGCTCGCCGCCGCGCTCGACGGCACGTGTCTGCTCCGGGCGCAGAACGGCTCCACCCGCGAGGTGAAGGTGGCCGATTTCGTGCGGGGCGCGGGCGTCAAGGACCTCGGGGAAGGCGAGCTGCTCCGCTCGGTGACGCTGCCCGGCCGGGCGCTGGAGTGCCGTACGGCGTTCCGGCAGGCCTCGTTGTACGGCCTCGGCCGCTCGGGCGCGCTGGTCATCGGGACGCTCGACCCGCTCGACGGCTCACTGGCGGTCACGGTGACGGCGGCGACCACCCGCCCCTTCCGGTTCTGGTTCCCGCTGCCGCCGGACCGCGAGCGACTGCGCCGGGCGATCGACGAGGCGGTCCGCCCCGACGAATGGTTCGACGACATCCACGGACTGCCCGCGTGGCGACGGCACATGGCACTGCGCCTCGCCGAGGAGGTCCGCCGCGAACTGACCACCCCCGACGGCCCCCGGGAAGGCGTCCGATGAGCTTCGACATCCAGGTCAACGGCCGTCCGTTCGACACCGAGCCGCGCGCCGGCCAGTGTCTGCGCACCTACCTGCGCGAGCGAGGCTGGTTCGGCGTGAAGAAGGGATGCGACGCCGGTGACTGCGGGGCCTGCACCGTGCACGTGGACGGGGAGCCCGTGCACAGCTGCCTGTATCCGGCCGTACGGGCGGAGGGCCGCTCCGTCACGACGGTGGAGGGACTGGCCTCCCGGGACGGCGGACTCCACCCCGTACAGCAGAAGTTCCTCGACGCCCAGGGCTATCAGTGCGGCTTCTGCACCGCCGGCTTCCTCATGACGACGGCCGCGCTGGAGGCCGAGCGGGGCTCGGAGCACGACGACGGCAAGCTCGACGACCTGCCCCGGGCCTTCAAGGGCAACATCTGCCGCTGCACGGGCTACCGGGCGATCGAGGACGCCGTGCGGGGCGTGCGGCACACCGAACGGCCCTGTGCGGGAAAGGCGGTGGGGCGGAACGTCGGCGCGCCGGCGGGGCCGCAGGTCGTCACCGGCACCGCCCGCTACACCTTCGACGTCGAGGTCCCGGGCCTGCTGCACATGAAGCTGCTGCGCTCGCCGCACCCGCACGCCCGGATCGTCGCGATCGACACCACGGCCGCGCTGCGCGTCCCCGGCGTGGTGGCCGTCCTCACCCACGAGGACGCACCGGCGACGCTGTACTCCTCCGCCCGCCACGAGCACCCCACCGAGGACCCCGACGACACCCGGGTCCTGGACGACGTCGTCCGGTACGTGGGCCAGCGGGTCGCGGCGGTCGTCGCCGACAGCGAGCGGGCCGCCGAGGAGGGCTGCCGTCGCGTCGAGGTCACGTACGAACGGCTCCCTCACGTCACCGACCCGGAGGAGGCGATGCGCCCCGGCGCGCCCGTCATCCACGAGGGCAAGGGACCGGAGGTGCGCATCGCCCGGGTCGAGAACAACGTCGCGGGCGAGGTCCACGGCGAGATCGGCTCGGTCGAGGCCGGCTTCGCCGAGGCGGACGTCGTCCACGAGGAGACCTTCCGGACCCAGCGCGTCCAGCACGCGAGCCTGGAGACGCACGGCTGCGTGGCGTACTTCGAGCCGAAGGAGGACGGCGGCGGGGAGCGCCTCACCGTGCGCTCCTCCACGCAGACGCCGTTCTTGACCCGGCGGGCGCTGTGCGCGCTGTACGGCCTGCCGGAGGACGAGGTCCGCGTGGTCGCCGGCCGGGTCGGCGGCGGCTTCGGCGGCAAGCAGGAGATGCTCACCGAGGACGTCGTGACCCTCGCCGCGCTGAAGCTGCGCCGACCGGTGAAGCTGGAGTACACGCGGGCCGAGCAGTTCCACGGGGCGACCACCCGCCACCCCTTCACCATCCGCATCAAGGTCGGAGCCCGCGCCGACGGCACCCTCACCGCCGTGCGGATGCGGGTGGTGTCCAACACCGGCGCGTACGGCAATCACGGCCCGGCGGTGATGTTCCACAGCGTCGGCGAGTCCTTCGCCGTCTACCGCGCCCCGCACAAGAAGGTCGACGCCTACTCCGTCTACACCAACGTCGTCCCGGCCGGCGCCTTCCGCGGCTACGGCCTGGGCCAGGTCACCTTCGCCGTCGAGTCCGTGATGGACGAACTCGCCCGCCGCCTCGGCATGGACCCCCTTGTCTTCCGCGAGAAGAACGTCATCGGCCCCGGCGAGTCCCTGCACAGCCCGATCGGCGAGGAGGAGGACCTGCACATCGCCTCGTACGGCCTCGACCAGTGCCTGTCCGTCGTGCGCAACGCCATCGCCGAGGACCGCAGCGCCGAGGAGGCGCCGGAGGGCTGGCTGGTCGGGCAGGGGACCGGGATGGCGATGATCGCGACCGGGCCGCCGGGCGGCCACTACGCCGACGCCCGCGTCTCGCTCCTGGAGGACGGGACGTACGACGTCGCCGTCGGCACCGCCGAGTTCGGCAACGGCACCACCACCGTCCACCAGCAGATCACCGCCGGCGCCCTGAACACCACCGAGGACCGCGTCTCCGTCCGACAGTCCGACACCGACGTCGTACGCCACGACACCGGCGCCTTCGGCTCCGCCGGCACCGTCGTCGCCGGCAAGGCCGTCCTCCTCGCCGCCACCTCCCTCGCCGAACGCCTGCGCACCCTCGCCGCCCGCCACACCGGCGTGGCGCGGCACCTGTGCGTGCTCGGCGCCGAGGCCGTCGACTGCGCAGGCCGTACGGTGACGCTGAAGGAGCTGTACGAGGCGGGGCACGCCCTCGGCGCGACCGGGGAACTGGCGGCGGACGGGCACTGGGGCGGCTCGCCGCGCTCGGTGGCCTTCAACGCCCAGTGGTTCCGCGTCGCGGTGGATCCCGACTCGGGCGAGATCCGGATCCTGCGCAGTGTGCACGCCGCCGACGCCGGAAAGGTCATGAACCCGATGCAGTGCCGCGGCCAGGTCGAGGGCGGGGTCGCGCAGGCCCTGGGCGCCACGCTCTTCGAGACCGTCCGGGTCGACGAACGCGGCGAGGTCACCACCGCCGCCTTCCGCCGCTACCGCCTGCCCCAGTACGCCGACGTCCCCCGCACCGAGGTGCACTTCACGGAGACGTCCGACGCGATCGGTCCGCTCGGCGCCAAGTCGATGAGCGAGAGCCCCTTCAACCCCGTGGCCCCCGCGTTCGCGAACGCCCTGCGCGACGCGACGGGCATCCGCTTCACCGAGCTGCCGGTGACCCGCGACCGCGTCTGGCTGGCTCTCGACCGGGAGGCACGGAACGTCGGTCGATAGACCGGGAGGATGTGAGCCATCACCTCGTAACAAGCTCACAAATACCGTGCAGTAGGCCGAATCAGGGTGGCAAACACGGTTCCTCGCTCCGATGGTCGGGTATCACTGCGCGCAGCCGCCGCACCGACCGCCCCGAAGGGACCGACGATGAGCCTCCCCAGTGCCGTGCCTCACGCCCCGTCCGTCACCACGCCCGCGCCCCCCGGCTCCTTCGTGCTCTGGGGGGACGTGGCCGGCCCGGCCACTCTCGCCGTCGCCGATCTGCGCGAAGGGTGGGAGCAGCACAGGGCGGAGGTGGTCTTCGACTGCGCCACGGCGGGGCCGCAGCACCACACCTTCACGGGTCCGCTGCTGCGCGAGGTCATGGCCGTGGCACGCCCCGGCTTCGACCCCGCCCGCCGCAAGGAACGCTCGCGCTTCCTGGTGTCCGTGAGCGGCGGCGACGGCCACCACACCGTTCTGTCGTGGGCGGAGATCGACGCCGACTTCGGCAACGCCCCCGTACTGCTCGCGACCCGCGTGGACGAGGAGGACCTCGATGCCGTCGGCACCCAGCTCGTCGTCCCCTCCGACCGCTGCGGCGCCCGCTACGTCAGCGCCGTCACGGGGATCTGGATCGGTGCCCACCGGCTTCCCGGCACCCCTCCGTCCGAGGACTGAGACCACCGGGCGACTCCGCTTGTCCCTTTCTCCAAGCCTCCTCTCATCCGCGATGGAGGGTCCTACATGTTTGTTGCAGATGAGAGGCAGAGGGCCCTACGGTGTCGCATATGCAGTCCTACACCATCGGGCAGGCCGCTCGTCTGCTGGGCGTTAGCCCGGACACCGCCCGGCGCTGGGCGGACGCGGGCCGGGTCGCGACCCACCGCGACGAGAGCGGCCGGCGCGTCATCGACGGCAGGTCGCTGGCCGCGTTCTCCGTGGAGATCGCGCAGGACGGCGACGAGGACGTGTCGTACACGACGGCACGCAACGCGTTCCCGGGCATCGTCACGGCGATCAGGCTCGGTGACATCGCGGCCCAGGTCACCATCCAGGCCGGACCGCACCGCCTGGTCTCCCTCCTCACCCGCGAGGCCGTGGAGGAGCTGGGACTGGAAGTCGGCATGCAGGCCACCGCCCGCGTGAAGTCGACCAGCGTGCACATCGACCGCACCTGACCCCTCACGCGGTACCGCAGAAGCATCGGCCGTCGGCGCGGCCGGCCTCCCACCGCACCTTCCGTTCTTCGTCCCCAAGGAGTCCAGACCCTCATGTCCCTCGTCCTCACCCCCGCCAGACGCCGTACGGCCGCCGCCGTCCTCACCGCCGCCCTGCTGGTGCCGCTCGCGGCCTGCTCGTCGAACGACGACACCAAGAAGGACACGGGCGGTTCGGCGGGCTCCGGTTCGAGCTCCGCGCCGCAGGCGAACCTGACCGTCCTCGCGGCCGCGTCCCTGACGGACGTCTTCAAGACGGCCGGCGCCGCCTACGAGAAGGCGCACCCGGGCACGAAGATCACCTTCTCCTTCGCCGGCTCGCAGGAGCTCGTCGCCCAGGTCGCCCAGGGCTCGCCCGCCGACGTCCTGGTCACCGCCGACACCAAGAGCATGGACAAGGTGAAGGCCGACACCGGCACGCCGGCCGTCATCGCCAAGAACCGGCTCGTCATCGCCACCGGCAAGGGCAACCCCTTCAAGGTCGACGAACTGAAGGACCTCGCGGACACCAAGCTCAAGGTCGTCCTCGCCGCGCCCGAGGTACCGGCCGGCAAGTACAGCAAGAAGATCCTCGACGCCCAGAAGATCACCGTGAAGCCGGTCTCCCAGGAGCCCAACGTCCGCGCGGTGCTCAGCAAGGTCGAGCTGGGCGAGGCCGACGCCGGACTCGTCTACAAGACGGACGCCGAGAGCGCCAAGGGCAAGGTCGACGCCGTGGAGATCCCCGACGCGCAGAACGCCGTGGCCTCGTACCCGGCCGCCACGCTGAAGGACTCCAAGAACGCCGAGGCGGCCGCCGCGTTCGTCGCCTGGCTCTCCTCCCCCGAGGGCCAGAAGATCCTCCAGGACGCCGGCTTCCAGAAGCCGTAACCGTCCGGGATCACACCGATCGCGAGGGGCTGCCCGTACCGGGGGGACGGGCAGCCCCTCGTCCTCCATGCCCCATCTCCTCGGGACCATCGATGAAACGAGCAGGCTCGCGTCCTTCCGGCACCCGTCCGCCCCTCCTGCTGGCGCTGCCCGCGCTGGCGGCCGTGGCGTTCCTGACCCTCCCGCTGGTCGGCGTCCTCGCGCGGACCGAGTGGAGCGGACTCGCCGGCCATCTGAGCTCCCCCGGCACGGTCCAGGCGCTGAAGCTCTCGCTCCTCGTCTCGTTCTGGGCGCTCGGCCTGTCGCTGCTGCTCGGCGTGCCGCTGGCGTGGCTCCTCGCCCGGGTGTCCTTCCCCGGCAAGGCGCTCGTCCGCTCGCTGGTGCTGCTGCCGATGGTGCTGCCGCCGACCGTCGGCGGTGTCGCGCTGCTGCTCGCCTTCGGGCGGCGGGGGCTCCTCGGGCCGTGGCTGGAGTCGACGTTCGGCGTCACCCTCCCCTTCCACACCTCGGGCGCCGTCCTCGCGGCCACGTTCGTGGCCATGCCGTTCCTGGTCATCAGCCTGGAGGGCGCGCTCGGCGGGCTGCGGCCGCGGTACGAGGAGACGGCGGCCTCCCTGGGCGCCTCGCCGGTCCGGGTCTTCTTCACCGTCACCCTGCCCATGGTCGCGCCCGGCGTCCTCGCCGGCGCCGCCCTGACCTGGGCGCGGGCGCTGGGCGAGTTCGGCGCGACGATCACCTTCGCCGGCAACCTCCCCGGCACCACCCAGACCCTCCCCCTCCAGGTCTACCTGCTGCTGCAGGACGAGCCCGAGGCCGCGACCTCCGTCTCCCTGCTGCTGCTCGCCATCGCCATGGCCGTACTCGTCGCCCTGCGCGGACGATGGACCGGCGCTCCGGCCGACCGGAAGTCCCGGCCCGCGCCCGAAGCCGAAGCCGCACCCGCACCCGCACCCGCACCCGCACCCGAGGGGAGTCCCGCGTCCCTCTCCCCCGAGGCGAACGGGTCCGGCGAACGCTGGTCCCTGCACGCCGAGGTCACCGGCTTCACCCAGCTCACCCTGGACGCCGAACCGGGCACCACCATCGCCGTCGTGGGACCGAACGGCGCCGGCAAGACCACCCTGCTCCGCGCCCTCCTCGGCCTCACGCCCCGCGCCCACGCCCACCTCACCCTCGGCGCCGTCGACGTCACCGGTCTGCCCCCGCACCGCCGCCGGGTCGCCTGGGTGCCACAGGACGGCGCCCTCTTCCCCCACATGACGGCACTCGCCAACACCGCCTACGGCCTCCGCTCCCAGGGCATCCCGCGCGCCGGAGCCCGGCGGGAGGCCCAGAGCTGGCTCGACCGTCTCGGCGTCGGCCACCTGGCCCACCGTCGTCCCGGCCAGCTCTCCGGCGGCCAGGCCCAGCGCGTCGCCCTCGCCCGGGCCCTGGCCGCCCGGCCCCGTCTGCTCGTCCTCGACGAACCGCTCGCCGCCCTCGACCAGACCACCCGCGCCCACGTCCGCCACACCCTGCGCACGCACCTCGCGCGCTTCGGCGGTGTCTGTCTCATCGTCACCCACGACCCCGTCGAGGCCGTCTCCCTCGCCGACCGCGTCCTCGTCCTCGACAACGGCCGTGCCCTGCAGGACGACCACCCCACCGAGGTCACCCGCCACCCCCGCTCCCCCTGGGTCGCCCGCATGCTCGGCCGCAACGCCTGGCCCGGCGCGGCCACCACGGACGGCCTCGCGCTCGACGGCGGCGGCACCCTCGTCGCGGCCGATCCGCCGCCCCCCGGCACCCCCGCGCTCGCGATCGTCGCGCCCGAGGCGGTGTCGCTCCACCGCGAGAAGCCGACCGGCAGCCCCCGCAACGTCTGGCCCGGCACCGTACGCGAGATCACCGCCAGCGGCAGCCGACTGCGCGTGCTGATCACCTCCGACGACGCGCCCGACCTCGTCGCCGAGATCACCCCGCAGTCCGCCGCCGAACTGGGCCTCGCCGACGGAGTGCCCGTCTGGACCAGCGTCAAAGCGACCGAGACGACGGTCATCCCCCTCTGACCGGCCGAGACGAAGCGAGGAGCACATGACGGAGAAGGACGCCTCCAAGGTGCGCGACCGGGCCCTGCGGGACAGCCCCGCCAGGATCGAGGCGGAGCCGGACCTCGTCGACCCCGCCTGGACGCTCCACGCCGTCGTCCCGGACGTCGTGGAGTTCCGGCAGGCCGCCACGACCCGCGCCCACGTCCGGCCGCGGTACGAGCGGGAAGGAGCAGACCGGCAGCGACGACAGCTCCGGCCCTGACACCCGGTTCTCTCACGTGGCGCGAGTGCTCGGGCGGCGGAGAGGGAGATCACGGTCGGCTTCACCAGGGACTGGACCGCGCCCGGGCCTTCGACCGCTCGCCGAACCGCCGATGGACCGCTGCGTCTACGGCTTGCTGGAGCACACGGTCTCGGTCCAGGTCGCCCGGAGGTCACGGCAGACAAGGGCGAGTGTGCCCTCCCAGCAGGCGATCTCGTGGCTACAGCCGCCCTCGTGCGGCAGGATCTCGTCGAGAATCACGGTTCCCAGGCCCGTCCCCGTGGCGTCGGCGAGATCGACGACGAGGGACGACACGCCCGTGTAACGGATGACCAGGTCTTGATCGTGCTTCCAGCAGTTGTGCCGGAACTCGATCTCCACCTCCTCGTCGCCGACGCTTCGGACGGCCTGAAGCGTCAGGTCTTTCACGCATCGCCCGCTGCGGAAGTCGTAGTGGTCGCCGTCGGTGGCGAAGGCCCGGGCACCGGGTGGCAGATCACCGGAGATCGAGGGCAGGTGCCGCAGATAACCCGCTGGGTCCAACACCCCTGTCAGGTCACCGACCTGCGCATCGACATCGACGTACTCCATCGTCCTTCGCCCCCCGCTCCTGACTTCCTGCCGTCCGACGAAGCGCCGCACGCCCCCTCGCACCTTGCCCGACGAACACCGTGACCACCGGCCGCCCCGACGGCACAAGCCCCTGCCCACCGGCACACCCTCGGCGGTGGCTTCGGCATCGTCCCGCCCTTCACCCTGGTCTGGCACGACGCCGGCATCGCCCGGCAAGCCCTGGCCGATGAGGTGTCCCAGGGAGGACTCACCTACTTCGAGGACGTCGTCCGGCTCCTCGAACTCCGCGGAGCCACGGTCGTCCTCGACTGACCGCTGTTCGGCGGTGTCACCGGTGCGGGCAGGTCCAGAGCGCGGCCGAGGGCGGAGGCGACCGGGGCGGCGTAGGCGGGCAGGTGTCGGGCGGCCCAGGCAGCGGCCAGCTGGAGGAAGTCGACCAGGTCTCGCTCCGCGCCGACGAGCAGGCCGCGCAGGTCCGTGACGGGGACCTCCATCACCGGGCTGTCGTCGCGATCCGCGTCGACGGTCAGCCGGACGAGTTCGCCGTCACGCTCGGCGAGTGGGGACGGGTCGTGGCCGAAGGAGGCGCAACCGGTGCCGTCGACGACCTCCAGCCAGTCGCGCCTCTCGTCCAGCCCGTGACAGCAGCCCGGCAGCAACGTGGTGCCGGTCGTGGTGTCGGTGATCCGCAGGCCGCCGGACGCGAAAAGGTCCTCCATGGTGAGCAGTCCGTGCAGGAAGCTCCCGAGCGGGTCGGCGGGCCGTGGTGGGCGGCCGTCGTGCTCGGGGTCGATGTCGTTGCAGTCGGCGATGCGCATCACCGCTGTGCCGACCTCGGCAGGATCGAGCGCTCCGTTGAGCGGCAGGAAGCCGTACGGCGCGGACTCGACGACCGGCCAGAGGGTGAAACCGCCGGAGGCGTGGACCTCAAGGACGGGCTGCAGAACGATCATCCAGGAAGTGTGCGGCACGTCTGCTCACGCCGCACGGCGATTATCGCGCGAGGGGAGGGATCCCCGCCCCGGTAGGGGCAGTTCCTCGCACGGGTCAAGTCGCCGTGGGTCGAACAGGGTTCAGGGACGCCGCGCTCGGGGTACCGCCGGGCACCTTCATCGGTGACGCCGCGGGCCGGCGGCGGCAAGGAGCACGTGGGGGTGTCAGTCCGCTGAAGTATCCTTCCCGCCACCGCACACCGACTCGGAGGACCAAGAGAATTGACCGGCCTGTCCCCTTTCCCGCTGCCCTTTCATTCTTCCCGTTCCCTACCGTTCGCGACGCCCCGAACGCTGCGGGAACTCCAGATGATGCGGTGCAGCTCGCACATTCGGGCGAAGCCGGGATGGTTCGACAAGATGAACGATGCCGACATCGTCGCCCGGTGGACGCGGGAAGCGGTCGCCCAGGGGCTCACCGAAGCGCAGGTGCGTTACGTGCTCGCCGAGCTCGCGCATTACGCGGCGTTGCGGGACGGACGGACCGGCGTCGAGGTGTCCGCCGTCGACGGGGTGTGGCAGTCGGACGCCCTGGTCGACGACAAGCTCAGGTCCCGGCTGCGCGAGGCGGTCCGGGTTCTGGAGGAGGTCCCCGAAGCGGAGCGGGACTGGCATCCCGGATCCGACGGCCAGGTGCTGGATCTGGTTCATCCCTCCCTGTTCTGTCTGGTGAGGGAGGTGAGCGGCGCGCCCGAGCGGGCTTGGCTGAACCCGACGAACCACTACTCGAAGTACGAGTTCTCGGAGAAGTTCCAGTGGCTGCCCACGGACGTCGACGTCAGTGAGGACGGCGAGGTCGCCTTCCGTTCGTACGTCAACAACGTCCACCCCGAGACTCATCACGAACTCGCCTCCGTCCTGCCGGACTTGTTCGCGCGCATGCGCCCGCTGCTGGAGAACGTGCTCACCGATCTGCGCCATCCGCGGCCCCCGCGGATCGAGGCCGATCCCTACGAGTGGTACGACTCGGAGCCGGTGTATCCGGACAAGTCCTCCTACAGCGACGACGAGGCCTATGCCGAAGCCCGCCGTGCGTGGGAACGGGCTCAGGACGACTGGTGGGAGAACCGCCGCCCGGTCGTCCCGGACGCCCCGGTCTTCACGCCGCCCGAGGTGCCCGAGGGGTCCGCCCGGGTCGATCTGCGCGGCCGCGGTCTCCAGGTCATCGTCAAGCTCGCCACCATCCATCTCACCCCGGAGAAGCCCGAGTACGCCGGGGGGTCCTGGCACGTCGAGGGAATGCTGAACGAGCGGATCGTCTCGACCGGCATCTACTACTGGGACAGCGAGAACATCACCGAGAGCCGGCTGAGTTTCCGGGCGGCGCTCGACGACCCGGAGTACGAGCAGAACGACGACAACGGTGTGCGTGAGGTCTACGGCCTGGAGAACGAGGACGCGCTGAACCAGGTGCTGGGATCGGCGGCGACCCCGGCGGGCCGCTGTCTGGCCTTCCCGAACGTCCTGCAGCACCGTGTCGACTCGTTCCGCCTCGCGGATCCCACTCGCCCGGGGCACCGCAAGATCCTCGCGTTCTTCCTGGTCGACCCGTCGGAGAAGATCGTCTCGACCTCCGACGTGCCACCGCAGCAGCCGTGGTCCGACACCTCGACCATGACGCTCGAACAGGCCCAGGAGTACCGCGAACAGCTCATGAGGGAACGCAAGTTCTTCGTCGACGAACACAACGAGCAGCTCTACGAGCGGGAGTTCTCCCTCTGCGAGCACTGAAGCCCTTCGCTCCTGAAGGGGTTCGGGTCAAGGCGCGCGGCCGGCCCGGTCCGGGGCCGTTTCCCCGGGCCGGGCCGGCCCCCGCGCCCCGTGGGCCGTCGGATCAGCTGCTGTCGGCGAGCATGCCCTCACGCAGGCGGTTCAGCGTGCGCGAGAGCAGGCGGGAGACGTGCATCTGGGAGCAGCCCAGCCGTTCCCCGATCTGGGCCTGCGTGAGTTCTTCGACGAACCGCAGATGGATGATCCGCCGGTCGCGCTCGTCGAGCTCCTCGATGAGCGGGGCCAGGGCGTGGAAGTCCTCCACCAGCTCCATGGCGGGGTCCTCGCTGCCGATGTAGTCGGCCAGGGACGCGTCCCTGCTCTCGTCCTCGCCGCTCAGCGCGGCGTCGAGCGAGGAGGAGTTGTAGCCGTTGGAGGCCAGCCGCGCCTCGGTGACCTCCTCCTCCGTGAGGCTCATCAGCTCGGCCAGTTCCTTGACCGTCGGCATCCGGCCCAGGCGCGTGCTCAGCTCTTCGGTCGCCTTGGCCAGCTCCACGCGGGCCTCCTGCAGGCGGCGGGGCACGTGGACCGCCCAGGAGGTGTCCCGGAAGAACCTCTTGATCTCCCCGACGATGTAGGGGACGGCGAACGTGGTGAACTCGACCTCCCGGGAGAGCTCGAAGCGGTCGATCGCCTTGATCAGGCCGATCATGCCGACCTGGACGATGTCCTCCATCTCGTCGGCGCGGTGCCGGAACCGCCCGGCCGCGTAGCGGACCAGGCTCATGTTCATCTCGATGAGGGTGTTGCGCGCGTACTGGTACTCGTGGGTCCCCTCCTCCAGCACCGTGAGCTGCTGGAAGAAGACCTTCGACAGGGCGCGGGCGTCCTTCGGCGCGACCGCCAGCGGGTCCGGGACCGCCGGCAATGCCTCCGTCCCGACCTCAACGCCCGTGGTCGACAGCGTGGTGACCGTCACACCTTTCCCCTCTCATCCTCGTCCCGAACCCGGATTCGTGGCCCGATGGCAGCCCGCCTACCCGGACTACGCAGGTCCATTCCAAATTTTTTCCCGGGACGCGCGTGTCGGGCATGATGGGGCGTCAGCCACCGGCGCCACACGGTCCGTCGCGGCCGTCCCGGTCGCGCCCCGCCCGGGCCGGATCGCCGGCCCCCGGGTTCCCGCGCCGAGGGGCAGGGCAGACGGAACGTGCAGCACGGCCGAGCGGAGGAGAGACATGGCGCGGGACCCCTCACTGAGAGCTGTCGGATGGGCGCGCACGCTGCCCGTCAGCAGCGGCGTGAAGACGGCGCGGGACTGGACGCGTGAACACCTGGCGGCACTCGGCTGGGACCGCACGGCGCCGGATCTGATGGACTCCGTCGTCCTGGCCGTCTCCGAACTGGTGACCAACGCCCACGTCCACGCCCACAGCGACGCGCAGCTCATCCTGACGTGGGACGAGGAGTGCCTGCACGTGACCGTGCACGACGCGTCGTCCCACGTGCCCGAGCAGCGTCGTCCCGACGACGGCGCCCTCGGCGGGCGCGGCCTGCTCCTGATCGACGCCCTCGCCGACGACTGGCAGGCCCGCCCCTGCCCCCGCGGCAAGGACGTCACCGCCTGCTTCCGGCCCCCCTCCTCCGTCCGGCCGTCCTGAGGCCTCGCCGACGCGGCGGGCCGCGCCCCGTCAGGGGCCGGGAAGCTGAGGGCTCTCCGTCTCCTCGCCCGGGGCGACGCCGTCGGACTCGGCCGTCCCGGGTATGCCCGTCAGGTGCTGGTACGTGCCGGTGAGCAGGAGCAGCCTGTCGAGGAAGGGCGGCCTGCGGTCGATGTGCAGCCGTGCTCCCGCCGCCTCGGTGTCCCGGTGGAGGGCCAGGAAGGTGGAGAGGCCCATCGAGTCGCACAAGGTCATCCGGGCGCAGTCGAGGTGGACGTGCGAGAGGCCGGGGACCGAGGAGAGGCGGTCGCGGACGGCGTCCAGCAGTTCGTCGGCGACGTCCCAGGCGAGGTCGCCGGCGAGCTCGGCGTACAGGACGCCGTCCTCCTCGGTGACGATCGCCAGTTCGAAGGTGTGGTCGGGGAATGCGGTCATGCGTGGAGTCCGGAGGCCTGGGGTGCGGGTACGCGGGTGAGGGCGCGACGTCCTGCGGCCAGGTGGGCCTGTGCGCGGGGGAAGTCGTGCTGGGCTTCGGAGAGGAGGTCGAGCGCGGCGAGCAGGGCGCCGGTCGGGACGCCGCGGACGCGGAGGACCTCCGCGGTCCAGGTGAGGAAGCCGGTGAACAGTTCGGCGTCGTCGGTGTAGAGGGACGCGGCGAGGAAGTCGACGATGTGGGCGATGTCCTCGGCGGTCCGTTCTCGCTGCTCCTCGGTGTACGCGGCCATGGCCGGGACCTTGGCCTCCAGCCCTTCGAGAACGCCGCGGGTGAGCTGGGTCCGGGCGCGGGTGACGAGGGTGTACTCCTGGTCGAGCAGATGGGGCAGGCCCTGGTCCGGGCCGGCCAGGACTCCCTCGGGACGCCGCGGGCCCTCGGCCAGGAGGGAGGCGGCGGCGCGGGCGTCGGGCGCCCACCCGTCGGCGCCGAGCAGTCGGGCGTATCTGCCGTCGGGACCGAAGGCGGCTCCGCCGACGATGACGGGGATCCCGATGGCCTGGACGGCGGTGACGGCCGCGTGGGCCGTCGGCAGGCGGACGGGCAGGGACGAGGAGAGCGCGACCACGTCCGCACCGGTCTGGTGGAGGTGCGCGATCAGGTGCGGGGTGGGGACGTGCGCCCCGAGGTAGTCGACGAGGAAGCCGCGGCCGCGCAGGACCTCGGCGAGGAGGCGGGCGGGCAGGGCGTGCCACTCCCCGTCGACGCAGGCGACGGTGACGCGCCGCGGGGTCGTCCCGTCTCCCCCCGGACCGGCCCGTCGGGGGCGGCGGGAGGACGGGGTCCGATGGGCGAGGGCCGCGACGATGCGGTCCTGGATGGCCGTCGCGGCGTGCTCCTGGGCGACGCTGATCCGGCCGGCCGCCCATTCGCGGCCGACCCGGGCCTGTACGGAACCGATCACGTCGAGCAGGACCTCCTCCACCGGTGTGCCGGCGTCACAGGCGTCGAGGACCGCCGCGGCGGCCGCCGCCTCGTCCCGCTCCCCCAGGGCCGCCCACAGCCGCTCGCGGGTGCCGGCGAGGTCGGTGGAGGAGGTCGTGGTGTGTGTGGTCATGCGGTGTACCTGCCCCGGGTGTGACCGTTGACCGCGGACAGATGGGTGGTGCGCGGTGCGGTGATCGCGACGATCGCCATGTCGTCGTGCGGGCCGCCGCCCACCCAGTCGCCCGCGATCATCTGCATGCGTTCGACGACGGCCTCCGCCGGCAGTCCGACGCAGTCGGCCAGGGCGGTCCGGAGCCGCTCCTCCCCGAACATGGCCGATCCGAGCGGCCCGCCCCGGGCCTCGGTGATGCCGTCCGTGTAGAGCAGGCACGTCTCCCCGGGCGCCAGGTGCACGGTCGCGGACCGGGAGGTGACCTCGGGCAGCGCTCCCACCAGGGTTCCGCTCGTGTCCACCTCCTCCACCTCTCCCGTGGTGCGCAGGATCAGCGGCCCGGGGTGGCCGGCGCTGGTGAGCCTGAGCCGTACCCGTCCGCCCGTCCGTCTCACCGAGGCCAGGACCAGCGTGGCGAACCGGGTGTGACGGGCGGTCAGGAGGGCTCCGTTGAGCAGCCTCAGGACGTTCTGGTGGTCGTCGGCGAGGGGCAGCAGCGCGTGCAGGGTGCTACGGATCCTGCCCGTGAGCACGGCGGCCTCCAGCCCCTTGCCGCACACGTCCCCCAGGACGGCGAGCGACTCCTGGTCGGCGTCGGCCCCGGCGTGCACGTCGTAGAAGTCGCCGCCGATCCTCTCCGTGGCGTGGGAGGTGCGGTAGCCGCCGGCGAAGTCGACCCCGTGGACGTGGTGGAGCTGCGGCGGGAGGAGTTCGGCGATCAGCACGCGGGTGATGCGCGCCTGTTCGGCGTACATCCGCGCGGCCGACAGTGCGGCGCCGGCGCGGGCGGCGAACAGCCGGGCGAAGAGTTCCTCCGAGGCGTCGAAGGCCGTCCGGCCGCTGCGCCGCAGCAGGATGAGGGCGCCCGCGGGCACGCCGTGGCCCGGCAGCGAGGTGATGGAGACGGATCCCGGGTGCCCTTCCATGCCTTCGGGCACGGCCCATTCCGGCAGCTCGGCCGGATCGATCCACCGGGCGGGCACCGGAGGGAAGCCCTGGAGGGCCTCGGCCAGGCCGGAAACCGCCGTGGGGTCCATCGTCACCTGGCGCCCGGTGACCCGCTCCCCCACCGCGGTGACCACACCGTGCCGGTTCCGCACGGGCGGGGAGATCACGAGCGCCGCGTCGGCGAGGTGGGCCGCGGCGAGCAGGACCGTCTTCTCCAGGCACCGGTCCGGGTTGAGCGAGGACAGCAGCTGCGTGGAGACCTCCGCCAGGAGCGCGGTGCGTTCCTGCTCGGTCCTCAGGGCCTCCTCCGCCGCGGTCAGGTCGGAGTCGTCGACCAGCCACCAGGCGACGTCGCCGTGGCCGGAGTCGGTGGGGTGGGCCCGCAGGAGGCGGCCCTCGTGGCTTCCCCGCAGAGCGGGTCGCCCCGCGCGGACGGACTTCTCCACGGGTCGCTTCCGCGGGGGACGGGCGAGCCGCCGGTGGGCGTCGGCCAGCCAGCCGGGGACGACCTCGTCCAGCCACGCGCCGACGTCCATCCCCGGGAAGAGGTCCGCCGCGGCGTCGTTGAACTCCACGACACTGCCCCGGCCGTCGGCCACCAGGGCCGGGTGGGGCGATCGGAGCCAGGAGGTGCCCGCGACCGTGGGGGTGCCCCGCGACCGGCCGGGCTCGTCTTCGAAAACAGTCATATGCGTGGCCGCCCGTGGGGCCCGCCACCTTCCCGCTCGACGACACTCGTCCGTCCACCTTTCACCAGTGCGCGCCGCACATCAAGTGAACCCCCCTCTTCCGGTACGGACCGGGCCCCCGTCCACCACATCCCCACCTCCCCGGCACGGGAGCTTCACGGAAAGGCCGCCCCCGGGCCGGGGCCGGGGCGACGGGACGGCGGCGGGGTCGGGTGCGACGGGGCGGGATCAGAGCTCGCGCCACTTCGCCTGGCCGAAGGAGAAGGCTCCGAAGAGCACGAGGCCGACGGCCACGACGAGCAGCAGCCAGGGACCCGCCGGGGTCTGCGCGAACGAGCGGATCGTGTCGTCCATGCCCTTCGCCCGGCTCGGGTCGAACGCCGTGGCCGCCCGCACGCCGGAGAGCCCGAGCGCGGCGAAGACGAGACCGCGCCCGATGCCGCCGGCCACGCCGGTCACGTCCATGAAGCGGCGCTGGTACGGCGACAGGCTCCCCCATGCCAGGTGATCGCGGTACTTCCGCATCACCGCCCTGCCCGCGATCCACAGCCCGGTCACCAGGATGCCGACGGCGACCGCGCCGACCCACCAGCGGCCGCCCGGGAGTTCGAGCAGGCGGGCGGTGATGTCCCGGCTCTGCCGGTCGGTCGAGCCCTCGCCGCTCCCCCGCTCCCCCGTGGCGAAGGAGAGGACGAGGAAGGCGGAGACGGCGTAGAAGACGCAGCGGCCGGCGGACAGTCCGCGTCGATACACCTTGTCGCCCCCGGGACCGGCCGCTCCGAGGACCGTCTCCGACAGGCGCCACGCCGCCATCCCCGCGAGGCCGATGCCCAGGGCCCAGAGGAGGACGGCACCGAACGGGGTGGCCGCGAGGTGCGCGAGGGCTCCTCCCCGGTCGGCCTGCTCTCCCGTCCCCGTCAGTCCGATGCGTACGGCCAGCGCTCCGACGAGCAGGTACAGCACGCCCCGCGCCGCGAAACCGGCCCGGGCGCCCGCCCGTACGGCCTCGTCGCGGACCGCTCTCCCCGTCCCGGGCACATGGACCTTCGCTGTGGTCATGTCGACTCGCTCCTCTCGGTCGACCTCCGGATGCCCTGTCCGTGCCGGGCGAATCAGCGCCGGGCGGTTTCGGTCGCGGACGGGCGGTCAGGCGGACAGAGACCGCTACCGACGCATTCACCAGGAGGATCACATGGACACCCGGGAGGGCCACATGGACGGCTGGCGAGCGGCCGCGGCCTGCCGCGAGGTGGACCCCGACCTGTTCTTCCCCGTGGGGGTGGGCCCCTCCGCGGTCGTTCAGGCCGATGAGGCCAAGGAGGTCTGTCGGCGTTGTCCGGTGCGGGCGGAGTGCCTGCGCTGGGCCATGGACGACTCCCGTCAGGTGACGGGGGTGTGGGGCGGACTCACCGAGAGCGAGCGCCGTTCCCTCCGACGGCGGTCGCGCCGCACGTCCAGCGAGCGGCGCTGAGGTCCGGCCGGCGCCGTCGGAGGGCGGCTTCCGGCCGGACGGGCGTCCGTAGGGGCCGCTTCCGGCCGGACGGGCGCCTCCGAGAGTCGCTTCCGCTTCCGGCACGCCCGGTCCCGTCGGGGCCGGGCGTGCCGCGTGGGCGCACCGGCCGTCAGGCTCCCGCCTCGGCGTCCGCCGGCACGAGGGAGAGGCGCGCCCGGACCCGCTTGCCGTCCGGCTCCGGCTCCACGCTGACGCTCTCGCAGACGGCGACGACGATCTCCACGCCGTGCTGTCCGATCCGGCGCGGGTCGTGTCCACGGGGTACGGGGGCGGCCGCCGCGCGGTCGAACACCGAGATCTCCAGGGCGTCCTGCCGCAGCTCGAGGAGCAGCCGGCAGGGGCCGGAGGTGTGCCGGACCGCGTTGGTCACCAGTTCGCTGACCACCAGCTTCGCCAGGTCGACGCGTTCCCGCGTCACCGGTTCCCGCCGGACGGCCGGAGCGGCCGCGAGGAAGTCGGCGGTGAAGGCGCGGGCGGATCCGATCGCTCCGCCGTCGGCGGCGTTGTCGAACACGGCACTCGCCGACAGCAGGGGCTCGGGTACCGCACGCTCCGCGGTGATGGCGTCCGTCATGGCCCTGGCACTCCCCTCGTACGGATGGGCGGGCGCACTGGGCACCTCGTACTCCGCCTTTCCCCTCTTCGCGGTTTCCACACCGCCCGCATCGGGGATCACGCCCACCGCCGCCGTGTCAGGGGGAGGGGGGCGGGGGCGGACCGCCGTCCCCGTCCGTCGCCGCACCGGATCGACCGGCCTCGGGTCCGTGCCAGTCGAGGCAGACGACGAGGACGGCGTCCGGTACGTCGCGGGGGGTCTCCCGCAGTGCCCGGACGACGGCGCCGGGGGCGTCCGCGCAGCTCGGACGGCCGGTCAGCGCCAGGGCGCGGGCGACGGGGGCGTCCAGCGACCCGTTCTCCCCTCCGTGCGGGGGGTCGCCCGGGTCGCAGGCGACGAAGACGAGCCGGTCGCCGGGCAGGAGGCGCAGGCGCTGCGTGTCGTAGACGGTGTCCTCGAACATGCCGAGGGGCAGTTGGCGGTCCAGTTCGATGCGCTCGGTCGTGGTTCCGCGCGACCGCCAGAGCGTCGGCGACCCGGCGTCGACGACCTCGATCCCGCCGGTGGCCAGGTCGAGGCGCAGCAGGAGGGCGGCGAGCGGGCTCTTCCCCCGGTACTGGCCGTAGAGCGCCTGGTCGGTGAGGCTGGCCTGCCCCACCAGGTCGAGTCCGGCCCGCCGGGCGTTGCGGATCGCGTTCAGGGCGAGGGTGCTCACCAGGGCGGCCGGGGTGCCGGGGCCGGTGCCGTCGGCGACGACCAGGAGCAGCTCGTCCTCGGTCACGCTCCAGTCCAGGAGGTGTCCTCCCGAGGTGTAGGCGGGCTCCCAGTAGGCGTGCAGGTCGAACGCCGGCCCGGTGCAGGCCCGGCCCGGGAGGGTGTCCCACTGCATCTCCCCGGCGACGGTGAGGGCGCGCGTCCTGCGGGTGCTGCGGTACAGGTCGGTGTGGCGGTCGGCGACGCGCAGGGCGTGTCCGAGGGTCTCGGCGACGCGGCCGAGGCTCTCGACGGTCTGCGGGGTGGCGCGGTCCGGGGGCAGCAGGACCACGAGGACGCCGAGCCGGTCGCCGCGGACGGTGACGGGAAGGCAAACGGTCGCCGTGGGCCCGTCATCACGGAAAAGATATGGTTGCTGCGTGCGGAGGACGCGACCGACGGGCCCGGTGTCCACGGGCACGTGCCGCGCCCCGGCAGGTGTCTGCGCGGGCCGCACGGGGCGCAGCGACGTGAACCCGTAGTCGATGAGCAGCAGGTCGGCACAGGACGCGCCGTACTGCTGCGCGAGACTGGTACGGAGGGAGTCCAGGAGGAGGTGTGGTGCCGCCCCGCGCAGTGCGCTTTCCACTGTCACGTGTCGATCCACCGAATCCGTACCGCCTTCTGGAGAGATGTGGAGATGTCCGGTCCGTCGGAAGGCCGACGTCCTCGGCCCCGGACGCCCGAGGAGTGTCGGCAGGCATGAACACCAACCCCGCCCCGTCCCAGCCGGAGCGGCAGCAGACGACTCAGGCCGCCCGGGAGCTCATCGAGCTCCTGGAGGTGCTGTGGGAACGCGGCCGGGACATGGTGTCGCCGACACCGGTGTCGGCGAGTCAGCTGCGCGTGCTGTACAGCCTGGACCGCGAGGAGGGGATCAGCCTCCGCACGCTGGGCGACCTGCTCGGGTCGGCGCCGCCTTCGGTGAGCCGCATGTGCGACCGGTTGGAGGCGCTGGGTTTCGTCCAGCGGCTGCCCAGTTCCGTGAGCCGGAGACAGCTGGAGCTGCACCTGACCGTCCACGGCAAGGCGTACCTGCGGGACCTGCGGGCCCAGCGCGAGGAGGCCCTGCTGGCGGTCGTCGCCGCCATGTCGCCGACGAGCCGCAAGGCGCTGCTGCGGGGCCTCACCGGCTTCCAGGAGGCACTGGGAGAGGGCACGTCGGCGGCCTCGTCACGCCCTGACACGCCGCTGAAGGGCGTCAGTTCGGCCTGATCTCCGCGCGCCGCCGGCCTCGGCCGGCCGCACACTCCATGTCCCCACTGCCACCCTCCGGTCATCCTTTGACGCGTTCAACCGGGCACGAGCCAGGTGTTGCCCCAAGGATACAGTTGTCACACGGCAACTGTTGACGGAGTCCCGTACCAGTCGAGGCAGAGCACGAGGGCGTCGTCCTCCAGCGGGGTGCCGCCGTGGTACGCGGCGAGCTCGCGCAGCACCGCCTGCGGCACGTGCGTGGGCGGAAGGAGCCGTGTCCCGCTGAGCGCGCGGGCCAGCGCCCGCTCCCCGTAGCTCTCCCCCTCGGGCGAGCTGGCGGCGTACACCCCGTCGCTGCCGAAGAGCAGACGGTCCCCCGGGCGCACGGTGAACCGCTCGGGCACATAGAGGGAGTCCTCGAACATGCCGAGGGGCAGCTGCGCCTCGAAGGAGACGGACTCGACGGAATGGCCCCGCAGCCGCCACAGCCGGGGCGAACCCGCGTCCACGGCCTCGACCTCGCCCGTGGCGAGGTCGAAGCACAGGAGGAGCACCGACACGAAGGCGCTGCCCCGGTACTGCGCGTACACGGCCTGGTCGGCCAGGGCGGCCTGGTCCGCGAGCCCCAGACCGGCCCGGCGGGCGTTGCGGAGCGCGTTGATCGCCAGGTTGGTCAGCAGGGCGGCCTCGATCCCCTCTCCCATGCCGTTGGTGACGGTCAGGGTCAGCCGGCCGGCCGAGACCGACCAGTCGTAGTTGTCCCCGAAGATCGCGTAGGCGGGTTCCAGATGGGCGCCGAGGGCGAACTCGGGACGGGCGCACGAGCGGCCGGGAAGGAGCTGCCACTGCATCTCGGCCGCGAGGGTGAGCCGCGTCGCCCGCCGCGCCAGCACGTACAGGTCCGTGTCCCGCTCGGCCACCAGGATCTCGTGCCCGAGCGCCTCGCAGACCTGGCCGAGACCGGGCAGCGCGGTCCCGACGTCGGCCCCCGACGGCAGCCCGACGGTGAGGACGCCCAGCCGGTCTCCCCTCACGGTGACGGGAAGGTGGACCAGGAGCGCGTCGGACCCGCGGGTGACGTACGGCTCCTGGGCTCCGAAGGCGCGCCCCTGCGGACTGTCGTGGATCGGGACCGACGGCGCCACCCCTGGCCTGCGCTCGACGAGCTGGAGGGTCCGCACTCCGTAGTCGGCCAGACGGAGCTCCACCCACCGGGCGCCGCAGCGCTCCCGCAGGGCGTCCTCGACGACGCTCACCAGCTGGTGCGGAGCTGCCCTGCGGAGCGCCTGCTCCACGTCGGCGATCTCGTGCACGTTCTCCCGCTTCCTTCCTCCCCTGGCGCGGTCCCGTACCCAGGGCCGCACCGCCCTTCGTCTACCTCGCGCCGCCGGCGGCGGCCAGCGCCTCGGCCACGCCGGCGTGCGGCGGGATCGTGGTCGTCACTCCGGTGATGTCCAGGATGCGTCGCACCGGCGACGTCGGCGCGGCGAGGTACAGGTCTCCCCCGACGGCGCGTGCCTTGTGGACCGCTCTGATCAGGACGTTCAGACCGGACGAGTCCATGAAGCCCAGTGCGGACAGGTCGAGGACGAGACGGGCCCGTCCCTGCCGGAGCTGTTCCGCCAGGTGGTCGTCGAGCAGCTGGGCGGTCTCCATGTCGAGTTCGCCCCCCAGGGACAGTACCGCTGTGCCGGTGTCGCGGATCGTGACGTCGACGTTCAGGTTCAGTTCTCGCTCGGACATGTTCCCTGCTTTCCACGGTGAGGGGTACGGACGGTGGGCGGGCGGGCAGTCGGCGATCAGGTCACCTGGACACCGATCAGACACGTGTCGTCGTCCGTGTCCGACTTGCTGCGCGACAGCAGCAGGTCCAGTCGTCGTTCGAGACCGTCGGCAGGCAGCCGGGCGGTGGCCAGCAGCTGGGTGACGGAGTCGTGCACGGAGGTGTCCCGCCGTTCGACGAGACCGTCGGTGTACATCAGCACGGTGTCGCCGGGTTCGAGCCGGAGCTCCGCCTCCTCGTACTCGGCCTCGGCGAGGGCCCCGAGCAGCAGCCCTCGGAGCAGCGGCAGGTCGGCCGCCTCGCTCTCCCGGACGAGCACCGGCGGGAGGTGCCCCGCCCGGGCCCAGCGCAGCGTGCGGCTCTCGGGGTCGTAGATCCCGCAGACGGCGGTGGCCGTGACGTGGGCCGTGAGGTGGTGGGCGACGCTGTTCAGCCAGGACAACAGCTGTCCCGGCCCCGCCCCGGTGACGGCGAGGCCACGCAGGGCGTTGCGCAGGACGACCATCCCGGTGGCGGCCTCCACGCCGTGGCCCGCGACGTCCCCGACGCACAGGAGCACCTTCTTCGACGGCAGCACGACGGCGTCGTACCAGTCGCCGCCGACCAGGGACTCGGACTCGGCCGGGCGGTAGCGCACGGCGACGTCGAGTCCCGGTGCGTCGAGCGGCGGTTTGGCCGGGGGCATGATGGCGTGCTGGAGCTGGAGGGTGAGCCGGTTGCGTTCCTCCGCCTCCTCCTCGGTGGCGACGAGACGGTCGCGGGTGGCCGTGAGGGCGACCTCGGTCCAGTGCTGCGCCGAGATGTCCTGGTAGGCGCCCCGGACCGCCTGGAGCCGGCCGTCGGAGCCCAGGGCCGGTTCGGCGATCACCCGGATGTGGCGCGTGACCCCGTCCCGGCGCAGCAGGCGGAAGGCCGTGGAGCCCGGCCGTCGCTGGTGCAGGACGGAGTGGAGGAAGTGCCGGATGGTGTCGGCGTCGTCGGGGTGGACGTGCGCCGCCAGGTCGCGCAGGGAGACGGGCGGTTCCGTCTTCTCCCTGCCGAAGAGGTCGAAGAGCTGGCCGTTCCAGGTGATCTCCCCGGTGAGGACGTCCTCCTCGAAGGCGCCGACACGGCCGAGCCGCTGGGCGTGCTGCAGCAGGCTGGCGAGGCGGGCCGAGTCGTCCTCGATGCGCCAGATGAGGAAGACGCTGTCCCCGTGCCGGCTGATGCTGATGTCGGCGAGCGAGGAGAGCGGCACCTGGTCCACGAGCGCCGTCAGCCGCGTCCGCCGGGAGCGGAAGGGCTCGCCCGTGGCGTAGACCCGCTCGATCTGTTCGAAGAGTTCGCTGCCGCCCGCCGTCGCGGGATACGCCTCCAGGAGCAGCGCCCCGTCGATGGCGCTCCGGGGCCGGCCGGCCGGGTCCTGGAAGAGCGCGTTGGCGTGCCGGATGCGGAAGTCGGCCAGTCTGCCCGCCTCGTCCAGGTGGGGGGTCAGCACGAGGGCGGGGTCGTGGAGGCCGTCGGCGAGTTCGGCCAGTTCCAGCGGTCCCTCCCCGCCGGGGGCGAGGGGGCGCGTCGGCGCGGCCTGGGCGGGGAGCGCTTCCAGGGTGTGGGCGCAGAGCTCGGCGAGGGCTTCGATCTGGCGCTCCACGGCCTGGGGCTGGGGGTCCAGCGGTCGGTCCCAGCAGATCTCCAGGACGCCGTGGATGCGGCCGCCGGTCCCGGCGGGGACGACGACCCGGCCGCCGTCGGGGTGGCGCGTGCGTCCGATCGAGGGGATGCCTGCGGCCGCCAGGGAGGGGTACCAGACCGTACGGCGGCCGGTGAGCGCCTGCCGGGCCGCGGTGGTCACGCCCGGCGGTACGTAGTGCCAGCGGGCCGCCTCGTCGGAGCCGAACCCGGCGTGGCCGCGCAGGCTCAGCGAGGCGTCCGGGCCGGTGGTCCAGATGGCGACGGCGACGGCGCCGAGGGGTTCGAGGGCGTGCGCCAGCAGCGACTCGGCGACGGACTGGGTGTCGCCCGCGCTGAGCGCCGCGCTCTCGGCCGTGCGCAGGCGCACGCCGACCGAGGCGTCGGCTCCGGCGGCCCGGCCGGGGTCGCCGGACCCGTCGGCGGTGGTCCTGAGGAAATCGCCGGCGGCTTCGGCGACCCGGTCACGGGCCGCCTGGTTGATGATGTCCGCGGCCAGCTCCAGCTGGGAGAGCCCGGCCTGGTCGGCCAGCTCGGCGAGCTGCCTCGCCGCCTGGGCGGGGCCGCAGCCCAGACGCTCGACGATCACGCCCTTGGCGAGTTCGACCAGGGCGCGCCCCTCGGCCGCGGCGTGGGCGGCGCGCACCTCGCCGCGCAGCCGTTCCACCGTGGCCGCCAGGCGGCCGGCCGTGAGGCGGTCCTGCGCCGGCGAGCGGTCGCCGTCGGCGGGGAACTGGTCGGGGACGGCCACCGCGGCCGCGCCGGGCGCCGGGGCGTCTTCCCCGTGGGGATCGGAGTAGGTGTCTCCGTCCCCGAGGTGGGGGCCACTCACGTCGACGACTCCTCGGGTAGGGCTGTCTCGGGTCCGCCGGACGGGCGGGACCGGGTCGCGCCGGGAGGGCGCGGTGCCCGCCGCGGGGTGCGGTACGGGCCGGTGGGGGCGGCCACGGGGCTACCCGTCGTTCAGCCAGCGGCTGACGCAGGCGATGAGTTCGTCGGCGTCGACCGGCTTGGTCACGTAGTCGCTGGCGCCCGCGGCGAGGCTCTTCTCCCGGTCGCCCGGCATCGCCTTGGCGGTGACCGCGATGACGGGCAGGCCCGCGTACTGCGGCATCTCCCTGATCCGCGCGGTCGCCGTGTAGCCGTCCATCTCCGGCATCATCACGTCCATCAGGACGAGGTCGACGGCCGGGTGCGCGAGGAGCGCCTCGATCCCCTTCCGGCCGTTCTCGGCGTGCAGCACCTTGATGCCGTGCAGCTCCAGGATGCCGCTGAGGGCGTAGAGGTTGCGGGCGTCGTCGTCGACCACGAGGACGGTACGGCCGTGCAGCGTGGTGTCGATGGCCTGCGGCTCCGGGGCCCAGTGCTCTCCCCGGACCAGGGGCACGACGTCGCCGGGCTGCTCCGCGGACAGGTGCAGGGCGATCCGCTCGCGCAGCTCGTCGAGGCTGGAGAGGAGTTCCAGCGGCCGGCGGCGGGCCAGCTCCTGGAGGGCGCGCTCCTGGTCGGCGGCGAGCCGGCGGTTGTTGTGGGCGAGGACCGGGACGGTGCGCAGGGCCTCGTCGCCGTCCATGGCCTCCAGGAAGCGCAGGGCGTCGCCGTCCGCCATGTCGACGTCGAGCACGACGCAGTGGAACGGCTGGGTGGCCAGCGCGGCGGCGGCCTCCTGAGGGCCGACGACCGCGATCAGCTCGATGCCCTCCCGGTTGGCGTGGCCGCCGTCGGCGTCGAGTTCCGTGAGGGCGTTCTCGGCGACGAGGGCGAGGAGACCGCGCGGGCGCTCCTCGATCACGAGGAGGCGTCGCGTCGGCCGGGTCGAGTGCGTGCCGGGGCGCGCCGGGAGGACGGGGACGTCGTTCCGGTCCGGCGCCGCGGCCGGGAGGGCCGCCCGGTCGTCCGCCGTCGCCTCGGTGAGGCCCGGCTGTTCCGTGAAGTCGGGACGGGTGACGGGCAGGTAGAGGGTGAAGGTGCTGCCCTCGCCGGGCACGCTGGCGACCGTGAGGGCGCCGCCGAGCAGATAGGCGATCTCGCGGCTGATCGACAGGCCGAGGCCCGTGCCGCCGTACTTCCGGTTGGTCGTCCCGTCGGCCTGCTGGAAAGCGCCGAAGATGGCCTCCAGGTTCTCGTGGGCGATGCCGATGCCGGTGTCCGTGACGCGGAAGGCGACGACGGGGCCGCCCCGGTGGACGGTCGCCGGGAGTTCGTCGTCCGACACCGGTTCGATGCGGAGTTCGACACTGCCCTGCTCGGTGAACTTGACGGCGTTGGACAGCAGGTTCCGCAGCACCTGCCGGAGCCGGGAGTCGTCGGTGACGAGGTCCACGGGGACGCCCGCGGCGGTGGAGACCGTGAAGGCGAGGCTCTTCTGCGAGGTGAGGGGACGGAAGGTGGCCTCGACGTAGTCGAGGAGCTTGCGGAGCGCCACGCGCTCCGGGTTGAGGTCCATCTTCCCGGCCTCCACCTTGGACAGGTCGAGGATGTCGTTGATCAGCTGCAGCAGGTCCGATCCGGCCGAGTGGATGATGCCGGCGTACTCCACCTGCTTGGCCGTGAGGTTGCGGGTGGGGTTCTGGGCGAGCAGCTGGGCCAGGATCAGGAGGCTGTTGAGCGGGGTGCGCAGTTCGTGGCTCATGTTGGCCAGGAACTCGGACTTGTACTTCGAGGCGAGCGCGAGCTGCTGGGCGCGGTCCTCCAGCTCCTGCCGGGCCTGCTCGATCTGCATGTTCTTGGCCTCGATGTCACGGTTCTGCGTCGCGAGCAGGGCCGCCTTCTCCTCCAGCTCGGCGTTGGAGCGCTGGAGTTCCTCCTGCCGCGCCTGGAGCTCCTCGGTGCGTGAGCGCAGCTCGCCCGCCAACCGCTGGGACTCGTCCAGGAGTTCGTCGGTACGGGCGTTGGCGACGATCGTGCTGAGGTTGACACCCACCGTCTCCATGAGCTGCTCCAGGAAGTCCCGGTGCACGGAGGTGAAGGGGCTGAAGGACATCAGCTCGATGACGCCGAGCACCTGGTCCTCGACGACGATCGGCAGCACCACCAGACTGCCCCGGGTCGTCCGGCCGAGTCCGGAGGAGATGGCGACGTAGTCGGCGGGGACGTTCTCGGCCGCGATGGTGCGGCGGCTGCGGGCGGCCTGTCCGACGAGCGACTCGCCCAGCCGGAAACGGTCCTTGCCCCCGTCGCCGGCGGGCCGGCCGTAGGAACCGACGAGGCCCAGCTCGATGCCGCCCTCCCCCTCTTCGGCCAGGTAGAACGCGCCGTACTGGGCGGCCACGAGCGGGGTCAGCTCGTCCATGACGAGTTCGGCGACGACGGCGAGGTCCCGGGGGCCCTGCATCAGGGCGGAGATCCGCGCCAGGCTGGACTTCAGCCAGTCCTGTTCCTGGTTGGCCCGGGTCGTCTCGCGCAGAGAGCCGACCATCGCGTTGATGTTGTCCTTGAGCTCGGCCACCTCGCCCGACGCCTCGACCGTGATCGAGCGGGTCAGGTCGCCCTCGGCGACGGCGCTGGCGACCTCGGCGATGGCGCGGACCTGTCGGGTGAGGTTTCCGGCGAGCTCGTTGACGTTCTCGGTCAGCCGCTTCCAGGTGCCGGAGACGCCCTCCACCTCCGCCTGTCCCCCGAGCCGGCCCTCGCTGCCGACCTCGCGGGCCACGCGGGTCACCTCGGCCGCGAACGAGGACAGCTGGTCGACCATCGTGTTGATGGTCGTCTTCAGCGCCAGGATCTCGCCGCGGGCGTCCACGTCGATCTTCTTCGACAGGTCGCCGTTGGCGACGGCGGTGGTGACCTGGGCGATGTTCCGGACCTGGCCGGTCAGGTTGCTCGCCATCGAGTTGACGTTGTCGGTGAGGTCCTTCCAGGTGCCGGCCACGTTCGGCACCCGGGCCTGGCCGCCGAGGCGGCCCTCGGTCCCCACCTCGCGGGCGACACGGGTCACCTCGTCGGCGAAGGACGAGAGCTGGTCCACCATCGTGTTGATGGTGTTCTTGAGCTCCAGGATCTCGCCGCGCGCGTCCACGGCGACCTTCTTCGACAGGTCGCCGTAGGCCACCGCTGTGGCGACGTGGGCGATCGCCCTCACCTGCGCGGTGAGGTTCCCCGCCATGGAGTTGACGGAGTCGGTCAGGTCGCGCCAGGTGCCGGAGACGCCCTGCACCTCGGCCTGACCGCCCAGCCGGCCCTCGGTGCCCACGTCCCGGGCCACCCTGGTCACCTGCTCCGCGAAGTTCGAGAGCTGGTCCACCATCGTGTTGATGGTGTTCTTGAGCTCCAGGATCTCGCCGCGCGCGTCCACGTCGATCTTCTGGGAGAGGTCTCCCTTGGCGACGGCGGTGGCCACCTGGGCGATGTCGCGGACCTGGGTGGTGAGATTGCCGGCCATGGCGTTCACCGAGTCCGTCAGATCGGCCCAGGAGCCGGAGACGCCGGGCACCACGGCCTGACCGCCCAGCGTCCCTTCCGTACCGACCTCACGGGCCACTCTCGTCACCTCGGAGGTGAACAGGGAGAGCTGGTCCACCATCCCGTTGAAGACCGTGGAGATCTCGCCCATCAGGCCGCCCGCCTCGTCGGGCAGGCGGGTGCCGAAGTCACCGTCCCGCACCGCCGTGAGACCGGCCAGGAGCTGTCGAAGCTCGGGCTCCGCCACCGCGCCCGGCTCCGGCCGGTCCCCGGTCGAGGAGCCCTTGATCGTCGTCTCAGACATGCCCCATCCTCGTTCGCCATCAGGCATCCACTTACGGACCGTCCGGTCACGGTCACGTGCCGCACCGTCCGCTCTCCCGTGACGGCTCCGGCCTCGACCGTTGCCGTACGGCAATGATGACGACCCTACCCTTCCGTGATCGACAGGAGGAGGGCGGTGCCGCGTCAGGCGGCCGGAACACGCCGTCGACCGGTTTTTCGAACTCTCTCCGGCATGCGACGCCGGAGCCCGGGTACACGGCGCGTCGAGCCGGGCGGTGGACGCCCTGACGACGAAGGGAGTAGCACGTGCTGATGGCCCATCCCGCGGTCCTGCGCAATCTCGTCGAGCAGTACGAGACACTCGAGGTGCTCCGGGCGGAGAACGGCAGCGACGAGGTGCGGCGGCGCATGGACGACCTGGCGTACACCCTGTGCGTCTCCACCGGTACGCGCGACGTGGACGCGGCGCTGATCGCGGCCCGCCATCGGCTGCCGGGCGCGCGCCCCGAGGACGACTCCGTGCTGACCGCCTGAACGCGTGAGCGAGCCCGGCCCCCTCCTTCCGGAAGGAGGGGGCCGGGCTCGCTCACGCCCTGGCGGGTTCACGCCGGTGCGGGGTCGTCCACGGTGCGAACCCGCACCGTGGACGACCCCGCACCGTGGGTGACCGCCTACCAGCGGTACCAGCGGCCCGTGCTGCCCTTCGGCCGGGCCACGAAGCCCAGCAGCCACAGGACGAGCACGATCACGGCGATCCACCAGAGCGCCTTGACGGCGAAGCCGAAGCCGAAGAGGAGCAGGGCGAGGAGAAGAACCAGCAGCAGGGGAACCATGCGTATCGACCTCCTGGAACGAGACGTGCTCAGGAACAGATGAACGGGGTGTGCGGCGGAGAGGAGGGAATCCCTCCGTCCCTCAGAAGCGGCGTCCGAAGAGCCGGGCCACCGGGCCGCGGCCGCGTCGCCCGGCCCGCCGTCCCAGCGCGTACGCGGCGGTGATCGCCGCCGTCGCGCTCACGGCGGCACCGGCCGTCACCACCGTGAGCGAGCGGACGGCGGTCCACGGCCCGTCCTCGGCACCACGGGCCGCCGGCGCGGCCGCACGGGCCGCCTCGGCCGGCGGGACCGGAAGGAACAGCAGCTCCCCCATGGTCACCGGGGCGCGCGGCGTTCCGACGCGGTCGGACACGGCGTACGGGCCGGACCGACGGAAGGGATTCTGGCCACTCTTCTCCGAAGCACTCATGAGGGTCGTCTCGCCGGACGCGCCCGCCGCAAACCTCGTCCGTCGCGCCGGGCGCCCTCCGGCGGCGCGCTTGGCCCGGCGGATCCGGGACAGACGGCCCCGCATGCTGACGCTTCTTCTCGCGGGCCTCCCGGCTCTCACCGCCCTCGGCACCGGCCTCCTGGCCGTCCTGGTGTCCCCGTGGTGGTGGTGCGCGGCGGGCCCCGCGCTCCTGCTCGCCGCGGTGGCGTCGTACGACCTGCTCCAGCGGCGTCACTCGATCCTGCGCAACTACCCGCTCCTGGGGCACCTGCGGTTCGCGATGGAGAGGATCCGTCCCGAGGTGCAGCAGTACTTCATCGAGCGGAACGTCGACGGCGCGCCCTTCGACCGGGACACGCGCTCCATCGTCTACGAACGGGCCAAGGGGACCGACGCCGAGGACCCCTTCGGGACGGAGCTGGAACTGGACCGGCCGGGCACCGACCACCTCGTCCCCTCCATGTCCCCGTGCCCGGTGCCCACGCAGCCGCCCCGGGTCCGGATCGGCGGTCCCGACTGCGCCAGGCCCTACGACATGGCCCTGCTCAACGTGTCCGCGATGAGCTTCGGCTCCCTGTCGGACCGGGCGGTCCGGGCCCTGAACGAGGGCGCCCGGCGCGGTGGTTTCGCCCACGACACCGGTGAGGGCGGGATATCGGAGCACCACCTGGCCCCCGGTGGGGACCTCGTCTGGGAGATCGGCACGGGCTATTTCGGCTGCCGCACGGAGGACGGCGACTTCGACCCGCGGCAGTTCGCAGAGAAGGCCGCCCTCGACCAGGTCGCCTGCGTCCTGCTGAAGATCAGTCAGGGGGCCAAGCCCGGCATCGGGGGCGTGCTGCCCGGCTCCAAGGTCAGCGGGGAGATCGCCTCGGTCCGGGGCGTCCCCGAGGGCCGCACCGTGATCTCTCCTCCGTACCACCGCGTCTACCGCACCCCCAGGGAGCTCGTGCGCTTCGTGGGCCGGATGCGGGAGCTCGCCGGAGGCAAACCGGTCGGGTTCAAGCTGTGCGTCGGATCGCGCCGCGAGTTCCTCGCCGTGTGCAAGGCGATGCTGGAGGAGGACGTCACACCCGACTTCATCGTCGTCGACGGGGCCGAAGGCGGCACCGGCGCCGCACCGCTGGAGTTCGCGGACGCCGTCGGGCTCCCCCTCACCGAGGGCCTGACGACGGTCCACCGGTCCCTCGTCGGCGTGGGACTGCGCGACCGGATCCGGATCGGCGCCTCCGGCAAGGTCGCCACCGGCAGCGACATCGTCAAGCGGCTGATCCAGGGCGCCGACTACACCAACTCCGCCCGGGCCATGATGTTCGCCCTCGGATGCGTCCAGGCCCAGCGCTGCCACACCAACACCTGCCCCGTCGGGGTCGCCACCCAGGACAGCCGGCGCGCCCGGGCACTGGACGTCGAGGACAAGGCGCGCCGCGTCCAGCGCTTCCAGGAGGCGACGGTCAAGAGCGCCCTGCAGATCATGGCCGCCATGGGCGTCGACGAGCCGGGCGGCCTGACGCCCGAGATGCTGCTGCGCCGGGTCGGCCCGGACAGCGTCCTGTCCCATGCCGACCTGTACGCACCGCTCGAAGCCGGACAGCTCCTCGCGCCGGCATCGGTTCCGCCTTCATGGGCAGGCGACTGGAAGACGGCCCATCCGGACCGGTTCACCCTCCGGTGACCCGGTCGTCGTCCCTCGTGAAAGGAGACCCCATGCCCCGTACCGTCGCCCAGGTGATCGTCGACGGTCTCGCGGACCTCTCCGTCGGCCACGTCTTCGGCGTGGTCGGCGACGCCCTCAATCCCCTCACCGACGCCATCCGGGTCACGGACGGCATCGAGTGGACCGGCTTCCGCCACGAGGAGGCCGCGGCCTTCGCCGCCGGCGCCCACGCCCAGTTGTCGGGCGAGCTCGGGGTCTGCATGGGCACCGTGGGACCCGGCTCGGTCCACCTCCTGAACGGGTTGTACGACGCGGCCAAGAGCGGTGCCCCGGTCCTGGCGATCTGCGGCCAGGTGCCGTTGTCGGAGGTGGGCGGCGACTACTTCCAGGAGGTGGACAACGACCTCCTGTTCCGGGACGTGGCCGTGTACCGGGCCACGGTGACCTCCCCCGCCCAGCTGCCGAGGCTGCTGGAGTCCGCGGTGCGCGCGGCCGTGACCCGCCGGGGCGTGGCGGTGCTGACCGTCCCCGGGGACCTCGGCGACCGGAAGGTCGAGGACGACCGGCCGACGCGGTTCGCGCTGCCCCGCCCGGCCGTGACCCGGCCCGACGACCCGGCCCTGGCCGAGGCGGCGGAGGCGGTCGCCGCCGGCTCCCGGGTCACGCTGCTCGTGGGGCGCGGTGCCCGGGACTCCCGTGAGGAGGTCCTGCGCACCGCCGAGCTCCTCGCGGCGCCGATGGTGCTCACGCTCAAGGGCAAGGAGGGCTTCGAGGAGGACAACCCGTACGAGGTCGGCCAGACGGGCCTGATCGGCAATCCGGCCGCCGCCCACGCCCTGGACACCTGCGACACGCTGATCCTGCTGGGCACCGACTTCCCCTATCGCGACTGGTACCCGGAGGACTGCCGGGTCGTGCAGATCGACGTACGGGAGGAACACCTGGGCCGCCGGGTCCCGGTGGACGTGGGGCTGGCCGGGGACGTCGGCGCGACGCTGCGGGCCCTGCTGCCGCTGCTCGCCCCGGTCGAATCCCGGTCCCACCTCGACGAGGCCCGCGAGCGCTTCCTGCGGTGGCAGGAGGGGCAGGCGGACCTGGCCGACCCCGCCCACGACAAGCGTCTCCTCGGGCGGGTGCGGGCGGTCTTCGACAACCGGTCCGAGGAGATCCGCCCGGAGGCGCTGGCGGCCGCGGTGGACCGTCACGCGGCCGACGACGCGATCTTCACCTCCGACACCGGCATGGCCACGGTCTGGCTGTCGCGTTTCGTCAGGATGCGCGGCGGCCGCCGGCTGATCGGCTCGTACAACCTCGGCTCCATGGCCAACGCCATGCCCCAGGCCATCGGTGCCCAGCTGTGGGCCCCTGACCGCCAGGTCGTGGCCTTCTGCGGCGACGGCGGCCTGAGCATGCTGCTGGGCGACCTCCTGACCATCCGGTCCGAGCGGCTCCCGGTCAAGCTCGTGGTCTTCGACAACCGCCGTCTCGGCATGGTCAAGCTCGAACAGGAACAGGCCGGGCTTCCCGAGTTCGGGACGGTCCTCGACAACCCCGACTTCGCCGCGCTGGCAGAGGCCATCGGGATCCGCGGCATCCGTGTCACCGATCCGGCGGAGCTGGACGAGGCCGTACGCCGGGCGCTCGCCGATCCCGGCCCGGTGCTCCTGGACGTGGTGACCAATCCCGCGGAAGTGGCCGTGCCCGGCAAGCCGACGGTGTCCCAGGGCTGGGGCTTCGCCATCGCCAAGATCAAGGAGAACCTGACCTCGGGCGACGGGTGAGCGGTGTCGCCCGGTGTGCCTCGGCCCGGGACGGAGCGAGGGCTCCGTCCCGGGCCGAGGCACACCGCCGAGGACCGCCGGGGGCGCGCGGCGAAGGGCTCCGCCGTGCGCTCAGTCGTTCTCCGGACCCGCCTCGCTCGCCCGCCGCCGCGCGTCCTCCTGGGCGCTTCGGCTGGGGGAGAGGGCGTCGGCCGCCTCACCACCCCGCTCGTCGTCCTCCCGCGGGTCGGTCTCCGCCTCCTCCACCTCCTGGAGGACCTCCTCCACAGCGGTCTTCGGACGGTCCCCGTCCCGCTCCGGACCTCGGTTTCCCTGGGTCATGTCTCTCCTCCTCGCCTTTTCGCGTACACGTCTCTGCTACCCGCCGGCCCGTGATCGACCCCGGCCGCTTTCGACCGTTCTCCTCCGGCCGTTCCCCCCGGAGCGGGAAAAGCAAAAAAGGGGAGGGCCCGAACTCGTCGAGTTCGGGCCCTCCCCTTCACACCGGGTTCAGACCACCGGACCCCCGAAAGGGCCTCCCATTCCGTAATAGGTGCCCAGTTCCTGGCGGTATCCGGGGTCGCCGAGGTGCTTTTCACGGTGGAACTCGGGAGCGTTCTTGATCTGTTCCTTCGTCCGGTCGACGAAGACCTTCCGGTCGTCCAGGTCGATGCGGACCACGGTGGAGGCCGGCAGGAGGACCTCCTTGCCGAAGATCCAGACCCCGGTGTCCACGACCAGGTAGGCGTCGTCGACCTCGTCGGAGTGCTTGTCCACCTTCCCGATGCCGCCGTCGATCGCCTCGACCTTGTAGCCGGTGAGATCGGTACCGGCCAGGTGGCCCGCGGTCGACTTGTAGCTCCAGACGTGCTCAGTCACGCGAAAACAACTCCTTCGGTGGACGAGGACGGCCGACCGGATCCCGGCCGCCCTTCTCTTCCGTGTGTTTCACCACGGGCTCGGCCCGCTTGGGATCCGCTTGCCCCGGCCTCGACGGCCCATGCACCCGATCTCACACGGAACAAGGCGATCCACCTCGGCGCCCTCGGCTCGAACAACTCGAATCCGGCGCCGACGGGCTCCGTCACGAGCAACGGACCCGGAAAAGGAAAACCGGTTTTCCTTTTCCGGGTCCGGCGTGCCCGCCCGACGTCAGCGGGCGGGAGAGTGGGCGGTCTTGTCCGTGGTGCCGTCCTCTTCCTGGGCCTCCGGTTCGGCGGGCTGCTCCGGGACGGGCGGGGTACGGACCAGCAGCGCGACCAGCACGGTCAGTCCGCCGATCACGGCGCCGACGCCGAATCCCCACCGGATGCCCGTCGCCAGGGCGCCGGTGGCGTCGGCGCCGCCGGCCGCCGCCGTGGCGGCGTGTCCCGACATGACGCTGATGACCAGGGCGGTGCCGGCGGCGGCCGCGACCTGCTGGAGCGAGCCCAGGATGGCGGAGCCGTGGGGGTAGAGGTGCGGCGGCAGGACGGACAGGCCCGAGGTGAAGACGGGGGTGAACACGAACGCCATGCCGGCGCTCAGAGCCACGTGGAGGGCGAGCACCAGCCACGGCGAGGTCTGTTCTCCCGTCAGGGCGAACAGGGCGAGGCAGAGCGCCGTGAGCACGGCTCCGGGTACGACCAGACGGGGGGCGCCGAGCCGGTCGTAGAGCTTGCCGACCTGTGGTCCGAGCAGGCCCATGGTCAGGCCGCCGGGGATGAGGAGCAGCCCGGTCTGCAGCGAGGTGAGGCCGGCCACCTCCTGGAGGTAGATCGGCAGCAGGATGAAGCCGCCCATGAGGGCCATGAAGGACAGGCACATCAGGCCGAGCGCCACGGAGAAGTGCCGGTACGTCAGGGTGCGCAGGTCGAGCAGCGGTGTCGACGAGCGCTGCAGTGCCAGCTGTCGCCACGCGAACAGGCCCACCAGCACGCCGCCGGCCACGGTCGTGACCACCGGGGGCACGGGGGCCTGGGCCGAGCCCTCGGCACCGAGCCCGCTCAGGCCGTAGACGAGGGCGCCGAAGCCCATGGCCGCCAGGGGGACGGACAGCCAGTCGATGGGGCCGGCCTGCGGCTCGCCGATGTTGACCAGGTGGCGCCGGCCGAAGAGGGCCATGGCTCCGGCGATGGGCAGCACGGCCAGGAACAGCAGGCGCCAGGTCCCCAGTTGCAGCAGCACGCCGGAGGCCGCGGGGCCGAGGGCCGGTGCGACGGAGATGACGAGGGTGATGTTGCCCATGACCCGGCCGCGGTCGTGCGGGGGCACGAGGGTCATCAGCGTCGTCATGAGCAGCGGCATCATGACGGCGGTGCCGCTCGCCTGTATGACACGGGCGGCCAGCAGCACGGGAAAGACGGGCGCGGCCGCGGCCAGAGCCGTGCCGGCGAGGAAGAGCGCCATGGCGAGGCCGAAGGCGGTCCGGGTCGTCACGCGCTGGAGGAACCATCCCGTCACCGGGATGACGACGGCCATGGTGAGCATGAAGGAGGTGGACAGCCACCCCGCGGCGGCCGCGGTGACCTCGAACTCGCGCATGAGCCGCGGGATCGCGTTGACCATGATCGTCTCGTTGAGGAGGACGACGAAGGTGGACAGGACGAGGATCCGCAGCACGGCGGTGACTCGGGCGGCCGGGAGCGTGGGCGGCGCGTGGGGTGCGAGCATGGTGCCTTCCGTCATGTGAGTGTCCTCCGCTCGGGGCGGGTCGCACTGACGGACCGCGACGCCGGGAAGAACTCATCGGTGTTCCCCGATCCTCCTGGCGCCGCCGCCGAGGCTCAACCCATTTACCGGCGCGGCCCCGGCCGACGGGACCGGTGACGGGAAGCCCCTCGGGGGCGGCCCTCCTCCGTGGCTGACGGGCCCTCAGTCGCCGGTCGTGCCGTCGAGCATCTCTCGCAGGATGTCCAGGTGGCCGTTGTGGCGGGCCGTCTCCTCGGTGAGGTGGAGGAGGATCCAGCGCAGGTCGACGTGGAGGCCGTTGCGGACGGCTCGTCGGGCCTGCTCGTCCAGGCTGTGCCCGGCGACCAGTTCGCGGTGGTGGGCGCTCTGTTCGGCGTATTCGTCGAGCAGCTGCGTGAGCGGGAAGTCGACCGCGATGCGCATCTCGCGGTCGGGGTCCTCCTCGGTCCAGGGGCCCTGGTCCTCCTCGCCGAGGAAGACCACTCGGAACCAGTAGTACTCGACCCAGCGGAGGTGGTTGATCAGCCCGCTCATGGTCATCAGCGGTGAGCCCGGCAGAAGCGCCTTGCGCGCGTTCTCCTCGGAGACGCCCTCGCACTTGGCGCGGGCGGTGTCACGTGCGTAGTCGAGGAACGTGGTGAGCTGGGTGCGCTCGTCCCACGCGGGCGGAGTGTCATCGGTTCTGGTCATCGCGTGAAGCGTCACCGATCACCGCGGCCGCTGTCGAGGCAATTATCGATCGCCCCGCCCTGCCCCCTCCCCTCGCCCTGTCCGGCAGGTCGCTGCGGCGATCCGGGGCCGGTCCGGGGCCGGTCCGGGCGGCACGTCGCCCCCTAGGGCACGGCGGCGGCTGCGTGGTCGACGCGCGTGCGTGCCGCGTCGAGGCTCGGCGGTACGCCGAACTGGCGCTTGTACTCCCGGCTGAACTGCGAGGGGCTGTCGTATCCCACCCGGTGGCCGACGCCGGTCACGTCGTGCGGACGGTTGGCCAGCAGGAGACGCGCCGCCTGCAGTCGGATCTGCTTCTGGAACTGGATCGGGCTCATCGCCGTCACCGACTGGAAGTTCCGGTGGAACGCGGAGACGCTCATCCCGGACGAACGTGCCAGGTCCTCGACCCGGAAGGCCTCGGCGTAGTGGTCCCGAATCCAGTCGACCGCCCGGGTGACGTGGTTCAGGCTGCTGTCCGCGAGGCCCAGTTGGCGGACCGCCTCGCCCTGCTCCCCCGTCATGAGCCGCCACAGGATCTCGCGCTTGATCAGGGGGGCCAGCACCCGGCGGTCACGCGGTCGGTCCAGCAGGCGGAGCAGGCGGACGATCGCGTCGATCAGCTCGGCCGGGGCCTCGCTGACCATGATCCCCGGCCGAGGCGACCCGGCCGGTCGCGGCAGGTCGCCCGGACCGGCCTGGAGCATCAACTCCGCGATGACGGCGGGCTCCAGCGTCATCCCGAACCCGAGTTGCCGTCCGCCGGGTGCGACGCGTCCGGTCACCGGCAGGTCGGCCGAGGTGACCAGGTACTGGCCGACCCCGTACTCGTACACCCGCTCCCCGAGGGCGAGCCGTTTGGCGCCCTGCGCGATGACGGCCAGCATCACGCCCGACATCGCGTACTCCGGCTCGGCGCCCGGGTCGGCCCGGCAGATCCGGACGCCGTCGACGGCCGTGTTCCGGTCGGGTCGTGCGTGCCGTTCCAGCAGGTCGCGCAGCTCGTCGAGGGACATGCGCCCATCTCATCACGCGCTGACACGTTCCTCTCCGCCGGCGAGAGGATCGTGCAAGAACACGCGACGATCGTGCGGGCGTCCCGCGAAGCGCAGGCCGCTCCCACGCCGTCGCGCGCCTACTCCCCGGCGTCCTCGTACACGGCGATCAGCCGGCCGCGGGCGAGGGTGTGGAACCGGAGGTGGAAGCCGACGAGTGCCGGCGACGCGTCCGCATCCGGCCCCAGCTTCTCCCGGTCCACGGCGTACACCGTGAACACATAGCGGTGCGGACCGTCCCCCGGCGGCGGCGCGGCCCCGCCGAAGTCCTTGCCGCCGTAGTCGTTCCGGGCCTGCAGGGCCCCGGCGGGGAGCCCCTCGAAGCTCCCGGTCCCGGCCCCGGCGGGCAGCTCGGTGACGTCCGCCGGGATGTCGAAGACCGTCCAGTGCCAGAACCCGCTGCCGGTCGGCGCGTCCGGGTCGTAGCAGGTGACCGCGTAGCCACGGGTGCCCGCCGGTCCGGCCGACCAGCTCAGCTGCGGTGAGGAGTTCCCCTTCGCGTACACGTGCGCGTCCGGCAGGGTGCCACCGTCCGTCAGGTCCTCGCTGCCGACCGACAGCTCGGGCACCGGCGGGTGGAAATCATGCGGCAGCGGACGCCGATCCGTGGGGTCGCTCATTCCTGATCCTTTTTCATGCTCTCGATGACATCGCCCGAACGGGCGTGATCGCCATCTGACCACGCCCCGAGCGACGGGGACCGGTCGGCGAGAGGATCGTGCAAGGAGTCGCCACCTTTGTGAACATGTCCTCGGATTCCCGCGGTCCTACGACCGCCCCGGCTCGCCGGAGCCGTGACCGGGCTCGTCGGCGAGGGACGTGACGATCGTCCGCACCGTCTCCTCGGTGATCCCCGGGTGCAGGAACGCCAGACGGGCGACGGTCTCGCCCTCCCAGACGCTGGGGGTGACGAACGCGAGGCCGGAGGCGAGAAGGCGCTTGGACCACGCGTAGTAGTCCTCGGACCGCCAGCCGGTGCGGCGGATCAGGACGACCGTCAGCTCGGGCTCGCGGAGCAGCTGGAGGCCCTCGGTCGCCTCGACGAGGCGGGCGGTGTACCGGGCGATCCCGGCGCCGCGCGCCACGGCGTCCCGGTAGGCGTCGGTGCCGTGCACGGCGAGCGAGAACCACAGGGGCAGGCCGCGCGGACGCCGGGTGAGGTGGTAGGCGTAGTCGCTGGGGTTCCAGTCCGTGTCGTGGTCGGCTCCGTCCGCGCCGTGGATCGCGTCGAGGTAGGACGCGTCCTGGGTGTGCACGGCACGCGCGAGGTGCGGCTCCCGGTACAGGAGGGCCCCGCAGTCGAACGGCGCGAACATCCACTTGTGCGGGTCGACGACGAGCGAGTCGGCGTGCTCGATGCCGCCCAGGCGCGCGCGGAGTTCCGGTACGAACAGGGCGGCTCCGCCGTAGGCGGCGTCTATGTGCAGCCACAGGTCGTGGGCCCGGGCCTGCTCCGCGACGCCGCCGAGGTCGTCGATGATGCCGGCGTTGGTGGTGCCGGCGGTGGCGACGACGGCCACGACGGGGGCGCCGCCGTCGGCCGAGGCCGTCTCGAGCGCCGCGGCGAGGGCCGTGCCGGTGAGCCGGTGGTCCGAGGTCGGAACGACGAGCGGTTCGACGCCGATGATCCGCAGGGTGTTGCCGACGGAGGAATGGACCTGGTCGCTCACGGCGATCCTGACGGGTGCCGTCGCGGCCAGGCCGAGGCGGCGCCTGCCGGTGTCGCGGGCCACGATCAGGGCGGAGAGGTTGCCGGCCGAGCCGCCGCTGACGAAGCACCCTCCGGCGCCCTGCGGCATCCCCGCCAGATCGGCGAAGAGGCGCAGGACCTGGTTCTCCGCGGCGACGGCGCCCGAGGCCTCCAGCCAGGACACGCCGTGGAGGGAAGAGGCCGAGAGGACCATGTCGAACAGGGCGGCCGCTTTCGTCGGAGCGCCGGGGATGAACGCGAGGAAGGCGGGGTGATCGCAGGAGACGACCGTCGGCTCCAGCGCGTCCGTGTAGGTCCGCAGCACGTCGGCCGGGGGGCGCGGCCCCGCGCCGATGGCGTCCTTGAGCGCCAGGGCGAGCTCCTCGTGCTCTCCCAGCCGGCCCAGCGGCGGGGGGTCGAGGCGGAGCCGGTCGAGAAGATGGCCCATGACCTGCTGGGTGAGGTCCTCATCGTAAGCGTGCACGGCGGGCTCCTGTGGGAACGAGCGACTAATTGGATCCTCATCGGACCCAATTAGGACCTTAGGCGGCGCCCCGAGCGCCCGTCAACCGGATCCCGCGCCGCCGCCTTCCGCCCGCCTTCCGCCAGCCACCGGCTTGCCATCCGCCGCCCGCCGACCGTCCGCCTTCGCGCGCCGCGGCGAGGAGCCGCTCAGCCGGAGGTCGAGGCGAACTGGTCCAGGAGGAGCAGGAACTGCCGGTGCGACTCCTGCAGGTGCTCGCGCATCCGGCGCTCGGCCGCGTCCCCGTCGCCCGACAGGACCGCCAGGGCGATCGCCTCGTGCTCCTCGCGGAACGCACTCCCGAAGTCCCGGCCGGTCGGGTAGACCGGCGTCCAGTCCGACCCCAGCCAGAGCGCGTTGCCGGCCACGAACATCTCGGTGCGCGCCCGCGTGACGGCCTCCGCGAGCACCTCGTTGCCGCCGGCCTCGGCGACGCCGAGGTGGAACCGGGTGTCCACGCGGTGGTACTCGCCGAGGTCGGCGACCTTCGCCTCCAGCATCTCGACGAGCCCGCGCCTGCTCGCCGCCGCGCCCCGCTCGGCGGCGAGGCGGGCCGCGAACGGCTCGATGGCCTGGCGGTACTCCATGTAGTCACGCAGGGAGGCGCGGATGCCGGCGGCGACCGCCGCCCTGCCGTCGCGGCCGCTCCGGGGCGCGGGTGCGACCCGGGTGCCGCCGGAGCGGCCCAGGGTGGTGACGACGAGCCCCTCCTCGGCGAGCTCCCGTACGGCCTGGCGGACCGTGTTGCGACCGACCCCGAAGACCGCGGCGAGGTCCCGCTCGGTCGGCAGCCTGTCCCCGGGGCCGAAGCCGCCGAGCGCGATCCGCCGGCGCAGCGCGTCGGCCACGACCGCGTGCGAGGGCGCCTGCCGGGGGCCGGCACCGTTCGCCTCCTTCCCGTTCCGCTTGCCCGCGCCGTCGTTCCGGCTCGCGCTCGTCCCGCCCATGGCCTGCCCCTCGCCTCTGGATTCCGTTCGACTCCGTCCGACCAGTCTATTGGGATCAGTCCGAACCCTATTGACAGTCCACAGGGACCCCCTTAGCGTCGCCCCATCGATTTTGGGTCCACACCGAGCCCAATCGATGTCCCCAAGGAGCCACGTATGAGCCAGTCCACGGGCACCGCAGCCCCCGCCGCCGGGGCGCCACGCCGCTCCGGGCCCTGGAAGATCGCCACCGCCGCGATGATCGGCACGAGCGTCGAGTGGTACGACTTCGGCATCTACGCCACCGCCGCCGCACTCGTGTTCCCCGAGCTCTTCTTCCCCGAGATGAGCCGGGCCCTCGGCACCCTGATGTCCTTCGCCACCCTGTTCGTCGGGGCCCTCGGCCGCCCGCTGGGCGCCGTCCTCTTCGGACACATCGGCGACCGGCACGGCCGCAAGAAGGCGCTCATCTGGTCGATGACCCTGATGGGCGCCGCCACCGTGTGCATCGGCCTGCTGCCCACCTACAGCCGGATCGGCGTCCTCGCGCCGCTGCTCCTCGTGCTGATCCGCATGATCCAGTCACTGGCCGTGGGAGGCGAGTGGGGCGGCGCCGTCCTGTTCGCGGTCGAGCACGCACCGCCCCGCCGCAAGGCGTTCTTCGGCTCGTTCCCGCAGGTCGGAGACGGCGTCGGCTATTTCCTGTCGACCGGCGCCTTCGCCCTGACCGCGCTGCTCGGGCACGACGCGCTGGCGCACTGGGCGTGGCGCGTCCCCTTCCTGCTGTCGGCCGTGCTCGTCGCCGTCGGCCTGGTCATCCGCCGCTCGATGGACGAGTCGCCCGAGTTCGAGGCCGCCCGGCGGGCCGAGGAGGCCGCGGCCCGGGACGGCCGGGGCAGGGAGTCCGCCCCCGTGATCGCCGTACTGCGCCACGACTGGAGGACGTGGCTGCTGGCGACGGGCGCGTTCCTGATCACCGTCGGCGGCTACTACGTCGTCGTCACCTTCATGTCGAGCTACGCCGTCACGGAGCTGGGCTTCACCGACGCCCAGGCCGCGGCCGCCGGAACCGCGGCCTCCGTCGTCGTCATCGTGTGCACCCCGCTCAGCGCGCTGTTCGCCGACCGGTACGGCCTGCGCCGGGTCACGCTCATCGGCGTCCTGCTGCACCTGGTCGTGGCCTTCCCGATGTTCTGGCTCGCCGACACCCGCTCGGTGGCCGGGCTGTGGCTCGCCATGTGCCTGCCCATGCTCGCCAGCACGATCGCGTACGCCTCCCTCGGCACCCTCGCCTCGGGGTGGTTCGCGCCGCGCGTCCGCTACACGGGCCTGTCCATGAGCTTCCAGACCGCGGGCCTGCTCGGCACCCTGGCCCCCGCGGCGACGGCCTGGCTCCACTCCTCCTCCGGGGGGTCCTGGGTCCCCGTCGCGGTCGCGTTCGCCGCCATGGCGGCCGTGAGCGCCGTATGCCTCCTGGCGTGCCGTCCGGCACCGGAAGCCGGCGCGTCCCCGGACCCGTCGAAGGCCGGCCTCGGCGCGGCCGCGGCGGATGCGCTCCCCGGCGGTTCGGACGAGACCGCCGGTGCCGGCCGGACCGGCTGACCGGCGCCCGACGCGCACGAGGCCGCGCGCACCGCCAACGGGCCCCGCGACGCCCGCCACCAGCTCGTGCACGTCGAGTGTCTCCCTCCGCAGGACGTCGGCCGGTTCGCCGAGCTCGGCGTCGTGGTCTGCGTGCAGGTGCGGCACCGCGCCCCGGACGGCGGCGACTCATGGGTGCCGGCCCGGACGATCGTCGAGGGGCGACGGTCTTCCGCCGCTGAGCCCACGGGTCCTCGCCCGAACCGGACGGCGTGCCGCGCTCGCGCCCGCCGTCCACCGCCCGCCGTCCACCGTCCGCCGTCCGCCCTCTGCCGGGCGTCGTCCGGTGCGCGGCGGAGGCGGCGCATGACGGCGTCAGGCGCGGCGGCAGCGCTCCCGGATCTCGGAGATCACGGCCTTCTCGCGTGCGCTGACGGCACCGTCCACGGCGGCCACCCGGTCGGCCACGTCGAGGAGGTCGCCCAGGTCCCCCGGCTCGGCGTCCATGCGCCGCCACACCTCGGCGGGCTCGATGTCGACCAGGCGGGCGAGCTCCTCGTCGACCACCTGGTGCCGCTCACGCACCAGCCTCACCAGATGCCGCATCAACAGCGCCTCGTCGTCCGTCCTCTTCCGGTCCGCCCTGATGACGAGCCACGCGACCCACAGCATCAACCGCGGGTGCCGGCTCCGCCCGCTCAGGCCCTCGGCGATCTCGATCACCCGCGCCTCGTTCCGGAAGACGGCTTGCGCGTGGCGCCCCGCGAGCAGCGTCGTGTAGCGGTTCAACGCCACCGCGAGGGGGACGCCGACCGCGGGGATGCCGATCTTGATGACGTTGCGCTGCAGGAGGAACTTCCCGACGAAGGGGAACCCCTTCGCGGCGCTCAGCACCGCTCCGGAGTAGAAGCGCTTGATCACCGGCCGCATCATGGCCGGGACCATCTTGATCACGCCTTCCCGGACCACTTCCCCGCTCTTGATCGTGAAGGCCACGCGAATGAGCTTCCACATGTCCTCGGGGTCGGACAGGTCGAGGGGGACCCGGTAGAGGACGGCGATGTCGTGGGCCAGGCGGAGCTGGAGCCGGGTGATGAACGCGACATCGACCATCACGGTGGCGAGGGCCGCCGGGACGGTCGCCGGCGAGGCGCCGCCCAGGCTCCCGAGGGTGGCGACGACGGCCGCCGTGTAGGCCCCGGCGGAGAGGCCGCCTTCGAGCGCGGCGTACCGGGCCGCCATCTTGATCCGCTGGTCGACGACGGCGTCCGCGGGTACGCCCTCGTAGCGCTCCTGGAAGTACTGCCAGTCGACCTTCTCCGTGTAGGAGTTCAGGGCCTGGGCGAGGAGCTTGGTGAACCAGCCGCCCGACTTGATGTCGTCCGTGCTCAGCTCCTGGACGAACTCCCGCAGCTCGGACCGCTCGTGCTCGACGGCCTCCCGGTCGGCATCGCGGTCGACGCCGGTCTCGGTCTCGGTCTCGGCGGCGTCGATCCGAGCTTCGGTCATGGCGAGTCCCCCCAGGCGGTTCAACGTGTAGCCGGATGCCGGGTCGGAACAACCCCGCTGACGTCTCGACACGGCGATTCGGTGACCAGAACACCTTTGTACGGACGCCCCGTTGACGTGTCACCCTAGCGCGCCATCATGCGTGTGGGGCCCTCCTGCCGATCTCCGTGATGATCACCGCGGGGGCCCGTCCTTCTCCCACCGTCCGCAAGGAGGTCGTACGGATGACGAGGTGCTCGCAGGGCGGCGAGGGGGGACCTCTGTGACCGGCTTCCTCCCGCCCGAGGAGTACGCGGCGTCGCTGCCGAAGGCGACCGTGTTCGGCGCCTTCTTCTTCACCGACACGGACGACCGGCCCGTGCAGCTCCACGCCGTCTACAGCGCCGAACACCCCTGGCAGCTGCCGGGCGGGACCGCGGAGGACGGCGAGCGGCCCTGGCAGACGGCGGTGCGGGAGACGGCGGAGGAAACGGGGCTGCTGATCCCCGGACCGCCGCGCCTGCTGGCGGCCGTCTTCGGTCTGCCCGGCGCGTCGTGGCCGCTCGCGACCGCCGGTTTCGTCTTCGACGGGGGACGGCTGACCGACCGGCAGATCGCGGGCTTCACGCTCGCCCCCGAGGAGCACGACGAGGTGCGGGTCCTCCCGCTGGAGGAGTGGCGGGCGCTGATGCCGGTGCAGGACTTCGCCCGTCTCACCGCCCTTTCGGAGGCCCGCCGGACCGGGACGGCGGCCTACGTCGGCGACTGGGACCGGGAGGGGGACGGCGAGGAGAAGGCGCGGTGAGCGCGACGGCCTCGGCGGGGACGTCGAAACCGGTTGGCGTCGAGATCCACCACCGTGTCAGACTGTGCGCACACCGAAGGGGTGTAGCTCAGATGGCCAGAGCGCCGGTCTCCAAAACCGGATGCCGCAGGTTCGACTCCTGTCACCCCTGCCACTGCTTCACACCGTGAACGCCCGGGCCTCGCGCCGCCTCCGCTCCGGTCAGTCGCGTACGTGCAGCCCGAAGCCCGTGCGGCCCTCGGGCTCCAGACCCTCCTTCAGGTGGAGCGAGGGGATCTCGTAGTCGCCGAAGTTCTGCCGGCGGAACGGGATCGGTTCCGTCGACTCCAGGGTGAGCAGGCGCTGTTCCCAGGTCTCGGCGACGCCCCGGTAGTCGTCGTCGGTCATCCGGTCGGTGCCGTACAGCACGAACGGCGGCAGCACCTCGATGCCCGGGTAGTAGAGGATGCCGTGGTGGATCGGGAACAGCAGGTCGTCGATGGGGCCGTTGATCCCACGGGCCGCGTAGTGCGACCGGGGGCCGCCGGCGGTCACCGACAGCAGTGCCCTCTTCCCCGCCAGGGTGCCTTCGCCGAAGCGCTCGCCGTACTTGGTGTCGTTGTGCTCACCGATGCCGTAGGCGAAGCGGTAGGTGAACACCCGGTCCACCCAGCCCTTGAGGATCGCGGGCATCGTGTACCACCAGAGCGGGAACTGGAAGATGATCGTGTCGGCCCACAGCAGCTTCTCCTGCTCGGCCACGACGTCCGGGGTGAGCGTCCCGGCGTCGAAGGCCCGGCCCGAGTCCAGGGCGACCTTCAACGGCCTGGAGGCCGCGGGGCCGTAGTCCGCGGCGTCCACGACCGCCTTCCAGTTCATCGCGTACAGGTCGCTCACCCGTACCTCGTGCCCGGCGGACTCCAGGGTGGAGACCGCGAGGTCCTTCAGCGAGCCGTTGAGCGACTCGGGCTCCGGGTGGGCGTGGACGATCAGCGTCTTCATGGGAACTCCTTCGGATCGGATGCCTTCGATCCTGGGCTCCGCGGCGGCCGGTGTTCAGGGAGGCCCCTTCCGTCGGACCGGACTTCCTGGTAACGGCAGGGCCACCTTCGTGGGCGCGGCCGAGGCCATACTGGAGGGCATGGACGATCTCGCGGGTTTCCTGCGGACCCGGCGCGCCCGCATCGACCCCGCCGCCGTCGGCATCCCCACCGACAGCCGCCGGCGGGTCGAAGGGCTGCGCCGCGAAGAGGTCGCGCATCTGTCGGGCGTCAGCGTCGACTACTACGTGCGCCTGGAGCAGGGCCGCGCGACCCAGCCCTCCGAGCAGGTCCTCGACGCGCTCGCCCGCGTCCTCGGCCTCGACGAGACCGAGCGCGGACACCTCCACCGGCTCGCCCGCCAGCGACGCCGTCCGACGAAGGCACCGGTCGGACGCCTCCGGCCCGAGCTGCTGCGCGTCCTCGACCTGGTCGCCGACGCACCCGCGCTGATCATGAACCACCGCATGGACGTCCTCGCCGGCAACCGTCTCGCCCGGCTCCTCTACGGGCGGCCGATCCCCGGCCTGAACATCGCCCGGCACATCTTCCTCGAGGAGGCCGAGCGCGGTCTCCACGCGGACTGGGAGACGTGCACGCTCGATGTCGTCGGGCACCTGCGCCTGGCCGCCGGCAAGCATCCCGACGATCCCCGGCTGGCCTCGCTCATCGGTGAGCTCGCCATGGGCAGCGAACGTTTCCGCCGCCTCTGGGCCCGTGCGGACGTGCGCGCCCGCACCCATGGGCGCAAGGCGTACCGGCATCCGCTGGTCGGACTGCTCGAACTGCACCACGAGAACTTCGCGCTGCCCGAGGAGTCCGGCATGGAACTGCTGGTGCTGTCCGCAGCCTCCGGCAGCCCGGCCGAGGACGGGCTGCGCCTCCTCGCGGGCCTGGACGCGGACGGGACCCCCGCGCGTCCTCCGGTCGACGCCCGGGTCCGCGAGTGACCGCCTGACGACGCTCGCCTGACGACGCTCGCCCGGCGTCGGGACGCCCCCGGGAACGGTCCGCGGTCCGCGAGCACGCGGGGGGTGAGTAGGCTCGGGGTGCCGCGCCGGGGGCCAGCAGAGGAGAGACACGTGTTCGTGAAGGTGTGCGGGCTCAGGACGACCGCCGACATCGATGCGGCGGTCGCGGCCGGGGCCGACGCCGTCGGGCTGGTGATCAGCGGGACCAGTGTGCGCGGGCTCGACCGGGACCGGGCGGCGCGACTCGCCGCCCACGTCCCGGCGGGTGTCCTGTCCGTTCTCGTGGTCAACGACACCCCCGCCGCCGAGGCCGCCCGCATCGCCGGTGAACTCGGCGTCGGCGCCCTCCAGCTGCACGGCACCGCGTACGGCGAGGAGGATTTCGCGGCCGCGGCCGGGATCTTCCCGCGGCTGTGGCGGGCCACCTCCTTGAGCGACCGGCCGGACACGCGTGTCGGCGCCTACGGCGAGGAGGTCCTCCTCCTCGACTCGCCCCGGGCGGGCTCCGGCGAGCCGTGGGACCTGTCCCTGCTGGAGGCCGCGCGGCCCGAGGGCGCGTGGCTGCTCGCCGGAGGACTCGCACCGCACAACGTCGGCGAGGCGATCGACCGGGCGCGTCCCTGGGGGGTCGACGTGTCCAGTGGTGTCGAGTCCGCTCCGGGCGTCAAGGACCACGATCTGATCCGTACGTTCGTCACCGCCGCGAAGCAGGCCGCCCCGCACGGCGCCTGACCGATGAAGATCACTGCCTTCGCCGTGCATCCCTGAAGCCCTTTCGTGCGTCTTCCATGCGCCGGGTCCGTGTCCGGCCCCGTCGCGCGGTCCGGCAGAACCCGGCCGGCTGCCGCGCGGCCCGGCCCCCGCGGACCCGGAAGACATCGATCTCTACCAAGGGCAGAAGACTTTGCTGACTCCGACACTCGGTCTGCGCAGTGCCGTGACCGTCTCGCTCACGGCCTCGGCCGTACTGGCCGGCGGCCTCTTCGCCGGCCAGGCGTACGCCGCGCCGCCGGTCCCGTCGATCACCGCTCCCGGTGGCTTCGTCATGAACAACGGGACGGGGACGACGTTGTACGGGAAGGCCGCGGACACCCGCCGGTCGACCGGGTCCACCACGAAGATCATGACCGCGAAGGTGGTGCTGTCCCAGCGGAACCTGAACCTCGACGCCAAGGTCACGATCCAGAAGGCCTACAGCGACTACATCGTCTCCAAGAACGCCTCCTCCGCCCGGCTCATCGTCGGGGACAAGGTGACCGTTCGTCAGCTCCTCTACGGCCTCATGCTGCCGTCGGGTTGTGACGCCGCCTACGCGCTGGCCGACAAGTTCGGCACGGGCACCACGCGGGCGGCCCGCGTCAAGTCGTTCATCGGGAAGATGAACGACGAGGCGAGGAAGCTCGGCCTGAGGAACACCCACTTCGACTCGTTCGACGGGATAGGGAGCGGGCAGAACTTCTCGACTCCGCGCGATCTGACGAAGATCGCGAGCAGCGCGATGAAGAACTCCACGTTCCGCACCATCGTCAAGACGAAGTCCACGACGCAGAAGGTGACCACCAAGAGCGGTGGTTACCGGTACATGTCGTGGAGCAACACGAACAAGCTCCTCAGCACGTACAGCGGTGCGATCGGCGTGAAGACCGGTTCCGGTCCGCAGGCCAAGTACTGCCTCGTCTTCGCGGCCACCCGTGGCGGCAAGACGGTCATCGGCACGGTCCTCGCCTCGCCGTCCGAGGCGAACAGGGCGGCCGACGTCAAGAAGCTGCTGGACTACGGCTTCGCCAGGTAGTCGGCGCACGACGGCGTCCGTCCGTCCCGGCTGCCTCCCGCCCGGCGGGAGGCGGCCCGGCGGCGGAACTCACACGGGGTGCTTCGCCGTCGGCCGGACGCCGAACCACTGCTCGGCGCCGTACTCCTCGAACCGGTCCGCCTCGGTGAACCCGAGCTTCGCCGCGAGGCGCACGGCGCGGTCGTTGTCGGTGCGGGTGGTGAGCACCACCGGCTCGCCGGGGAGCGCGCCGGCGTGCCAGTCGAGCGCCGCCGCGCACGCCTCGGCCGCGTACCCGCGTCCCCAGGCCTCCGGCAGGAACATGTAGCCGAGCTCCGCCTCCCGGCCTTCCGGGCGGACGTGCCCCGGGCGCTCCGGGTCCCGCCGGTCGAGCGTGATCACGCCGATCATCGCCCCGTCGAGATCGACCACGAAGAGGCCGGGGCGCCGTCCGGGCACCTCGGGCATCGCGCGGTCGAGTTCGTCGCGCGGTCGAGCGCCGCCTATGTAGGTGCCCACCTCCGGCGAGGCGAACAGTTCGACGAATGCCGCGCGGTCCCGCGCCTCGGACTCGCGGAGCACGAGCCGTTCGGTCTTCAGCGGGGCGGGCGGCCAGAGAGCGGGTCCCAGTTCGGTCATGGCGGGCAACTTAGCGCACGCCCGTACGAGAGTTCGGGAAGTGCGGGCCACGGTGAGGCGGTCGAGTCCCCGGGCGCGGATCACGTACGGCATGGCTCCCGAGGCCCGAGCGGGGCCGAGACGCCCCGGCCCGCCCCGGCCCGCCCCGGTCCGGCCCCGGTCCGCCGTGCGCCCGCCGCGTGCCTGCCGGAAACCTGCACAACGTGTGCGTGTCGAGGGTCGGGGCCTTCACCTTTCCCCGACACCACCGGGGCCGGGGCCGCCCGAACGGAACCGTTCTGTCCGTTTAAGTTCCGCGTGCGGGACGGGGCGGCCGAATCTGTTACTCGGATTCGAGGAGAAGGTGTCGGCATTCGGTGAAATTGGAGTCACGGCCGCTTCCCGAGGTGCAGAAACACCCGCACAGGGGCGTCAACCGAATTTCTCCGGTCAGCCGTTCACGTGATTTGATCAATCCCGCTGCGGCCGCAGAAGACGGATTCCCCCCCCCATGAACGAAGGGTGCGCATCATGCGTCACGACCTTGAGACCGCTGAGATCTCCGACGCCGACCTCGACGCCGTCTCCGGCGGTCTCGTCACCGTCTCCGGCGGCCTCGCCGGCGCCGTGACCGGCGACGTCACCAACCTCCTCGGCACCGTCGGCTCCCTGCAGACGATCCAGGGCGCCGAAGGCCTCGTCGCCGGCGTCCCGGGCCTGGCCGCCGGCATCACCGGTGTCTCGGTGAACACCGCGGGCATCACCGGCATCGCCGGCATCTGAGTCCGGCTTCGCCCGTGAACCCCGGAACCTCCCCGGTTCCGGGGTTCACGGTCACCCCCTGAGAACGACCGCGGAAATCCCGACCGCGGAATGTACGAGAGAATGCAGTCGAAGGAATAGTCCGTGCAGTTCCGCCGCAATGCGCTTTCCAAGCTGCAATCGCCCGAAGAACTCGACGTGCCCGTGCGTTTCGCGCGCCCCCAGGGCCGTCTGGTGCTCGCCGTCACCGTCGTCGTCATGGCCGCCGCCGGTTTCTGGGCCCTCGCCGGCACGGTGACGTCCAAGGTGAACGCCCCCGGCCTCCTCACGCACGCCGAGGGCACCTATCTGCTGCAGAGCCCCGTCGCCGGACAGGTCACCGACGTCCTCGTCGAGGAGGGCCGGCCCGTCTCCCCCGGCGCGCCGCTGCTGACCGTCCGTACGGACCGGGGCGACCGACAGGTCCGTGCCGTCGCCGGCGGCCGCGTCACCACGCTGTACGCGAGGCTGGGTTCGGTCGTCACCACCGGCGCCGACGTGGCGACCGTGGAGCGCGTGACCGACCCGCACGCCCCGCTGATGGCCGTCCTGTACCTGCCGGGCGACACCGCCGCCACGATCCGCGCGGGCGCCCGGGTCGACCTCGGTGTCCAGTCCGTCCCGCGCGACCGGTTCGGCGTGCTCCGCGGGCGGGTCCGCGCCGTCGGCCGCACTCCGCAGACACAGGCCCGACTCGCCTCCTTCCTCGGCGACGCCGGGCTCGCCGCGCGCTTCTCCCGCGAGGGCGATCCGGTCGCGGTGCTCGTCGCCCTGGACCGCTCCCCCGCCACCGCCTCCGGGTACGCCTGGTCCTCCGCGGACGGGCCCCCGCACGCCCCCGTCTCCGGCACGCCCGTCACCGGTTCCGTCCACCTCGCCGCGCAGCGGCCCGTCGACTGGCTGCTCCCGTGAGCGCGTCCCGGGCGGCCACCCGGGCCCGGTCCGGCGGCAGGTCGCGCGGCTCGGCCCGCAGGCTCCCGCCGGCGGGCGGGCCCCGACGCCGCACGCGGCTCCCCGGGGGCCGCCGGCCCGGCACCGTCCGCACCCCCACGGTGCTCCAGATGGAGGCCGTCGAGTGCGGCGCCGCCGCCCTCGCGATGGTCCTCGGGCACCACGGCCGGTTCGTCTCGCTGGAGGAGCTCCGCATCGCCTGCGGCGTCTCCCGCGACGGGTCCCGGGCCGGGAACCTCCTCAAAGCGGCCCGGGGGCACGGGCTCCAGGCCAAGGGCATGCAGATGGACCTGGCCGCGCTCGCCGAGGTGCCCGGCCCGGCCATCCTCTTCTGGGAGTTCAACCACTACGTCGTCTACGAGGGCATGGGCCGCCGTCTGGGCCGGCCCGGCGTGCACATCAACGACCCCGGCAGTGGCCGCCGGTTCGTCCCCATGGACCGATTCGACACCAGCTTCACCGGCATCGTGCTCACCTTCGAGCCGGGCCCCGGCTTCCGGCGCGGCGGCAGCCGGCCCGGCGTCCTCGCCACCCTTCCGGCCCGGCTGCGCGGCACCTCCGGCACCATGGCCGCCGCGGTCGTCGCCAGCCTCCTCCTGGTGGCCGTCGGCGCGTGGGTGCCGGCCCTGAGCCGTACGTACATCGACATGTTCCTCATCGGGCACCAGACGTCCCTGCTCGGCGTGGTCTTCGCGGCGATGGCCACCGCCCTCGTCCTGACCGGGACGCTCACGGCCCTCCAACAGGCCAATCTGCTGCGCGGGCGCATCATCGCCTCCACCTTGGGGGGCGCCCGCTTCCTGCGGCACCTGCTCCGGCTCCCGCTCGCCTTCTACGCGCAGCGGAGCCCGGCCGACCTCGTCCAGCGCCTCCGGACCAACGACGCGGTCGCCGAGACCCTCGCCCGCGACCTGGCCGCGGCGGCGGTCGACGCCGTCGTCGTCCTGCTGTACGCCGTACTGCTCTGGACGTACGACCCCCAACTCACCGTCGTCGGCGTGCTGATCGCCCTGCTCAACGTCGTCGCCCTGCGCGTCGTCGTCCATCTGCGGGCCACCGGCACGCAGAAACTGCGCGCCGAGAGCGCCCGGCTGACCAACACCGCGTACAGCGGGCTCCAGCTGATCGAGACGATGAAGGCCACCGGCGGCGAGGACGGCTTCTTCCGCCGCTGGGCCGGACAGCACGCCACCACCCTCGACGTGCAGCAGCGGCTCGGCGTGCCCAGCGCCTGGCTGGCGGTCGTCGCTCCCGCCCTCGCCGCGCTCAACAGCGCGCTCATCCTCATGATCGGCGGTCTGCGGGCGGTGGAGGGACATCTCACCGTCGGCCTGCTCGTCGCCTTCCAGGCCCTCGTGACCGGCTTCACCGCGCCGATCACCCGGCTCAACGGAGTGGCGGGCCGCGTCCAGGACTTCGCCGCCGACATCGCCCGTCTCGGGGACGTCGAGAACTTTCCCGTCGACCCGGTGCACACCCGCCGGGCGCCGGGCGCCGCCACCCGCCGCCTCACCGGCCACGTCGAGCTGGAGGGCGTCACCTTCGGCTACAGCCCCCTCGACGCGCCGCTGCTCAAGGACTTCTCGCTCACCGTCGGCCCCGGCCGGCAGGTCGCCCTGGTCGGCGGGTCCGGCAGCGGCAAATCCACCGTCTCGCGGCTGATGTCCGGGCTCTACACCCCGTGGGAGGGCGTGATCCGCATCGACGGGATGCGTCTGGAGGACATCCCGCGCGGCGCCCTCGCGGCCTCCGTCTCCTTCGTCGACCAGGACGTCTTCCTCTTCGAGGGCACCGTCCGCGACAACGTGGCGCTCTGGGACCCCTCCGTCCCCGACGAGGCCGTCGTCGCCGCCCTCCAGGACGCCGCCGTGTACGACGAGGTCGCCCGGCGTCCCGGCGGCATCCGCGGCCGCGTCGAGCAGGACGGCCGCAACTTCTCCGGCGGCCAGCGCCAGCGCCTGGAGATCGCCCGCGCGCTGGTGCGCCGCCCGAGCGTCCTGATCCTCGACGAGGTGACCAGCGCGCTCGACGCGGCGACCGAGCAGACCGTCATCGACAACCTGCGGCGGCGCGGCTGCGCCTGCGTGGTCATCGCCCATCGGCTGAGCACCGTGCGCGACAGCGACGAGATCGTCGTGCTCGACCGGGGCACGGTGGTGGAGCGCGGGCGTCACGAGCAGCTCGTCGCGGCGCGGGGCACGTACGCCGCTCTGGTCAAGGAGCACTGAGGTGAACGTCCCCCATCCGCCCGCCGACGTCGCCGGCGTCCGGCAAGGCGGCGCCCCGGACCCGGTCGTCGACGCCCTGGGCGGGCTCGGCACCGCGGTCGACTGCTCCGGCCTGCGCAGCCTCGCCCTCGAAGGCCCGCACGTCCTCTGGCTCGTCGTCGAGGGCGTCCTCGACCTGTTCGCCGTCGACGCGGCGCGGCTGGGCCCCTGGCACTTCCTGGGGCGCCTCGAAGCGGGCGCGCTGCTGCTCGGCCCGGTCGACGGCCCCGCGCACACCCTGATCGGCCGCCCCGCCCAGGGCTGCCTGCTGCGCCGTGTCGAGCTGCGCGAACTGCCGTATCCGGCCGGCCAGGCGTACGCCCCGGAGGGGTACGGGCAGCAGGGACACGAGCAGTGGGCGTCCGGCGGCCAGTGGTACGAGGGGCAGTGGTACGAGGACCGGAGCGCGTACGGCACGGGGGCCGAGGCCCCGCTCAGCCCCCTGGAGCACGCCTTCGCGCTCGGCATCGGGCGCGGGCTGCGCGTCCTGTACCAGGCGGCCCTGGACGGCAGCCCGGGCGAGGCCCCGGGCGCGGCCGACGACGACGTCCTCTGGATGCGGCTCGTTCCCGGGAGCATCGCGTACGGAGCCGCCTACGCGACGGGCCACCAGGGTCACGGGGGGTACGAGGGCGACGGCTCCGGGACCCTCCTCGTGGACCCCGCGACCTGGCAGGGCATGGTCGACCAGCAGTACCGGCTGCTCCACGCCCTGGGCGACTGGGTCGAGCAGCTCGAACGCGACCACGAGGACCGCGCCGCCGCGGGGATCGAGGCCGGTCGGGCCGCCCGCACGCGGGCCGACCACACGCTGCTCGCCTCCATCGGCCGCTCCGGCGGCGCCCCCGGGGGCCGGGTCGCCGACGACGACGCGACCTACGCCGTGTGCCGGGCCGTCGCCGCCGAGGCGCGCATCGCCCTCGCCGATCCGGCCGAGGCGGCCGCGGACCCCGGGCACCTCGACCCCGTCGAACGCATCGCGCTCGCCTCCCGGGTCCGCACCCGGGGCGTCCGGCTGGGCGACCGCTGGTGGCGCGAGGACAGCGGGCCCCTCGTGGGGCACCGCGCGGCGGACGGGGCCCCCGTCGCCCTGCTGTGGCGGCGCGGACGGTACGTGTCCTTCGACCCCGCCACCGGTGAGCGGGAGCGCGTCGGCCGGGCGGGGGCCGCTGCGTTCGCACCACGGGCCGTCATGTTCTACCGGCCGCTGCCCGACCGGCCCCTCGGCCTGCTGCGGCTGCTCCGGTTCAGCGTCCGGGGGACCCGGGCGGAGCTCCGCGACCTGCTCCTCGGCGGGCTCGTCGCGGTCGCCCTCGGCGCGCTGGTGCCCGTCGCCACCGGCAAGGTCCTCGGCTCGTACGTCCCCGCGGCCGAGACCGGGCTGATCGTCCAGGCCGGCTTCGCGATCATCGCCACCAGTGTCGTGTCGGCCGCGTTCATGCTGCTGCAGAACACCGCGATCCTGCGCATGGAGGGCCGCATCGAGGCGACCCTCCAGCCGGCCGTCTGGGACCGGCTCCTCCGCCTGCCGACGACGTTCTTCGCCGGGCGGTCGACCGGCGAACTGGCCGGTGCCGCCATGGGCATCAGCGCCATCCGCCGGGTCCTGTCCGGCATCGGCCCGGTGGTCGTCCAGGCGGGCACCGTCGGCACGGTCAACCTGGTGCTGCTCCTCGTCTACAGCGTGCCGCTGGCCCTCGTCGCGCTCGCCCTGCTGCTGGCCACGGCCGCGGTCTTCCTGGGCCTCGGCCTCTGGCAGCTGCGGTACCAGCGGCAGCTGGTCCGGCTCGACAACAAGCTCGACAACCAGGCCTTCCAGACCCTGCGCGGGCTGCCGAAGCTGCGCGTCGCGGCGGCCGAGAGCTTCGCCTACGCCGCCTGGGCGGGGCAGTTCGCCCGGACCCGCGAACTGCACCGGCGCATCGGGCGGATCAAGAACGTCCTCGCGGTCCTCGGCGCGGTCTGTCTGCCGCTGTGCACGCTCGTCATGTTCGCGCTGCTGGCCGGGCCGGCCCGCGGCAGCCTGTCCGCGAGCGAGTTCCTCACCTTCAGCACCGCCGTCACGATGATGCTCTCCTCGGTCACGCAGCTGACCGGAGCGCTCCTTTCGGCCGCCGCCGTCCAGCCCATGTTCGAACAGATCAGGCCGGTTTTCCGGGAGACGCCCGAGGTCCGCGCCTCCAGTGCCCCGCCCGGTGAACTGACCGGTGCGATCGAGGCCGAGAACCTGTCCTACCGCTACACCGAGGACGGCCCGCCGGTCCTCGACGGCGTCAGTCTGCGGATACGGCCGGGCGAGTTCGTCGCGATCGTCGGGGCCAGCGGCTGCGGCAAGTCCACGCTCCTGCGGCTGCTCATCGGCTTCGACCGGCCGGCCTCCGGCACCGTGCGGTACGACGGCCAGGACCTCGCGGCCCTGGACCTGGCGGCCGTGCGCCGCCAGTGCGGCGTCGTCCTCCAGAACGCCCAGCCGTTCTCCGGCTCCGTCCTCGACTGCATCCGCGGCGCGGGCGCGCACCCGCTGGAGGACGTGTGGGCCGCCGCCGCGATGGCGGGCCTGGCCGAGGACATCAAGGCCATGCCCATGGGCATGCACACGATGCTGTCCGACGGCGGAGGCACCGTCTCGGGCGGCCAGCGGCAGCGGCTGATGATCGCTCAGGCGCTCGTCCGCAGGCCCCGCGTCCTCTTCTTCGACGAGGCGACGAGCGCCCTCGACAACGAGGCCCAGCGGATCGTCATCGAGTCGACCCGCGCCCTGAACGCGACCCGCGTGGTGATCGCCCACCGGCTGTCCACCATCATGGACGCCGACCGGGTGATCGCCCTGGCGGACGGACGCGTCGTCCAGGAGGGCACGCCCGCCGAACTCCTCGCCGACACGAACGGGCTGTTCCACGAGCTGGTCCGGCGGCAACTGGGCTGAGGCCTCCGCTCCCCGGCCGTGAGGTCGTCGCGCGGCCCCCGCGGGGTGAAACCGCACGGGCCGTCAGAGCGTGTACGCGTACGGCAGTGATCATCGCGGAAGGAAGCACCTTGCACTCCAACGGATTAGGACCGTCCCGTCGTACCGCCCTCGCCCTGGGCGTCGGCACGGCACTCACGGCCGCGCTCGCGGTGGGCGGAGGAACCGCGCAGGCCGCACCGGAGGCGGGCGGCGTCGTCGCGCGGCTGCGGCGCCTGGAGCGGGAGCACACGGCGCGGCTCGGGGTGTTCGCCCGTGACATGCGCACGGGCAGGACCGTGGCCCACCGGGCTGACGAGCGCTTCCCCATGGCCTCGTTGTTCAAGACGCTGGCCGTCGCGGCCGTGCTGCGCGACCTCGACCGCGACGGGGAGTTCCTCGCCCGGCGCGTCCACTACACCCAGGCGTACGTCGACAGGTCGGGCCTCTCGCCGGTCGCCGGGCTGGCCGAGAACGTCTCGAACGGCATGACCATCGCCGAACTCTGCGACGCCACCATCCGCTTCAGCGACAACACCGCCGGCAATCTGCTCCTCAAGGAACTGGGCGGCCCCACCGGCGTCACCCGCTTCTGTCGCTCGATCGGGGACCGCGTCACCCGGCTCGACCGGTGGGAGCCCGAGCTCAACTCGGCGGAGCCCTGGCGGGTCACGGACACCACCACCCCGCACGCCATCGGCCTCGACCACGCCCGCCTCGTGCTCGGCGACCTCCTGGAGCCCCGCGACCGCGAGCGGCTCACCGACTGGATGCTCCGCAACACCACCAGCACCGAGAAGTTCGGCCGCGGTCTGCCCGCGGAATGGCTCCTCGCCGACAAGACCGGCTCCCCCCGCTACGGCGGCGCCAACGACGTGGGCATCGCCTGGCGGCCGGACGGCACGCCGATCGTCCTGGCCGTCCTCAGCACGCAGCCCGAGGAGGACGCCCCCACCGACAACCCGCTGGTGGCCGGGACGGCGGAACTGCTGGCGGAGGAGTTCAGCCGGTAACGTCGCCGCCATGAACGCCACCGGCAAGGAATCGCGCCATCTCAGCGTCCACGTCGACCGGACCGTCGACGAGGTCTACGCCTACGCGTCGGACCCGGCCAACCTGCCCGCGTGGGCCCACGGGCTGGGGGGCTCCGTCGAGAAGGTCGGGGACGAGTGGGTCGCGGACTCCTCCCCCCTGGGACGCGTCACGGTCAGGTTCGCGCCCCGCAACGAGCTGGGCGTGCTCGACCACGACGTCACGTTCCCCTCCGGGGAGACCTTCCACAACCCGGTCCGCGTGATCGCCGACGGCACGGGAAGCGAAGTGGTGTTCACCCTCCGCCGGCAGCCCGGCACGAGCGACGCCGACTTCGAGCGCGACGCCGCCACGGTCGCCGCCGACCTGAACCGGCTCAAGGAGCTGCTGGAGTCCGTCTAGTCGCGCGCCCGCTCGGCCGGGGCCCGCCGGAGCGGGCTCAGCGCAGTCGGCGGGCGCGCAGCACCACGTCGTGGGTGTGGTGCGCGCCGGCCCCGCCGTCGGGTGCCACGCGGGGCCGCTGTTCGTCCACCTCCACCACCCAGGCGTCGTCGAGCGCAGCCGCCACCATCGAGGGCCAGACGTAGTCGGCCGGGTCGAAGCCGCTCCCGTCCGGCTGTCGGGTCTCCATCCCGGCGTGGTGGACGAGCAGCAGCACGCCGCCGACCGCGACGGCCGAGATCAGCGCGCGTTCGGCCGCGGCGTCGGGCGTGCGCAGCAGTGCCGGGTACTGCGCGGAGACCAGGTCGAAGGAGGCCGGCGGGAGCGCCGCCTCCGTCAGGCCGGCGTGGACCCAGCGGACGGCGACGTCGGCGTCCCGCGCGTGCTCGGCCGCCCGCTCCAGTGCCACGCCCGAGACCTCGAGGCCGGTCACGTCCCAGCCGCCGCGTGCGAGCCAGACGGCGTCCGCGCCCTCGCCGCAGCCGACGTCGAGCACTCGGCCGGGGGTGAGCCCGGCGACCTCGGCGACGAGCGCGCCGTTGGGCCGGCCGCTCCAGAGTCTTTCCCGGTCGGCGTAGAGGTCGTCCCACTTCGCCCGTACCGCGGGGTCTCCGAGGTATCCGTCGGTGGGCGAAGGGGTGCGGGCGGAGGCGGGCGTACCCGCCGCGGTGTCGTCGGTCACGGACGCACCGTCGCCCATCGTGCCCCGCTCACGCCACCGCTGTTGCCGGTCCGGCAAATCGACGGCGCACACGATGATCCAAAATACCCGGGGGGGTATTTGACTTCGCCGCGACGCCCCCCTTACGGTCGAGTACGAAAATACCCATGGGGGTATCGAGTGGCGGCGCTTCGATGCGCGATCCGCGCTCCGGCGCATCGACGTGCGCCCCTGACGAAGGGATTGCCGTGTTCTTCGCGCAGTACTACCTCGACTGCCTCTCCCAGGCGTCCTACATGATCGCCGACGAGCACACCGGCCGGGCGGTGGTCGTCGACCCGCGCCGGGACGTCTCGGAGTACCTGGCCGACGCCGCCGCGCACGGATTCACGGTGGTCGGCGTCCTCAACACCCACTTCCACGCCGACTTCGTCGCCGGGCACCTGGAGATGGCGGACGAGACCGGCGCCTGGATCGGCTACGGCCGGCGCGCCGAGACCGAGTACCCGATCCGCGAGCTCGCCGAGGGCGAGCGGATCTCCCTCGGCGACGTCACCCTGGAGATCATGGAGACGCCCGGGCACACCCCGGAGTCGATCAGCGTCCTTGTGTACGAGCGGGCCGAGGACGAGGTGCCGTACGGCGTCCTGACCGGCGACGCGCTGTTCATCGGCGACGTCGGCCGCCCCGACCTGCTCGCCTCGGTGGGCGTGACCGCCGAGGAGCTCGGCGCGATGCTCCACGACAGCGTGCAGAACAAGCTGATGGGGCTGCCGGACGAGGTCCGGGTCTTTCCCGCGCACGGCGCCGGATCGGCCTGCGGCAAGAACCTCTCCACGGAGAAGTCCTCCACGATCGGCGAGCAGCGGGCGACCAACTACGCCTGCGCCCCGATGGGCCGCGAGGAGTTCGTCGCGCTCGTCACCGCCGGACAGCCGGCCGCGCCCGGTTACTTCGCGTACGACGCCGAGCTCAACCGCAAGGACCGCGCCCGCTACGACGCGTCGGCTCCTCGTCCGCTGGCGCTCGACGAGTTCACCGGGCTGCGAGCCGCCGGCGCGCTCGTGGTCGACGCGCGCGACCCCCAGGAGTTCGCGGCCGGACATCTGCGCGGCGCGGTGAACGTCCCCGCCGACGGCCGCTTCGCCGAGCAGGCCGGCACCGTCCTCCACCCGGCCGCGGAGCTGCTCGTCATGGCCCCGCAGAACCGGGAGGAGGAGGTCGTCACCCGCCTCGCCCGGATCGGCTTCGACCGGGTCGTCGGTTACCTGCGCAACCCCGAGGACGCCCTGGAGTCACTCGCCGAGGAGGTCTCCCCCGCGAGCCGGGTCACCGCCGCGCAGCTGCGCACCGCCCTCGCGGGCGAGCGGCCGCCGGTCGTCGTGGACGTCCGCACCTGCGGCGAGCGCGCGGCGAACGGTTCCATCGAGACGTCCCTGCACATCCCGCTCGGCGAACTCCCGCACCGTACGACCGAGTTGCCCACCGACCGGCCCCTGGTCCTGCACTGCGCCGGCGGTCACCGCTCCTCCATCGCGGCGAGCCTGCTGCGGCAGCGCGGCTTCCGTGACGTCTCCGACCTCCTCGGCGGCCACGCCGCCTGGGCCCTGACGGCGTCGCCGGCCGAGACCCTCGACGCCTGACCACCCCCCCTCGGGCCACGTCGCCCGCGACCCCTCACCACCTCGCGCATACCCCCCCGGGTACGCTCGGACCGACTTGAAGTGGAATCCCATGAGCACCACCCCCGCCCTCACGCCCGCCGCGCTGCACCGGCTCGTCCAGGAAGGGCGCGCCCCGCGACTGCTCGACGTGCGGACGCCCGGCGAGTTCCGTACGGCGCACATCCCCGGCTCGTACAACGTGCCGTTGAACACCCTGATCGAGCACCGCGCCGAGCTCCTGCCCCACCTCGACGGGGACGTCGTGCTCGTCTGCCGTTCCGGACAGCGCGCGGCCCGGGCCGAGGAGGTCCTGGCCGGTGCCGGGCTGCCGGACCTCCGCGTCCTGGAGGGCGGCGTCGTCGCCTGGGAGACGGCCGGCTCGCCCGTCGAGCGGGGTCCGGAGCGGTGGGACATGGAGCGTCAGGTCCGGCTCGTGGCCGGCTCGATCGTCCTGGCCACCGGCCTGGTCGGGGTGTTCGTCCCGGGCGCCCATCTGATCGGCACCGCGATCGGGGCGGGTCTGACCTACGCGGCCCTCAGCAACTCCTGCGCCATGGGCGTGCTGCTGTCCAGGCTGCCGTACAACCGCGGGCCCCGCACCGACGTCCGCACGGTGATCGCGGGGCTGCGGAGCACGTCGTGACCGCCCTGGTCGTCGCGGCGTCCCTGCTCGTCGGCCTCAGCCTGGGCGTCCTCGGGGGCGGCGGCTCGATCCTGACGGTGCCGATCCTGGTCTACCTGGCCGGGCAGGACACCAAGGAGGCGATCGCCACCTCCCTGTTCGTGGTCGGCGTGACCAGCCTCGCCGCGCTGCTCCCCCACGCCCGGGCCCGCCGGGTCCACTGGCGGACCGGTCTGCTCTTCGGCGGGTTCAGCATGGCCGGCGCGTACGGCGGCGGGCGGCTCGCCGAGCACGTCCCGGGGACGGCCCTGCTCGTCGCCTTCGCCCTGATGATGCCGGTCACGGCGGTCGCGATGCTCCGCAGGCCCCGGCGCGGCAGGGAGAAGGCCCAGCGGGTCCACGCCGAGCCGTCGCCGAGGCACAGCGCGGTCAAGGGTCTCGCGGTCGGCGCGGTGACGGGGCTGGTGGGCTCGGGCGGCGGTTTCCTCGTCGTCCCGGCGCTCGTCGTCCTCGGCGGGCTGCCGATGGGCGTCGCGGTCGGCACCTCGCTCCTCGTCATCGGCATGAACTCCTTCGCCGGGCTCGCCGGACACCTCTCGGGCGGCCGGCTCGACTGGGGCCTGGCCCTGACCGTGTCCGCCGCGGCGGTGGCCGGCAGTCTCGTGGGCGGCCGGCTCGCGGGCCGCGTCCCGCAGGACGCGCTGCGCACGGCGTTCGGCTGGTTCGTCGTCGCCATGGGCGCCTTCGTGCTCGCGCGGCAGCTCGGCACCGCCGTGTGGACCCACCCGGCCGCATGGGCGGTGGCCGGAACCGCTCTGACCTGCGTCTTCGCCGGACGGATACGGCGGACCTGGCGCCTCTTCGCCACCCCGCCGCCGGGGGACGCGGGAAACACGCCGTAAGCCCCGCCCTCCCCGGGCGGTACCGCGGCCGGCTCCGGCCGGCCGCGGCGGAAGAGCGGGCGGCTACAGGCTGAGCGCGTCCTCGGCGTTGTCCATCCACGCGGTGACCGAGTTCTCCTCGGAGACGTTGAAGCCGGGCGTCGAGGCCTTGAGCGGCACCTGCTTCAGGTCGGACTCGGTCTCCATGGTCATCGCGATCGAGGAGACCGTCTTGCTCTTGGGCCCCTTCAGGCCCCCCCATGAGTCCCGCGTAGGCGGACTCGCCGGGGGCGAGCCGGATGGCCTCCTCGATGCCGGGGGCGGCGCCGCGCTCCGTCGCCTGCCCGTCCAGGTCGCCGAAGGTCACGACGGGGTGGCCGAGCACCCGGCACGGCTTGCCGCTCTTGTTGGTGATCTTCAGCAGGTAGCTGCTGGTCGTGGACTCGGCCAGACTCGCCGTGAACGTCACGTCGTACGTGCTGCACGGGAAGACGTCGTAGTCCGGATCGGTCGACGGCGAGACCGGCTTGGCGGGCGTCGGCACCTTGACCGGCTTCGACGGCGTGGCGGGCGTCGACGGCTTCGACGACTCGGCGGGCTTCGTGGGCTTCGACGGCGTGGAGGGGGTGGCGGCGGGGGGCGTCGCGGTCGGCGCCGCGGGGCCGCCCGCGGCGCCGTCCTCGGAGGGCCCGCAGGCGGTCAGGGCCAGGGCGGACGCGGCGACGAGGACGACGGCGGCTCTGCGAACGGAACTCATGGTGGTACTCCCCCCGATGACAGCGCGCGAACTGCGCTGAGGTGAACACCAGGTTCGCGCCCCCGCTTCACGGTTCTGTGACGGAGCCTTACCGAAATCACCACGGTGCGCCCCAGCCGCCCCGCGGGGGCCTTCCCGGTCCCGCCGCCTCCGCGGACGGCGGGACCGGGAAGGTCCGGCGCGCTGTCCAGCCGGTCAGCCCGCCGCGCGGAAGGCCTCGGTCAGCCGGCCGACCGCGCCCGCCGGGTCACCGGTGAGCAGCAGGTGGTCCGCCTCGGCGAACGGCTTCGCCGTCCTCTCCGTGACGTTCTGCCCGATGCGCTCCTGGACGATCAGCCGGGCCCGGCCGACGAGTCCCCGCGCCGCGGCGGAGTCCCCGTGTCCGGCCTTCTGGAGGGCGCGGGCGGCGAGCCCGATCGCCCGGAGCGCCGGCTCCCCTCCCCCCGGTGCGCGGTGGAGCGTGGTCAGGCCCCAGCCGTACGGGAACTGCGGGTCGTAGCGCGTGTCGCCCACGTTCAGCGGCAGCTGGTCCTCCGACCTCGGCCAGCTCACCGGGAGCTGTCCGGTGAAGGGCCGCCGTCCGTACAGGACGTCCGCCACGCCGTCGCCCTCCGTCCCCGGCAGCCACGACGCCACCAGGGCGTCGATCGCGGGCAGCCGGTCGCCGATGAGCTGGGGGCGGCCGGAGACGACGAGGACCGCGCACGGCATCGCGGCGCAGACCCGGTCGACGGCCGCCCGGTCGGCCGCGCTCAGTTCCAGGTCGTGCCCGTTGCCCACGTCGCCCACGCCCTCGGCGTAGGGCGTCTCGCCGACCACCACGACACCGACGTCGTGTCCGGCGGTGGGCGCGGTGGCGTCCTGGGAGTACGTGAGCGTGGTGCCGGGACCGGCGGACTTCCGCATCGCCTCCAGGATCGTGGTGCCGGTGGTCGTCCGGCCCGAGGCGCCCTGCCAGGTGACGGTCCATCCGCCGGCCTGGTTGCCGAGGTCGTCGGCGTTGGATCCCGCCACGTACACGTTCTGGCCCGGATCGAGCGGCAGCACACCGCCGTCGTTCTTGAGGAGCACCTGCGAGGCGGCCGCCGCCTCCCGCGCCACCGCGCGGTGCTCCGGCGAGCCGACGGCCGCCAGGCGGGTGGTGTCCGCGTACGGCTTCTCGAAGAGGCCCAGGCGGAACTTCTGGGTGAGGATCCGGGCGACGGCGTCGTCGATCCGCGCGGTGGGGATGCGGCCCGCCTCCGTCTCGGCGACCAGTGTCCGGGTGAACTCCTGGTAGTTCGTCGGCACCATGATCATGTCCAGGCCGGCGTTGACCGAGGTCCGCACGTCGCTCGGGTAGTCGCCGGGGATCTGGTCGATGGCCTGCCAGTCGCTGATGACGAAGCCCTCGAAGCCCATCCGGTCCTTCAGCACGCCGTTGATCATCTCGGCGTCCGCGTGCATCTTCACGGGTCCCCGGTCGTCGCCGAGGACGTCGAGCGAGGAGTAGGAGGGCATGACCGTGCCCACTCCGTGCTTGACGGCCTCGGCGAACGGCGCGAGGTGGACGGCCTCCAGTTCCCGGCGGGTGACGCGGGTGACGCCCTGGTCGATCGTGTACGCACCGGTCGTCGACGAGCCGTAGGCGGTGCCGCCGTCCCCCACGAAGTGCTTGGCGGTGGTCAGCACCTTGTCGTTCCGGTCGAGGTCCCGGCCGTCCGGCGCGCCCTGCATCCCGTCGATCACGGTCTCCATGGCGGTGACGAGCGCGGGGTCCTCGCCGAAGGACTCGTAGGAGCGGCCCCAGCGTTCGTCCCGGGTCACGCACAGGCAGGGGGCGAAGTCCCAGGGCACACCGGTGGCCCGCACCTCCCGGGCGGTGACGGCGCCGGTCCTGGCGGCGAGGCCCGGGTCCCGTCCGGCGCCGATCCCGATGTTGTGGGGCATGATCGTCGAGCCGACGACGTTGTTGTGGCCGTGCACCGCGTCCACGCCGTAGATCAGCGGGATCTGCAGCCGGGTGGCCCGGGCGCGCAGCTGGTAGGCGTCGACCATGCGGGCCCACGCCTCCGGCGTGTTGGGGGTGGGGACGGAGCCGCCGCCGGAGAGCAGGGAACCGAGGCCGTAGCCCGCGATGTCGCCGGGCGAGCGCAGGGCGTTGCGTTCGGCCTGGGTCATCTGGCCGGCCTTCTCGCGGAGCGTCATCCGGGAGAGGAGGTCCGCGACGCGCTTCCTCACCGGCAGCCGCTCGTCGAGGTAGGGCAGTCCGTGCGCGTCGACGACGACGGCCGGTGTCTCGGCGGGTGCCTCGGCGCCGTCGACGGTCAGCTTCACCGGGATCGTCTCGGCCTCCTCGGCGGCCCCGTCCTTCAGGGTCGGCACGGTGATCGAGCGGGTCGTCCCGGACGGCGTGCCGGCAGGGAAGACGAGGCTGCCGGAGACCGGGGAGTAGTCCTTCCCCGGCTCGGCGGGCCCGCCGTCGTCCGTCGTGTACGTGACGGTGACGGGTCCGCCGGTGGGCGAGGAGCCGGTGGTGGTCACCGAGACGTCGATGCGGGCCGTTCCTCCTTCCTCGACGGGGTGGACCACGGCTCCCGTGGTGACACGGGTGCCGAGGGCGGGGTCCGCCTTCCCGTACAGCTCGACGCCGTCGAGGGCGAAGCGGCCGGGCGCGCCGGTCGGCAGCGTGAGCGCGTACCCCCACATGCGGTCGAGGCCGAGGACCTGGTCGATGCCGCCGACCGGCTGGTAGTCGGCGCGGTAGCGGAACTCGGAGAAGGGGATCTCGACGAGGTGCCAGCCCTCCCAGTCGTCGGTGAAGGAGGTCGTCCAGAGTTCGGAGGCCTCGCCGTTCGCCCCGCCGTCCTTGATCTCGAAGCTGATCCGCTTTCCGGAGCCGGGCGGCAGGGGCGCGGTGTTCTGCCCGTACCACCAGAAGCGGATGCCCTTGTGGGCGGTCCAGTCCTGGGCGGGCCGGTCGAAGGCGAAGTCGTGGGTGAACCCGCCCCAGCCGCTGATGTCGTAGCGGCCTTCGAGGACCTTGGTGCCCTCGGGGGCGTCGGCGCGCTCGGCGAGGGTGAGCGCGGGGTGGTCGTCGGCGTCGCTGCCCCAGGTGAAGAGGCCCTCGGCGGGCGGTCCGGTGAAGGGGACCTCTCCTTCGAAGCGGTCGACGGACCAGGGCGCCGGTTCTCCGTCGGCGTCGGGGGCGGCGGCGCTGGGCACGGCTCCGGCGAGCAGTCCGGCGAGGACCGCGGTGGCGGCGAGCGCGGCGGCGCTCGCCCTTCTTCGGTGGCGCGGGTGCGGCATGCGGGCTCCTCGGAAGAGGGGGTCGGGGAGAAGGGGGTTCAGGACGGCTGGTGGGTCCACTTCTGGTTGGCGCCGCCCGTGCAGGTCCAGATCTGCGTGCGGGTGCCGTCGGCCGAGGAGTTGCCGGTGACGTCCAGGCACTTGTTCGCTGCCGTGTTGACGACGTCATGGGTCCCGGGGTCGTACGACCAGCGTTGCGCGCCGGTCCCGTTGCAGGTGTAGAGCTGCACCTTCGTGCCGTCGGCGGTCGCGGCGCCGGTGACGTCGAGGCACTTGCCGAGGGCCCGGACGGTGCCGTCGGCGGCGAGCGTCCACCGCTGTGCCGCGGTGCCGTTGCAGGTGTGGAGCTGGACCGGGGTGCCGTCGGCGGTGGCGGCTCCGGCGACGTCGAGGCACTTGCCGGCCAGGCCGGTCAGCGGGCCGGTCGGGGCGGTGCCGCCCGGTGTCCCCGCCCAGGTGAAGGTGGCGGTGGTGCGGGCCGGCAGGGTGTACGTGAAGGACTGGCCGCCCCAGTCCACGCGGAGGGACCGTGCCGCTGCGCCGCCGTTGTGGGCGATGAGGGCCTTGGAGCCGTCCGGGTTGCGCCAGGCGACGTTCGGCAGGCCGGGGTCGTCGGTCGAGGCGATGCGGTACGCGCCGGGCCGGACGAACTTCGTGAGGTGTCCGGTCGTGTAGTACTCGATCGTGTAGTCGACCTGCCCGGCGCGCGCTCCGCCCTCCTGCACGGTGATCAGCCCGGTGCAGGTGCCGCAGCCGCCGTTGTGCGGGCCCATGTCCTGGTTGAGCGCCAGGCTCCACTTCACCAGGCTGCTGCTCCAGTTGCGCGCGTAGGAGACGATGTCCTTCAGGTCCTCGTCGTGCTGGTCGGTGATCCAGGTGCCGCCGGAGTGTTCGGTGCTGAACTGGCGCACCGACGGGTACTGGGCGTGGACCTGGCTGCCGACGGCCGGGTCGCCGGCGTAGCCGTGCCAGGCGATGCCCCCGAAGAGGGGGTCGTTCCGTACGCCCGCGTCTCCGAGGACGGCCGCGCCGAAGTTCGCGTAGTCACCGTAGTTCCAGTCGTGCACGAGGACCTTGGTGGTGATGCCGGCCGCGCGGAAGGCGGGGTAGACGTGGTTCTTCGTGAACTCGACCAGGCCGGAGGGGTTCCAGCTCATGCCGGGATAGTTCATGGCGGTGGGGTTGCCGGCCTGGCAGCAGTTCGGCTCGTTCTGGACGGAGAGGTAGTCGACCTTGATCCCGGCCGCCTGGTAGCTCTGGACGTACTTGACCAGGTACTGGGCGTAGAGCGGGTAGTACTCCCACTTCAGCCAGCCCATCTGGTCCATCCGGCCGTTGTCCTTCATCCATCCGGGGGCGCTCCACGGCACCCCCTTCACGCGGAGGGCCGGGTTGAGCTGCTTGGCCTGGACGGTCAGCAGCCGCACGTTCGTGTCGTAGCCGTTCGCGCCGAAGTCGGAGAGGTCGCAGCAGGTGTCGTCGAGGGAGACGTTGCCGGGCCGGGAGAGGTCGGAGGCGCCGATGGGGTTGCGGACGAAGGAGAGGCCGATGCCGTCGGTCGGCGAGAACAGCTTGCGCATGACCTCGTCGCGGGTGGCGGCGCTGACCGCCCCGCCGCGCAGGAGGTGTGCGGTGGTGTCCGTGAGGGAGGCGCCGCCGCCCTCGAACTGCTGGTAGGTGGTGGCCTCGTCGACGGCGACGGTGTGGCTCGCGCTGCCGCCCGCGGGGCCGAAGGCGGTCGGTGCCTGCGGGGCGAGTCCCCGGGTGACGGTACGGCCTCCGGCGTCGGAGGTGGTGGTCAGCCAGACGTCGACCCGTTCGCCGGCGGCCTGTGCGACGCCGGGGCCGGTCATGACCAGGCCGCTCGCGAGGAGGGCGCCGGTCACGAGGGCGGCGAGGCGGCGGGGGCGCGATCGGCTCCGCCGTACGGACGACCGAGGTACGGACAACCAAGACCTGTAATGCACCTGACATGCCTTTCGGTGGGGGCGCCACGGCGCCGCGGCGGTCCGGGCGACCCGGACCGCCGCGCGCACCGCAGGGCGGCAAGGCTTATATCAAGGTGTGAAGTTATGGAGGCGGCGAACCCCCGTCAACCCCTCCTGCGGTCAACTCCTGAACACGGGCCACGGGTTCGCGTCAGGTTCGTCCGGCCGCCGGACGGCTCCGTGACCGCAAAAACCGTTCGACCGAACCGAGACCCCCGCCCCAAGGTCGGCGACGTGGCAACGAAACTCAATCGCACGGTCGCCACGAGTTACGACAAGCTCACGGTCCGCTACGAGGCGACTGTGCTGGTCGCAGCGATCAACGAATGGCTATGAATCTGCCTCACGCGTCATCACGTATGTGTTCCCGATGTCGGGATCGCCGTAGAAGAAGAACAGCTTCAACTCGTCGTGCTGATCGCGGTCCACGTAGAAGGACCACGAGTATGTCGATGGGGGTTCGGTAGTCGAGGCATCAGTGGCCGTCACGGGGGAACGGCTCTCCAGTCGGGTCCGGGCTGTCAGTGTGAGTCGGACGACCTGTCCGCCATCGTCGTCGGCCAGTTGCCAGGTTCCCGTACCGGAGAGGCGCCATCCGTCCTCGAAGTCGAAATCCTGCCCGTCGAGCTTTTCCAGAAGAGCCGTTCCGTCTTTGCGGAGCACCACGCGGGTCCCCTCGACGTTTTCCCAGCCGCCGGCGACTTCGGCCGCCGTAGTGTCGTGGATCCCTGTTCCCTCGTAGTACTGATAGGGGCCGGCACATGCCGTCAGGGCAGCCAGAACCACCATCAAGCCACCGAGGGCCGCCCCCCACGCACGCAGCCTGCTTCTGCCCGCCACCAGGACCCCCACCCTCAGCCCGTATCGGCCAACCGGTACGGGTGGGCCGTGGAGAGATACCTTGCCAGACTCGTTGAACGCGTTCAACTGAACCCCGACGAACTGGTCAACGCCGACCTCAAACACAGCCTGCCCAAGCAGCACCGAGCCCGCGATCAGGCCGAACTCGCCACGGAGACCAGCCGCTTCTTCCGCCGACGCAAGCGTCAGCCGCACATCGTCCGCGGCTACTTCGGCGGCCTGCACGTCCGCTACGTCCTGGACGAGAACCCCATGAGTTTCTGATCAATAGCATCGATGTCAGGAATGGCACGACGATCGGGTGAACCGGCCGCTGGACCAAACCAGATCAGGCGATGGCCCAGCGCTGAACTGTCTCTTCGTCGTGAGTGAGCCAGGTACCGTCGCCGAGCGGCACGGCAGTGACCCCTGGCGGCTGCGGGTAGTCGAGTTCGGCGAGGGGGCGGAGCGTGCGGGCGTCGAGGAGGAAGTGGGTGCCCTCCTCCGCCCATTGTTCCTCGGCCGCCACAACCAGGATCCGCTTGTCGTCGACGAAGCCCGGGGTGTAGCCGACGAACACCCATCCCTCGGGCAGGATGTCGCCCGCCTCCAGCAGGACGTCGTCGGTGCCGTCCTGAGTACGGGTGAGGTATCCGCCGCCGATGTCCTGGATGACCAGCGCCCCGTCCGGGCCGACTCCGACGCAGGCTTCCGTGACGGTGCCCGTCGTCCGGACGTCGAGCTCGCCGTCCTCGAAGGTGACCCAAAAGCACAGGGTGCCGTCCTGCCCCATGGAAGCGGTGAGCAGAACCTCGGGGCGCGCGTCGGGAAGCCCCTGGAACTCGTACGCTGCGGCGCGGGACGGTAGGAGGTGCTCGCTGAGCACCTCTCCGGTGGCCAGGTCCAGTGCGCGGCAGATGTCGCCCGTGGAGAGACCGTCGGCTCCCAGCGGGCCGGCCATGGTCGTCAGGAGGACACGGCCGGCCGGGTCGGGTGCGCACGCACCGGTGGCCTCGGGCGAATGCTGCCATTCCCGGTGACGGTGTTCCCAACGGACGGTCCCGTCGGGTTCGTAGACGGTGACGGCCTCCCGGCCGCTGATGGCCATGGCGCCGCCGGGCAGAGGCGAGCAGTACGTGCCGGACGCGTCGGGATTCGGGTCGGTCCACATTGCACGGTCGGAGAACACTCGGGACGGATCGACGTCCACCTTGCCGATGGTGATCGTGCCCCCGTGCCGGGTCACGAGCCAGTGTGCTCCGTCGCGCAGCAGCAAGCCGTCCAGGTTCCCGAAAGCCTCGACGACACCGGGGACTGCCTCACCGGCAAGCAGCCGTGCGGGTACGCGGGGGTAGTTCATGTGCGGGTCCTAGTTCGTGTCCGGGGTGTAGCGGCTGGGCCAGTAGAACTGCCGCCGATGGGTGGGATTGTCATCGCCGTAGGTCGGGCCCGCGAGCATGCCTTCGATACGGATGATAGGGGCGCAGAAGTCCGGGCAGACGCTGCGGTGGGCCGCGCCGTGGGTGGGCAGCCAGTCGTCCGAGCCCTTGTTGTGCAGGCGACTGAGGTAATGCAGGATGTTCTGCTCCGCATGCCCGCCCGGGACGTTCGGCGGTGTCGGCGGCAGGTACTGATCGTTCGGGAGTGGATACAGACCCATCTCCTGAGCCAGTTTCCGCTGAGCCGGTGACAGCTTGCTCTTGCTGGTCCCGGCGACGACGAGAACGTCCTTGCCGTCGTGGCGGGTGGCGATGATCGCGACAGTCTGGTGCTTCTGTCCGCGCGGGGGCAGGACCTGGGAGATCTTGTGCGCCATGTCCTCCAGCCCCTGCATGCAGGGCGCAAGCCCGAGCGGATCAGCCTCGGTGGTGGGGTTGGTGACGTAGCCGGCGGGGTTGGGGGCGGGGTCCAGGCCGAGGGGATCGGGACTTACGTAGCGGCCGGCCTCGGGGTCGTAGTGACGGAAGAAGTTGTAGTGCAGGCCGGTCTCGGGGTCGGCGTACTGGCCGGGGAAGCGCAGCGGCGTGTGCGCGGTGGCGTCCCGGTTCCAGGCGGTGGCGCCCCACTGCGTGGCGCGGCTGTGCCAGGCGGTGGCGCCCGTGTGGTCGACGAGTTCCGTGGGTGTGCCGACGAGGTCGGTGACGATCGCGAAGAAGCGGGCGTCGACGGATTCCTGGTCACCGCCGGGGTTCTGTGCCGTGCGGCGCTCGGCCTGGGCGATCGGGCGGTGGCCGTCGTACTCCCAGGTCAAGGTGGTGCCGGTGGAGGAGTCGGTCTGTTCCGCCAGCCGGCTGCCGTCCCAGCTGAAGAGGGTCTCGGAAACGACGGTGCCGTCGTCGGCGTGCCGTCGCTTGGCGATACGGCGGCCGAGAGGGTCGTAGCGGTAGGTCCACCGGGTGCCGTCGGGTGTGGTGCAGGCGGTCAGCCGGTCGGCCGCGTCCCACTCGTAGCACCAGACGTCGGGCTTGCGGGATATTCGCTTCTTGCGCCGTTCGACGATGCGGCCGGCCGCATCGTAGGTGTAGTGCAGGGCGCCGGCGGATTGCAGTCGGTTGCCGTCGTACGCACGCCGGCCGCGGGACTCGGGGTGCGGGGCCTTGTCGGGCCACTGGGAGGAGGTCTGGTTGCCCTCGCTGTCGTAGGCGTAGGTCTCGGTCCAGCCGTGGGCCTCGACGCGCAGGGGCCGTCCCGTCGGGTCGAGTTCGTAATGCCTGCGATTGCCGGTCAGCCCGTCGGTGACGGTCTCCAGTCGGTCGTCGGCGCGGTAGGCGTAGAGGCGGTGGCTGAGGGTCCGGTCCAGAGCGGTGAGGCGGTGTTCCCTGATCCGGCCCACCGCGTCGTAGGCGGTGCCGAGGACTACGGGTTGCTCGGGGCTGCCGAAAGAGCGGGTCACCTCGCGGCCGGTGGCGTCGTACGAGAAGGCGATGCCGTGGCCGTCGAGGGACATGTGGGTGCGGTTGCCCGCCTCGTCGTGCGTGAGGCGGGTGATGGATCCGCCGGGAGTGACCCGCAGGGTCCGGCGCGAGAGCCCGTCGTAGCCGTACCGGCTGGTGCGCCGGTCGATGGTCTCGGCCACGGTCCGGCCCATGGCATCCCACTCCAGCGCGAGGAAGGAATCGGCGGATCGTGCCTCGGTGAGGCGGCCGGACCGGTCGTAGGCGTAGGTGGTGACGACACCGTCGACGTCGCGGGCGATGACGCGGCCGGCGTCGTCCAGGTGGGTGGTGACGGTCTGTCCCAGCGGGTTGGTGCGGCTGTGCGCGCGGCCCGCGGGGTCGTAGGAGTAACGCAGGGTGCGGCCGTCGAAGTCGGTCTCGGAGACCAGGCGCCCCACGGCGTCGTACGCGTAACTCCAGGTCAGCCCGGCGGTGTTGCGCACCTCGGTGAGACGCAATTCGGTGTCGTAACGGAAGTCGTAGCGGGCGCCGTCGGGAGTGGTGCGGGAGGCCGGCTGGTCGAAGTGGGTGTACTCGTACCGGGTGATGCCGTCGTTGGCGTCGGTCTCGGTGAGGCAGTTGCCCTCCCCGTCGTAGGTCCACCGCTGGGTGGCGCCGTCGGGACGGGTGTGTGAGGCGAGGTGTCCTTCGACGGTCCACGTGCACGTGGTGGTGGCGCCGTCGGCGTCCGTGACCGAGACGGGCCGCCCGAACGCGTCGCGGACCAGGGTGGTCGTCCTGCCCTGGGCGTCGGTGTGGGCCAGCACCATGCCGGCCTCGTCTGAGCGGTAGGTCTGCCGCATGCCCAGCGGGTCGGTGACCGCGGCGAGGGCGCCGTTCGGGTCGTACGCGTAGAGGGTGGTGGCCCCGTCCGGCGTGGTCAGGGAGACGTTGTTGCCGTGGTCGTCGTAGGTGCGATGCCACACGCTTCCGTCGGCGGCGGTCACGACGGTGGGCAGGCCCCGATGGTCGTACTGCGTGGTGGAGAGGGAACCGTCCGGCTCGCGTACGGATGTGGGGTTGCCGTCCTCGTCCCAGGTGTAGGTGACGGTGCGGCCCTGGCTGTCGGTGCGGCTCTGGAGCCGGTCGTAGCGGTCCCAGATCTGGCTGATCGTGTTGCCCAGGGGGTCGGTCTCGGCGACGACCTGGAGGAGGTGGTTGAGGTGGAAGACGCTTGTGGCGCCAGTGGAGTCGGTGTAGCGGGTGATGCCCGCTTCGCTGTCGTAGGAGAAGGAGGAGGACAGGAAGCCGTCGGGTCCCACGGTCTGGACCACGCGGCCGGCGGTGTCGTAGACGTACAGATAGGTGGACCGGTTGCGGTCGGTCCATGAGGTGATGCGGCCACTGGGGTCGTAGGCGAAGCGCGTCGCCGTGCCGGAGGAGTTGGTGACGGCATCGAGGTTGCCGTCCGCGTCGTATCCGTACGACATGACGGTGACGGCTCCCTGCGGGGTGTGCAGACGCAGGGTGGTGATCCGCTCGTCGGCCACGTCCACCTGGACCCTGTAGCCGCCGCTGTGGGACACCATGGAAGGCGCGCCGTCCGGGCGGCGGGCGAAGGCGATGGTGTTGTCGTGGCGGTCCCTGAGCTCGGTGAGCCAGTAGGCCGGGGAGGTGCGGTAGGGACTCCCGGTGAACGAGCGGGTGACTCCTCCGGGCTCGGACAGGGTGTAGGTGGTCACGTCCTCGTACACGCCGCCGTGGGCGAGGGCGATCCGCGGTCCTTCGGTGGGCCAGACCCGGTCGTCGCCGGGCTGCGGGAGCCGGGGGTAGACGAGGCACGATCCGTCGCTGCGGGCCCAGACGACACCCGGCCCCACAGGGTCGGCTTCCAGACGCTCGTCGAACAGCGAGGACCAGCTGCGGCCGAACCAGTGGCCGTAGCGGTACGCCGACAGGTGTGTACGGTCCACGACGAGGGGGAGCACGCCGGGCAGGGAGAGGTCGACCTGCGGCAGGGTCATCTCTCCTGTCGCGATGTCGACGGGGTCGGACTTGCACGTCTTGCGGTCCAGCGGGATGGAGTGACGACGCGGGTCGTCACGGACTTCGCGCAGCCCGTTCGGCCTCGTCCGAGCGCTGTCGCCGGGCTTTTTGCGGTGCGGCGTCCGGGAGGCGCCCCCGCCGCTGTCGCTGTCGTGGTCGCCCTTGCGCTGGCGGGCGATGCGGTCACGAATCGCGTCGTCGTTGCTCTTGTGGTCCTTGGAGATCTGCTTGACGGCCTTCGGCAGGGTCTCGCCGATGTGGTCGCCCATGGTCTTGGCGGACTTCGCCAGGGCGCCCATGGCCTTCTCGATGACCGGGTCGAGGGCGTCGGCGATGTCGTCCCGACCCCTGTTGCGGCGCTGGTGCCCCTTGGCCTTGGTCAGCTTCCCGGCGGTCTTGCCGTGGATGCCGAGACTCACCCCGTTCAGTCTGGTCCCGGCCTGCTCGTGCTCGTCGTGCTCGATGTGGAAGCCCTTGCCCTTGCCACCACTGCCGCCTCCGCCTCCGGCGGAGGCGAGGTTCAGGCCCTCCTTGGCGCCCTGCACCCCCTCGTCGAAGCCGTCCTTGCCGGCCTGCTTCGTCCGGTCGAGGTCCACGCCGTTCTGGACGCCCAGCGCGTCCATGCTCACCTGGACGACCAGGTCCGCCGCCATGTTCTCCAGCGCGGCCACGACCGGCTCGGTCATCACCGAGACGACGTGACCGACCGCCTCCTCCATCGCCTGCGTGATCAACTTCAGCAACTGCTTCTTCGTGAAGGCGATCGCTCCGGCGCCGAGCAGCGCGGACAGACCGCCGGTCACCGGGATCAACGCCATGGCCAGGCCGGTCTGGCCGGCCAGCACCCCCAGCTCGACGAGTGCCTTGCCCTTCATGACCTCGATCGCGCCCGCCGCCATGTCGAGTGCGTCGGCGATCGTCCGGGCGGCGGAGACCATGTCCTTCAGGTGCTTGCCCTTGACCTTGGTCCAGTGCTCGCCCAGCGCGTCCATCGCCTCGCCGTGCCCCGACGACAGCAGACGCTCCATGTGGTTGTTGGCGAGCTGGCCGTCGTCGGCGAGATCGTCCGCGAACTCCCGCAGCGCGTCCGCCATGTCGCGGTACGCGTCCTCGTCGACGTTGGGCCAGTTCACCCCCACCAGGTCCAGCAGCGTGTCCGCCCAGTCCGGCACCGTGACAGCCACGACTCGCATCCCCCGTAGACATAGATCGAACAGCTCGAACAGTCCTATCACGCTGGTCGACTGACGGGTGATCCGCAGTCGCAAACCAGCCGGGCGGACGTAACAGCTCGTCGCCCTGCCGCGTAATCCCATCACGGCAGGCCACCACCGTCGACGCCACGTTCTCGGCCACTGCGGTGTGGAGCCGTTACATACATTGTGAATGCGATGCGACAAGTCCGTTCGCGGCATGCCGCCGCGAGAGCGTGTCCCATCCTGTCGCTCTGCCAGAACTCGACGCTCTGACCCGCCACGTCCGCTCTTTCGCCGTCATGCTCACCGAGCGCCAGGGCGAGCGTCTGCCAGAGTGGTTCGACGCCGTCCGGCAGGACGACCTGCCCAGCCTCCACGCCCTCGCCGCGGGCATCGACCGCGACCGCGGTGCCGTCGTCGCCGGCCTCCCCCTGCCGTGGAACTCCGGAGTCGTCGAAGGCCACGTCAACCGGATCAAGATGCTCAAGCACCAGATGTTCGGCCGCGCCGGCTTCGACCTTCTCCGGAAACGTGTCCTGCTGTCGTGCTGATGTCGAGACTCGCCGGTCGATCGTGAGGGCTCTTTGAGACCGCTGAGAAGATCACGGACGACGAGGACGAGCTGCTGGCGTTCTACGACTTCCCCGCCGAGCACTGGATTCATCTGCGGACCACGAATCCCATCGAGTCGACGTTCGCCACCGTGCGGCTGCGGACCAAGGTGACGAAGGGTGCCGGCAGCCGGGCCGCCGGGCTGGCCATGGTCTTCATGCTGGTCGAGTCAGCCCAGGCCCGCTGGCGGGCCGTGAACGCACCCCACCTCGTCGCTCTGGTCCGTGCCGGGGCCCGCTTCGAACGCGGCCACCTCGTCGAACGCCCCGAGACCCTCGCGGCGTGAGCAGCCTCAGCCGATCCGCAGAAGCCGGGAGGATCTCAGGCACTCGTGCGCCGTATGTGCAGGTGGCCATCGCGGGGGAAGGAGGGCGGTGCCGCGGGCAGGACGCTGTCGAAGTCGTACCGGCTCTTCTGCGCAACCCGGCACGATGCCAGGTTGTCCACCTGGTGCAGGAGTTCAAGACGCTCCAGCCCGTCACCCTTGAAGGTGTCGAAGGCCCAGCTGGTGAGCGCTTCCAGAGCGCGGGAGGCCACTCCCCGCCCGCGAGCGTGCGCCGCGGTCCAGTAGCCCACCTCGGCCGCCGGTTTGCCGGAGATGACTTCCTTGAGGACCACGTTGCCCACCAACTGTTCGCAAACTGAACCGGGTTGTGCCTCAAGGACGGCGAAGCCGAACCGGCCCCCTGATACCCAGCCCTGCTGCTGGGCCTGCACCCAGCGCGTCCCGTCGGCATCGTTGTCGACGACAGAGCTCGCCCACTGGCGCAGTGCGGGATCCCGGCTCAACTCGACCAATGCGGCAACGTCCTCCATGAGCCAGGGGCGAAGAACGAGAGCGGGAGAGACCGGCGACGCGGCCACCTGAAGTACGACCGGGGCATTCACCAACCGATCATATGCGGCGGCGTTTTCACCCGACGCCGGCCGCGTCCGGCCCATGCCGCCTTGCGACCGCCCCGTCATTGCTGTGTCCGGACGCGCAGAGCCTGTACGGACCAGTCGAACACCGGCGTCAGACTCTCCGGGGCCGGCCAGCCGTTGACCACTGCGAGCAGCTGGAGGTATCGCTCCCTGCGGGGATCGTTCACGCTCTCCAACCGAGTCGCCAGCCGGCGGCGAAGTTCGACGTCGTCGGGGCGGCCGAGGAGGTGCGCGTAGTGCGCCGTGAACTCCGCGACGATCGGATCGGCCTGGGGTGAGGCCGGGTCGATACCTGCGGTCAGGGCCGGGCCGGCCTGGTCACGGACGGCTGCGGCGATGTCGCGGCGCGGGACCGTCATGTCGCTTCGGGTCTGCTCGGCTGCCTGGTCCTCGGCCATCCGCCGCACGAATGCGCGGAAACCCGGGTCCAGGGACATTTCGGCCAACTCCACCCACGCCTGGACCTGCTCTGCCTCCGGGTTGTCAGGCAACTCGGGGGTCATCGAGCGCATGACCCCCGCGAATGCGGGGGCGGTGTCAAGACCGCCGAAGACGGCGTCGAGGAAATCGCCGATCAGCCGTCTGCGTTCGTCCTCGGAAAGCTGGGCCAGCCGGTGCATGAGTTCCGTCTCCTCAGGTGTGGACCCGCGCTCGGCCACCGCCGTCAGCACCGCGCGCCGCAGGCGCAGGACGCGGATCTGCACTGCCAGTGCTTCGGCGTGCGCCGCGGCGACCTCGCGAAGCGAGACTTCGCGGTCCACGACCTTGCGGATCGTGGGAAGGTCCAGTCCCAGCTCGCGCAGGGTCCGCACGAGGTCCAGGCGTGCGACGGCGTCGATGCTGTAGAGGCGGTAGCCGGCCGGGCTGCGGTCCGTCGGCGCCACGATTCCGCGATCGGAGTAGAACCGAATGGTCTTGACCGTGAGACCGGTCCGCCGAGCGAGCTCGCCGATCGAGTAAAGCGTGTCGCCGTCCATGCCCCCACCTTTGCGTCTCCCCCTACTGGAGACTCAAGCCCCTTATGCCTGCCAGCAGCCAACCACTCCTCATCCACAAGTCTTGACGATTCCCCGCCAACGCGGGCCGGGAGCCACTGCGTGGGGCGACCGAGTCCCTGAGCCACGAAGTGGTCCTGCAGTGGAGATCAGGTGATGCCTCCTCGCACCTCCAGCGGTCCCGGCGGCGGAACGGAACACAGCCCTGTGAAGACGCCGTGGACCGCGCCGACGCGCGGCAACACCAACGACTGCACCCGGTTCACCACCGTGAGGGAAGCGATCCGGTGGCCCGCATCGGACCCGGGCGCCCCCGCATCCGACCCGATCACGTCCTGGGCCACAAGGGCTCCGGCTCGAACGCGATCCGCGCCCGGCGCGGCAGCCGCGGAGGTCGGCCGCCGGCCTTCGACCGCGCGGTCTCCAAGCACCACAAGGTCGCGGAACGGTGCTTCAACCACCTGAAGCAGTGTCGCGGCAGCGCCACCCGATACGGCAAAGCCGCCGAACCCTACGAAGCAGCCGTCGCCCTCGCCTCACTCTTGACGGGCGTGCCATAGGACGACAGAACCTGGGTCCAGCCTGAAGCGAATCACGCGATTCCCGAACGTTTCCGAACCAGATCATCGCCGTGGAGAAGGACGTCAAGTCCCGGGGAAGGACGGGGAGGGCGAGCAGCTGCCGCCCGAGTCGACCCTGGTGCAGGTGAAGGCCGAGGACGTGCTGCGCGACACCGCGCGGGCGCTGACCCGTCTCTTCGACGTGACGGCCACCAAGGACTGGGCGAACTGCGAGGCACGTGCGGACGTCACGGTCGACGGGCGCGTGCTCGTGGGCCAGGTGCCCGTGGCGTACCTGCTGTTCCCGGAGAAGCAGCTGACGGACGTCAACACCTTCGTCCGCAAGCTTCCGGTGCTGGACGCGGCGGAGCCGTGGACGCAGGACCCGTCGACGGACGCGCGGAAGACCGAGGTCGTGCGCACGGTCCGGACGAGGAAGGTGCCGCGCAACCACGTCAAGGCGGAGGCGACGGACAAGCACCCGGCCCAGGTCGAGGTCTCCTACGAGGACGTGGCGGTCGGTTACCGGACCACGGTGAAGTTCTCGGGCGCACTGCCCGCGCGCCGGGTCAACGAACTCCTGGAGCGGGTGGAGAAGCTCCAGCAGGCGGTGAAGTTCGCCCGCGAGCAGGCGAACAGCGCCGAGGTCACCGACCAGCGGGTCGGCGACGCCGTCTTCGGCTACCTCTTCGGGTAGCGGGGACACCATGGACTCCCCGGCCGCGGAACACGGCCGGGGTGCGCGAGGAGCGCAAAGCTGAAGCTGAGCCTTGTCGTGACATCCGCGGTTCCAGTGGAGGTTCCAGTCCTCCCCCCGGCACTTCCCGCCGGGACGGCCCAACCGGGCAGACGCAGACCGCGGTCAATCTCAGACCATTGCTCCAGACTCAGCATGCGCCGCTCATCGCCGGATCGACCGGGCCCGGGCCCTGGTGCGTCGAAATGCCGGTTCGAATCTGGTCCGCCGAGCTCGATCGGCGGTGGTCCAAAGGCAGGACGCGACGCAATGACGAATGACCCTGGTCCTCAAGCGTGCCGGCGTGCGATGTGAGCGGCACCGACAGGGTCCGGGGGCAGGCTACGCCCCCGGACCCGCTCCCTCGTCTCACGGGCTGCCGCCGGGTGACGCGGTGGATGCCGCCGCCGCCCGTGCCGAGGCGGTCGATGCGGCGTCTGCACGAGTTCAGCGAAGTCCGGCCAGCTCCGCGTCGATCGCGCCTCGCAGCAGGGCGCGCGCGTGCTCGATCCGGATCCCGCCGCCGAGCCAGCGCATGCTGAGCCCTTCCAGAAGAGCGGTGAGCCGCTCTCCCGCCGAGGCGAGCGCGGCCGCGCTCGCCATGGGCTGCACCTGCCCGAGCAGGGCGGCGACCTCCTGGGTCCAGGTCAGGGTGGCCCGGGCCAGGTCCTCGCGCAGCAGCTCGTCGAAGACGGCACTGGCCCGGAGCTCGCCCCAGGCCGCGCTGTTCTCCCGCACCTCGACGGTGTCCTGGAGCTCCAGGAGGAGCGTCTCCTCCAGCTCCTCCCGGGGGCTCCGGGGCGGCGCGTCCGGATCCCGTTCCGCGGTGTAGCGCTCCGCGCGGTCGTTGATGAACTCCAGGGTGCTGCGCAGGATCCCCGCGCGGTCCTTGAAGTAGTAGTAGATGAGGGCCGTGGAGACCCCCGCCTCTCCCGCGAGCTCCTCCACGCGCAGCCCACGGATGCCGCGTCGGGCGATCACCCGCGCAGCCGCTTCCAGGATCTGATCACTGCGGGTCGCCATGCCCCGAACTCTACCCCGGGCCCTTTCGCGCGCCCGGCCCGGCGCCGGGCCGGGCGACCGGCGACACCGCGCCCGCCCGGCCTCCCCTTCCCGGGTCCGAGGTTCGCCCCGCGCGGCGGTGCGGGTGCCGGAGCGATCGTGACGGGACCACCCTCCGGGGCCGCCCCGACCAGGCGCGCGATCACGGTCTCCTTCCGGTCCGCGCTCCGCACGTGGAAGGGCCGTTCACGGGGTGGTGCGCTCCGCATCGCGCATACGACCGCACTTTCAGTCAGTGACACCGTGCCTGACACGAAGCCGTGCCGCCTGCTGCGGCTCCCCGCGTTCGCGGTGCGGAACAGGCACCCTTTCCGCAGGACGCGCGCACGCGCCCCTGCGCTCCTCCCTCTCCCGCCGCGGCCCCGCCTCCGTCCCGCCAGCCCACGATCGGAGTCCCACGTGACCTTCCTTCCTTCCCGACGCCCCGCTCCGCGTTCCTTCGCCGGGATCGGCGCGGTCGTCGTCGGCTCCGCCGCCTGCGGTCCCTCGGGCACCGGCCCGGCCGGTGCCGCGAAGGGCTCGGGCAGGACCACCGGCGGCGGAGGCATCCCCTGCTCCCCCCACGACCAGTCCGGCAAGCCCGCCGCCTGACGGCACGAGACATCGGAGTCACCGTGTCCGAGACCCGACCCCCGATCCCCCTGCGCACGAAGCTGCTCGCCCCCGGACTGGTCCTCTTCGCCGTGGTGGCGGCCGTCACCGTGGGCGGGTGGCTGCAGTTCGACGAACGTCAGACCCTGGACACGGTGCACTCGACCGGAAGTTCGGCTCCCGACCGCGTGGACGTCAGAGCCACCGTCCAGCACGTCGACGCCGCCGGCCGGGAACTCGTCCTGCGCGTGACGGTCGTCCCGCGGGGAGAGCTCGCCGAGGCCGGAGGGGTGTCCCCCCGTCAGGACCTCGTCCTGCAGACGTCGGCGTCCACCGGCGGCGACCTGGCGTTCAAGGCCCACAGCCGCATCTCCAGCCGGGACCTGCCCGTCTACCTCACCGGCGGCCTGATCACCGACTATCCGTTCGACGCCTATGCCGCGGACATCGAGTTCGGCGCCACGGCGGGAGGTGAGAGGGTGCCCGTCCGCATCGAGCTGTCCAACAACGACGCCCTCTTCTCGGCCGTGATGGACGCCTCCGGGGACGAGGACGTCGCCGCCTTCGGCGTGGACCTCTCCCGGTCCAACAGCGTCCTCGTCTTCGCCGCCTTCATGATGGTGGCCATGTGGGCGCTCGCCGTCTCCGTCCTGATCGGCGCGTGGTTCCTCCTCACGCGCCGCCACGGCATGACCTGGCCGGCCCTCGGCTGGATGGCCGCCACCCTCTTCGCCCTGGCCGCCTTCCGCAACACGGCGCCGGGAACGCCTCCGATCGGAAGCCTGCTCGACTACCTCGCGTTCTTCTGGGCCGAGACGGTCATCGTGCTCTGTCTCGTCACGGTCGTCGTCATGGCCCTCAGGGTCGAGCAGCGTGCCACGGACCCGGCCGCACCCTGATCCGGCCCGACCTGGCCGGGCGGTCGAGGGGGCGTTCCGCGATGTCCTGGCCGGCCGGGGCTGGAAGGTCGGTCACACCCGCAGGGGCGCCCCGGTGCGCTCGGCCGGCTCCGGCTGCCCGGCGTGGCTTCGTACGCCCCGGCGCTTTCTTCTGCGCCGGAGCGCGCGCCCCCCTCCTGGCGGTACCACGCCGTGCGCTCGCTGGATGAAGTGAATCCAGGTGGGTGCGTGTTGGTCTGTTTATGTCATCGGGCACCTTCCCGTCAGCGGTTCTCACCGTTGAGAGGGACACGCAATGACGAGCCACGCTACCGATGTCGAACTGGAAGACCTGCTCCGCCGGGCGCTGCACGCCACGGGTACGGGTGCGCGCTGGGCGGTCGAGGCGGACGAGATGTGGTGCCGGGTCGCGCCCGTGACCGCGACGCGGCGCGAGCAGGGATGGAAGCTGCACGTGTCGGCCACGGCCGCCTCCGCGCCCGAGGTCCTCACCAGGGCCCTGGGCGTGCTGCTGCGGGAGAAGTCGGGCTTCAAGTTCGCCCGGTCGCTGGAGCAGGTCAGCGCGTTGAACTCCAGGGCGACGCCGCGCGGCAGCTCGGGCAAGTTCATGACCGTCTATCCGCGCTCCGACGCCGAGGCGGCCGCGCTCGCCCGGGACCTGCACGCGGCGACGGCGGGGCTGGCCGGCCCCCGGATCCTGTCCGACCAGCCCTACGCCGCGCGCAGTCTGGTGCATTACCGCTACGGGGCCTTCGTCGGCCGGCGGCGGCTGTCGGACGACGGCCTGCTGGTGTGGTTCATCGAGGACCCCGACGGCAACCCCGTGGAGGACAAGCGCACCGGCCGGTACGCACCGCCGCCCTGGGCCGTCTGTCCGTTCCCCGCCTCGGTGCCGGTGGCGCCGCACGGCGGGGAGGAGGCGAGCCGTCCGGTGGTGCTCGGCGGCCGCTTCACGGTGCGGGAGGCGATCCGGCAGACGAACAAGGGCGGTGTCTACCGGGGCAGCGACGCCCGTACGGGCGCCGGCGTGGTGATCAAGGAGGCCCGGCCCCACGTGGAGGGCGACGCCTCCGGCGGCGACGTCCGGGACTGGCTGCGCGCCGAGGCGCGGACGCTGGAGAAGCTCAAGGGCACGGGGCTGGCTCCGGAAGCGGTGGCGCTGTTCGAGCACGCCGGACACCTGTTCCTGGCCCAGGAGGAGGTGCCGGGCGTGACCCTGCGCACCTGGGTGGCCGAGCACTTCCGCGACGTGGGGGGCGAGCGGTACCGCGCCGACGCGCTGGCGCAGGTCGCTCGCCTGGTGGACCTGGTGGCGGCGGCACACGCCCGCGGACTGGTCCTGCGGGACTTCACCCCGGGGAACGTCATGGTCCGCCCGGACGGCGAGCTGCGCCTCATCGACCTGGAGCTCGCGGTCCTGGAGGACGAGGCCGCCCTGCCGACCCGCGTGGGAACGCCCGGTTTCAGCGCTCCCGAGCGCCTGGCCGACGCGCCCGTCCGTCCGACGGCCGACTACTACAGTCTCGGCGCCACCGCGTGTTTCGTCCTGGCCGGGAAGGTCCCGAACCTGCTGCCCGAGGAGCCCGCCGACAGACCGGCCGAAGAGCGGTTCGCCGCATGGCTCACGGCCTGCACCCGGCCGCTGCGGCTTCCGGACGGCGTGGTGGACATGATCCTCGGGCTGATGAGGGACGATCCGGCCGAGCGGTGGGACCCGTCCAGGGCCCGGGAGTCGCTGCGGAAGGCGGACCCGGCGGCGCGGCCGGGGAGCGCGGACGGGGCCGCCGTGCGGAGGACAGGCCCTTCCGCCGTCGTCGGCCCGGTGCCCGAAACCTGGACGGCGGACGAGGTGGTGGCCGGGCTCGTGGATCACCTCGTCGACTCGATGACTCCGGCGGACGACCGGCTGTGGCCCGTGTCGACGCTGTCCGGGGAGAGCGACCCGTGCACCGTCCAGCAAGGGGCGGCCGGGGTCCTGGCCGTGCTGACGCGGTGCTTCGAGCTCACCGGCGACCCACGCCTGCCCGGGCTGCTCTCCACCGCGGGCCGCTGGATCGCGGACCGCACCGACCTCCGCTCCCCGCGCCCCGGCCTGCACTTCGGCGGCCGTGGCACCGCGTGGGCGCTGTACGACGCCGGCCGCGCCGTCGACGACCGACGGCTCGTCGAGCACGCGCTGGACCTGGCGCTGGCACCCCCGCAGGCGACGCCGCATCACGACGTCACCCACGGCACGGCGGGCAGCGGACTCGCCGCCCTCCACCTGTGGCGCCACACCGGGGACGCGCGCTTCGCCGACCTGGCGGTCGAGGCGGCCGACCGGCTGACCGCCGCCGCCCGGCGCGAGCCGTCCGGGGTGGGCTGGGCGGTCCCCGCGGAAGCCGATTCCCCCGAGGGCGGCAAACGCTATCTGGGCTTCGCCCACGGGGCGGCCGGCATCGGCTGCTTCCTCCTCGCCGCCGCGGACCTCTCCCGGCAGCCCGACCACAGGGCGACGGCCCTGGAGGTCGGGGAGGGCCTCGTGGCCGACGCCGTGCGCATCGGCGAAGCGGCGCAGTGGCCCGCCCAGTCCGGTGACGTGCCCACGGCCCCCTACTGGTGCCACGGCGCGGGAGGCATCGGCACCTTCCTCGTCCGGCTGTGGCAGGCCACCGGGGACGACAGGTTCGGCGACCTCGCCCGCGGCAGCGCCCACGCCGTCGCGGAACGTGCCTCCCGTGCCCCGCTCGCCCAGTGCCACGGCCTGGCGGGCAACGGCGACTTCCTCCTCGACCTGGCCGACGCCACGGGAGACCCCGCCCACCGGGACATGGCCGAGGAACTGGCGGGCCTCCTCCTGGCCGAGAGCACCCGGCGCCAGGGACACGTGGTCTTCCCGAACGAGTACGGGGAGGTCTCCTCCAGCTGGAGCGACGGCTCCTCCGGAATCCTCGCCTTCCTCCTGAGGGCCCGTCACGGCGGCCCTCGGCACTGGATGGTCGACCGGCGGGACTGAGCGGCAGGGACGGGAGCCCGACGCAGCGGTCCCGCCCCTCCCCCGCGAACCACGAGCCGTCCCGCGAACGGGATCGACGCGTCCGCCGTCGTCCCGGCCCTTCCCCTGCGGACATTCCCCACAGACTCCCGGCGCCGGACGATCCGGATGCCGGGTCGAGCGGCAGAGAAGTGCTGCCGCCACCTCAGAGAAGGAGAAAACCATGGAGAACCAGGACCTCGAACTGCTGGCCCGCCTCCACGCCCTTCCGGAGACCGAGCCCGTCGGCGTCGACGGACTGCCGTACGCCGAGACGTGTGAGTGCGTCGGTCTGCTGACCCTCCTCAACACCGTCTGCATCGGCATCAGCTGCGCCTAGGACAGACACCCCATCCGGCCGGCGGCTGTCCCGGGCAGCCGCCGGCCGGAATCACGACCGGAACAGCAGCATGCCCCCGAAGCGTGGCCGGTCACGCCGGGGGCCGCCGACCCGGCGAACCCCCAGACGAGGACCAGACCCATGCAGCGACACGCCGGCGACGACGAGCTCGCCCCCGCGGCCCTCAGGACGGCCGCCCCGGCGAGCCCGCCCGCCCCAGAAGACCTTCCCGAGTCCGCGTACGCCATCAGCACGCGTGGTCTGGTCAAGAGCTACCCCGGACCGGAGGGCACGACCACCCATGCCGTGAGCGGCCTGGACCTGGACGTGGAGCGAGGCGAGACCTTCGCGTTCCTCGGCCCCAACGGGGCGGGCAAGTCCACCACCATCGCCATGCTGTGCGCGCTGGCCCGCCCCACGGCCGGTCGTGCCACGGTGGCCGGCGTCGACGTCCTCGCCCAGCCCCACGCGGTACGACGAAGGGTCGGGATGCTCTTCCAGCACAGCGCCGTGGACCCGGACCTGACGGCCGAACAGAACCTCCACATCCACGCACGCCTCTACGGCCTGTCCCGCCGCGACGCCCGTCGGCGCACCGCCGAGGTCCTCGAGACGGCCGACCTGACCGACCGGCGCCGCTCCCCCGTGCGCACCCTGTCCGGCGGCATGCGGCGGCGCCTGGAGATCGCCCGCCAGCTGCTGCACGCCCCCAGCGTGCTGTTCCTCGACGAGCCGACCACCGGGCTCGACCCCCATGCCCGCGCCCAGGTCTGGGAGCACCTGCGCACGCTGCGCGAGCGGCACGGCAGCACCCTCTTCGTCACCACGCACTACCTGGAGGAGGCGGAGAACTGCGACCGCCTCGCCATCATCGACCACGGCCGGCTGGTGGCGCAGGGCGCGCCCGACGCGCTCAAGGCCGCGATCGGGGACGACCTGGTCGTGCTCCGCACCGGCGACGACGCGGGGGCGCGACAGGTCGTACGCCACCTGCTGCCGCCCGGCCGGGCCGTCACCGTCGACGCGGGCGGCGTCTCCCTGCGGGTGCCGGGCGGCAGCGCCTGGATCCCCCGTCTGTGCGCGGCGCTGGAGGCGCGCGGCATCGCGGTGAACGCCGCCTCCGCGACCCCGCCGACGCTCGACGACGTCTTCTTCCACCACACCGGCCGCAGCCTCGACGCCCCGCAGCCCGGCCGGGCAGCCGCCCGGCCCGCCCCCCGCGCCACCACGGCCGCGGCGAAGTCGGGCGGTGACCGATGAGCGCCCTCACCTGGGAGTCCTCGGAGGCGGCCGGCGGCGAGCGGACCACCCGGCTGCGGCGCGAACTGCGGGCCGTCCACGCCCTGGTCCACCGCGATCTGCTGCGCCTCGCCGGCCAGCGCACCCACACGGCGCTGATGCTGCTGCACCCCGCGCTCTACCTCCTCATCCTCGGAGGCGGGCTGGCCGCCCTCATCCCCCAGTCCTCCCTGGGCGTCGGCTACCAGGCCTACCTCTTCCCCGGCATGCTGATGATGACGGTGCAGACGCCGGCCATCATGGTCGGCATCCGTCTGATCACCGACCGGGAGAGCGGCTATCTGCGAGAGCTCCTGATGGCCCCGGTCCGCCGCTCCACCCTGCTCCTGGGAAGCTGCGCCGGCGGCACCCTGACCGCCGCCGTTCAGGGCGCCGTCCTGCTGAGCCTGGCCGGTGTGGCGGGCCTGCCCTACGACCCGGTCCTCCTGGTGCTGCTGCTCGGCGGGATGGTCCTGGCCTCCTTCACCGTCACCGCCCTGGCCCTGGCCCTGGCCGTGAGCCTGCGGAGGGCCGAGACGTTCCACACCCTGCTGGGCCTGGTGATGATGCCGCTGCTGTTCCTCTCCGGCGGCTTCTTCCCCCTCACCGCGCTGCCCGCCTGGGCCCGGGCGCTGTCCGACGTCAATCCCCTGGCGTACGCGGTGGACCTCCTCCGCCGCGTCATCGCCCTGCGGGTCCCGGACCAGGCGGCCGTCGCGGGGATCGAGTGGGCCGGCCGGCAGCCGCCCCTGCCCCTCGAAGCCGCCCTGCTCCTGGCCGGCGGCGTCCTCGCCCTGCTGTGGGCGACGCATCGCTTCAACCGTCCCGAGTGACCGGAAGGATGGGCTCCGCGCCCCGCTCGGGAGCCGGGACCGATTGTCAGTGGTGGGTGAGACGGTAGGAGCATCCAGTCGGAAAGAGGGGGAAGCTGTCTTGTCCGGAACCCAGAACTACATCAATCACGTCGCCCTTGTGCTGGACGCCAGTTCGTCGATGTCGCACCTGAGCGGCAAGGTCGTGGAGGTGGCGGACCAGCAGATCGCCTACCTCGCCCGCCGGTCGAGGGAGCTGGACCAGGAGACCCGCGTCACGGTGTACGTCTTCGCCGACAAGGTGGAGTGCGTCATCTACGACAAGGACGTGCTGCGGATGCCCTCGCTGAAGCAGCTGTACCGGGCCGGCGGCATGACCGCGCTGCTGGCCGCCGCGCTGAAGTCGCAGCGGGAGCTGGCGCAGACCGCCCAGCTGTACGGCGACCACAGCTTCCTGACGTTCGTCCTGACGGACGGCCAGGAGAACGCCAGCCACCGCTGCCCCGACGCCCCGGCCGGCACCGCGCGCGAACTGGTCGACGCCATGGCGGAGATGATCGCGGGCCAGGAGGACAACTGGACCCTCGCCGTCCTCGTGCCGGACCAGATGGGCAAGCGGGAGGCCATGAACTGTGGCTTCCCCAAGGAGAACATCGCCATCTGGGACGCCACCAGCACCCAGGGCCTGGAGGAGGCCGGGCAGGTCATCCGCGAGGCCACCGAGAAGTTCATGGTGGGGCGCACCAAGGGCATCCGCGGTTCGCGGGCGGTGTTCTCCACGGGCGCGGAGGCGGTCAACAAGGAGACCATCGAGGCGGCCGGCCTCACGCCGGTGAACCCGTCGGAGTACCGGCTGATTCCGGTGGCCCGTGACGCGGGGATCCGGGAGTGGGTCGTCGAGTCCGGGCACACGTACCGCACGGGCTGCGCGTTCTACCAGCTGAGCAAGACGGAGAAGATCCAGGCGCGGAAGCAGATCGCGGTGCTGGAGAAGAAGACGGACCGGGTGTACACGGGGCCGCAGGCCCGGGCCCTGCTCGGTCTGCCGGACGTGGAGACGCGGGTCAAGCCCGACCACAACGACGACTTCACCATCTTCGTGCAGAGCACCAGCGTCAACCGGAAGCTCGTCTCCCGCACGCGGCTCCTGCTCATGAACTGACGGGTCGCGGCCCGGCCGGTCCGGGGGACCGGCCGGGCGCCGACGCCGTCATCCGAGCGGAGCGCCTCCTCCGGCGAGGGAGCCGGCGTCGAGGTGGGCGGCGATGCGGGTGACGGTCCGGGCGTTGTTCTCGAACAGGTGTGCCCGCATGCCGACCGCCCGGGCCGCCTCGACGTTGACCGCGACGTCGTCGATGAACAGGCAGTCCTCCGGGCGCGCCTCCAAGGCGGCGCGGGCGGCCTCGAAGGCGCGCGGGTCGGGCTTCTCGATGCCGATCTCGTGCGAGTAGACGATCCGATCCACCAGTTCGTCGAAGTGGTAGAGCTCCGTCTCCCGCTCACGGGCACCGACGAAGCTGTTGCTCAGGATGCCCAGCCGGCACTTCCCGCGCAGTCCTCGCACATGCTCGATGAGCTCGTCGTTCGGGGTCCCCAGGTACTCCGTCCAGAGATCGGCCATGAAAGCCTCGACGCGCGGACCGTCGAGGCCCAGGCGTGCCGCCACCTCCCGGCGCACGTCCCGCTCGGAGACGGCCCCGACACCGCCGGCCAGCCACACGTCCCGCATCCGCTCGCCCACACCGCCGGGCGGCAGTCCCAGCCGCTCTTCCCACCGTCGCACCCATCCCGTCTCCGGCGTGATCTCCAGCACGCCCCCGATGTCGAGAATCACGCAGCGCACGGACACGCGCACTCCCCCTCTTCGTCACAGACAGAAGGAGACACTGTCGTCTCGCGCTCCGGGTCACGGTCAAGCGGTCTCCGGGGCCTGTGACACCCCTGTCGCAATCCGCGGCCGGGCGGTGGGAGCGCGGATCAGGGGGTCGTTTCGTACCCTGGCGGCATGCGCATGCGTCCCACTCTGAGCTGGACCCCCGACGAGGACCTGCCGCCGGGTACGACGGACCTGGGGCCGGTCGTCGACGCGCTGGACACCGGCGGGGTGCTCGTGCTCAGCGGCGCGGGGATCTCCACCGAGTCCGGCATCCCCGACTACCGGGGGCAGGGCGGAAGCCTCAGTCGGCACACCCCGATGACCTACCAGGACTTCACCGGCAGCGCCCAGGCCCGGCGCCGGTACTGGGCGCGCAGCCATCTCGGCTGGCGCACCTTCGGCCGCGCGCTGCCCAACGCCGGGCACCGGGCCGTCGCCGCCTTCGCACGCCACGGTCTGCTGTCGGGTGTGATCACCCAGAACGTCGACGGTCTGCACCAGGCCGCCGGCAGCGGAGGGGTCGTGGAGCTCCACGGCAGTCTGGCCCGGGTCGTCTGCCTCTCCTGCGGGACGTACAGCCCGCGCCGCGAGCTCGCGCGGCGGCTGGAGGAGGCCAATGCCGGGTTCCGGCCGGTGGCCGCCGGGATCAATCCGGACGGCGACGCCGATCTGACCGACGAGCAGGTCGGCGACTTCCAGGTGGTGCCCTGCGCGCACTGCGGCGGCGTCCTCAAGCCCGACGTGGTGTTCTTCGGGGAGTCCGTCCCGCCCCGGCGGGTCGAGCACTGCCGCGGGCTGGTCGACGAGGCGGCCTCGCTGCTGGTGCTCGGCTCCTCGCTCACGGTGATGTCGGGCCTCCGGTTCGTCCGCCAGGCGGCCCAGGCGGGGAAGCCCGTGCTGATCATCAACCGGGACCCGACCCGCGGCGACCGTCACGCCCTCTCCCGTGTGGCCCTCCCCCTCGGGACGGCCCTCACCGGCCTCGCCGAACGGCTCGGCATCCCCACCGGCGATCCGGCGGAGCTCGGCTGAGACGGCGGAGCCCCGTCGGCCGGTGGAGAGGGACCGCGCGGAGGCCCCCGGCCGCATGGCCGGGGGCCTCCGCGCGGCCGACAGGGGGCTCAGCCGGACGCCGCGATCCAGGCGTCGAGCTGTTCCTGCGTCGTGGCCGGGTCGGCCACCAGCTCGGCCAGGGTGTCGTCGACGCGGTGGCGGGTCGCGACCGCGGGGCACCGCAGGCACGCGGCGACGCCGGTCTGGGTCCACCACTGGCACCGGGGCCGCAGGTGACACCGCGGGACGGAGCCGTCCTCACGCGCGACCGGCCGCGCCATGACGCGCTCGACCAGCGTGCAGTCGGCACCCCGGCGGTTCACGCAGTCGCTCACGCAGTGCGAGGCGAAGCGCAGGATGCGGCGCGGGTCGATGTCCGCGGGGACATCGCCGAGCACCTCGGACGCCGGCACCGGATCGGCCAGATAGACCACGCTCCCGTCCCGCCCGGACCGTACGCCCAGGACGACGGACTCCGGGGTGTGCGCCTCGCCGCTGGGGCACCATGTCTGCGCCGGCTCGTTTCCGCCCACGGTGGTCACCTCTCCGGCTCAGCAGGCGGTGCGGGAGGTGAGCGTCGCCTGACCGCCGGTGTTGCCGCCGATCTCGGCGGCCCCGTCCCGCCGGTCCAGTTCGGCGGCGACCCCGATGCTCTCCTTGAGCTGGGCCACCGTAGTGATCCGGTCGGACCGGGCCGGCGCCGGCTCGTTCTCCGCGCCGACCACGGCCACCAGGCCCGCGGCCAGCAACGCGGCGGCACCGGCCGCGGCCGCCCTGCGCGTCGGACTCTCCATGACGTACTCCTGTCTCACGGTGGTTGGGAGTCAGGAGCGTAGGTACGCCGGACACGCGGGGGCGGCAATCGGCAGCGGCAATCGTGCGGCAGTCGCGCCCGCCGGGGGCCCGTCCCCGTCTCCGCGGGCGTCGCGGGCGCTTGCTGTAACGGCAACTCCGTTTGCCGCCAAGGATGTTGTGGGCGCAGGCTGTGGCTCCACCGACGGTCATCGGGAACCCGGAGGAGCACACGATGACGACCCAGGGAGACACCCCGCCGAACAACCGCGTCCACCACGTCCGTTCCGGCCGGCTCGACGGCCACGCCGCCCTCAGCGGCGGCACGGTCGGTTCGAGGAGGCTCTGGATGGGGCTGGTGGAGAACCCTCCGCTCAGCTCGACGGACAACCACCACCACGGCGATTCGGAGGCGGGGATCTACGTGGTCAGCGGCCATCCCGTCTTCGTCTTCCACGACGGCACGGGCGAGGTCCGCCTCTCCGGCGCACCCGGCGACTTCTTCCTCGTTCCCCCCTTCGTCCCCCACCGCGAGGAGAACCCGGACCCGCACGAGCCCGCGGTCGTCGTGATCGCCCGCACCACCCAGGAACCGATCAAGGTCCCGGTGGCCGAGCTCCACCACCTCACGGAGCCCACCGGGCACACCCCCTAACGTGGGTCCATGCTCACGACGACGCCACGGGTCGAACTACGCCCGCTCACCCGATCCGACCAGGACGAGTTCTGCACGCTCGTGCGGGCCAGCTCCGCGCTGCACCAGCCGTGGATGCAACTGCCCGCGACGGCCGAGGCGTTCCAGGACTGGATGCGCCGCTTCGACGACGGCACCAACCAGGGGTTCCTGGTCCGTGTCCGGGAGACCGGCGAAGCCGCGGGCACGGTCAACATCAACTCGATCATCCGGGGCCGCTACCAGGGGGCCTCCCTCGGCTACGCGGCCTTCGCCCCGTCCGCGGGGTCCGGGTACATGACCGAGGGGGTCGCCCTCACCCTTCGGTACGCCTTCACCGAACTGCGGCTCCACCGGCTGGAGGCCTGCATCCAGCCGGCGAACGAGGCGTCCCTGGCCCTGGTGCGGCGGCTGGGCTTCCACTACGAAGGGGTGTCACCCGCCTATCTCTACATCGACGGCGACTGGCGGGACCACGAGCGCTGGGCCGTCACCGCACCCCGGCCGTGGACGCCCGACCCCTCCCTTCCCGAGGTCTGAGCCGGCGCCGTCGCGGCGTCACCCGCCGTCGGCCCGGGGGGCGAGGAACTCCCGGGCCCCCCGCAGGCGCGTGACCAGTCGGCGCCGGCTCGCGCGACCGTCGAGGACGATGCGGAGGCCGCCGGGCAGGTCGGTGTCGGCGCGGCGGCCGGTCGCCAGCCGGGACGCGTCGAGGCCGTCCCGCCGCGCGATGAGCGTGCCGAGTTCGTGGCGGGTGACGGCCTGCGGGCCGGCGAGGTGGAAGACACCGGTCGCCTCGGACCGGGTGAGTTCCCAGAGCGCGGCGGCCAGGTCGCGCACATGGACGGGACAGCGGACGTCGTCGGTGAACAGGACCCCGCGGCGCGTGCCCGCCACCAGCCGGTGCACCAGGCGTTCGTGCTCGGACCGGCCGTCGCCGACGATCAGCGAGGTCCGCGCGACGACCGCGTCCGCGCACAGCAGCCGTACGGCGGTCTCGGCCGTCGCCTTCGCCGCGCCGTACGGGGTGACCGGTTCCGGCACGCACGTCTCGTCGTACGGATCGGGGCGGCCCGGGAACACGGCGTCGGTGGAGACGTGCACCAGCCGGATGCCCCGTCGCGCCGCGGTCCGGGCCAGGAGCACGCCGCCCTCGGCGGTGACCGCCCAGTCGGCCCCGCCGCTGCTCGCGTTGATCACCACACGGGGATCCACCGCGTCCAGCACCTCCCGCAGGCGGGCGGGATCGCGCAGATCCAGTTGGTGCCACGCCACCCCCGGTGCCCCGCCCGGGCGCGAGTGGAAGGTGGCGGCCGTGCCCCGGCCCTCCGCGCTCCCCTGGCGGGCGAGTTCAGCGCCGAGGTACCCGCTGCCGCCGACAATCAGTACCGTCATGCCGCCCCACGGTACGTCGGCGGCCGGCACCCGGGAACGGATCCGTCCCGTTCTCCCGGCGCCGGCACCGCCGTTCCGTACGCCGTCACCCCTCCGGGGCTTCCCCGGGCGTTCGCCGGACCCCCAGCCGGCCGGCGGTCTGGCGTACGGACTTGTCGGCCGCCCGACCGCGGCCGCACGAGGAGGAGCCCGTGCCGTCGTCCTGCGACCCCCAGTACGCCCCCGCCGGTGACGTGAGCGCGGCGATGCTGCTGATCGACTCGCGGCTCAGGGCCGTCTACGACGGCAGGACCGAGGTCGATCCCGAACGGCGGATGCTGGACGTGGTCGAGTACGTCGTGCCCACCCTCGTGACCGCGATGCTCCGGATGTCCGGAAGCATCAGGCCCGAGGCCGTCCCCACCATGGCCGGCCTGGCCGTCGCGGCGGGCACCGGCCTCGGTCCGAGCCTGTGGCGCGGGCAGTACGGGGAGTGGACCCGGGAGGAGACGAACGCCCTGGAGGCCACCGCCTTCCTCCTGGCGGAGGTCGTCAACCGGATCACCGACGACCGCGACTTCGCCACCCGGCCGATCACCGACGCCCTGTCCGGCGCGGACCGTTACCGCCCTCCGGGCCTCACGCCCGGTCGGCCATGAAGTCCGTCAGGTCGCGGAGCACGCGCTCCGGGTCCTCCCAGTACGGGACGTGACCCACGCCCTCGTAGACGAGGAGCCGGGAGTCGGGGATCGTGTCGAGGATCGTCTGCTGGTCCTCGCGGGTCAGGATCGGGTCCTGGTCGCCCCAGACGACCAGGGTGGGGACGAGGATGCCCGCGAGGGTGGCCCGGAGGTCGGTCTCGAGCAGGCCGCGCAGGGTCTCGCGCCAGACGTGGGCCGGGGCCTTGAGGCACTCGTCGGCGACGGTCTGCAGAAAGCCGCGCCCCATGGGGGTCGCCGTCAGGCCGTCGGCCATGGCCGCCGCGAGCGCCGGATCCACGGGATCCTTCAACTCCCTGACCACTTCCCAGAATTCCGCGGCCTTCGGCTTGTCCACGAGGGTGGCCGGGACGCCCAGCAGGACGAGTCCCGCCACCCGGTCCGGCCGGCGGCCCGCCACGATGCGGGCCTGCACGCCGCCGCTCGACCCGCCGACCAGTACCGCCCGCTCGATGCCCACGCCGTCCATGAACGCGACCAGGTCCTCGGCGAGGTCCTCCGGCAGGTAGCCGTCGGGCGGCTTGTCGGCGTCGCCGTGGCCGCGCTGGGTCGGGGCGTACGCGTGCAGGCGCGGAGGCAGGCGGCGCAGCATCGGCTCGAACGTCCACCAGGAGTCCAGGTAGCCGTGCACCAGGACGAGCGGTGTGCCCCCCGGCCGGCCGGCTTCCGCGTACGGAAGCGTGGGGCGCCCCTCCCCCAGGGCGGCGCTGTGCACGGCGACGGCGGCCATCGCGGCCCTCCTCACCTCTCCTTCCCCCAGCATAGGAAGGAGAGGGGTGGAGGGACAGCCGGGCGCTCGTCCGGGAACGGACGAGAACGGACGGGAACAGAGGGAACGGACTCGACGGCTCAGCGGCTCAACGGCTCAGGGCGGTCTCCCCGTCCAGGTACGAGAGCTTCTCGGGGTTGCGCACGGCGTAGAGCCCGGTGACGAGGCCGTCGTCGACGCGCATCGCGAGGACGGTGTCGACCTCCCCGTCCAGGTGGACGATCAGTGCCGGATCGCCGTTGATCCCGGCCGGCCGGAGCACCGCCGCGGCGCCGATCCCGCCGAGGACCCGTGCCACCTCGTCGGCCCCCACGACGGGCGCCGGGGCGGCCCGTACGACTCCGCCGCCGTCGGTCAGCAGGACGACGTCGGGCGCGAGGACGTCGAGCAGGCGCTGCAGGTCACCCGTCTCGACCGCCCGGCGGAACGCCTCGACGGTGCGGCGGGCCTCCCCGGCGGAGGCGGTTCCGCGCGGTCGGCGCGCGGCGACGTGGGCGCGCGCCCGGTGGGCGATCTGGCGGACGGCGGCCGGTGTCCTCGGCGACGTCGGGCGCGGTCAGCAGCGGCTCGGGCAGCCAGGGGCCGGGGGAGGACTCCTTGCGGCGGCCGAGCGCGCGCCGATGGGTCGGTGCCTGACGGGTGGTGATCCGGGCCAGGTACGCGCGCGGATCCCGTACGGTGCCGGGCTCGACTCCCACCCAGGAGTCGACGCTGCCCAAGTCCCTGCGGGAGCTGGTGCAGCTTCGGGTGGGCCAGCTCAACGGCTGCGGATTCTGCGTGGACGCGCACGCCGAGGAGGCCGCGGCCGCCGGTGAGCCCGCGGTCCGGCTCGCCCTGGTCGCCGCCTGGCGGCACAGCACCGTGTTCACCGAGGCCGAGCGGGCCGCGCTGGCGCACGCCGAGGAGGGCACCCGGCTCGGCGACCACGGCGTGTCCGACGAGACCTGGGCCGAGGTGCGCAGGCACTACGACGACGACCAGGTCGGCGCACTGGTCTGTGCGGTCGCCCTGATCAACGCGGCCACCCGGATGAGCGTGATCGTGCGGCAGCCGGGCGGCTCGTACGAGCCCGGCCTGTTCGCCCGTACGGCCGGCTGACCGGCGGAAGGGGCGCGCGCCCGTCCCGGGGTTCCCCCGTCCGGGGACGGGCCGGTCGCGTGCGTCCGGATCAGCCGCCGTGCCCCCGCTCCGGCGGCTCTCCGCTGCGGGCGGCCGCCCCGTCCCGGACGTGGCGGCGCAGGCCGTCGAGGGACACGTCCTCCAGGCTGGCCGCGAAGATCCGGCCGGGACCCGGTGGCACCGACAGGAGGGAGGGGACGACCAGGACCGTGCAGCCGGCGGCGTCGGCCGAGGCCGCTCCGTCCGGCGAGTCCTCCACGGCCACGCACGCCGTCACCGGGACGCCGAGCCGCTGGGCCGCCGCCCGGTACGGGTCGGGGTGCGGCTTGGTCCGTACGGTGTCGTCGGCGGAGAGCGTGAGGGCGAAGGGGACGTGCGCGAGGGCGCCGCCGACGACCGAGTCGACCACCGATCGGGGTGAGGCGCTCACGAGCGCGAACGGCAGCTCCGCCCGCTCCAGTTCGGCCAGGAGGCGGTCCGCTCCCGGGCGCATCGGCGCGCCCTCGTCGACGCGCCGCTGGAAGGCGGTGGTCAGCGCCGTCACGACGCCGTCCGGGTCGTGCGCGCCGGTGGTGCGTACGAGGTGGGCGGCGGTGTCCTCGACGGCGCGTCCGACGACCTCGGGCGCGTCGGCCCGCGTGAGCCGGTGTCCGAGCCGGGCGGCGACCTCCTCCGTGGCCTCCCACCACAGGACCTCGGTGTCGACGAGGGTGCCGTCCATGTCGAAGAGGACGGCGGCGAGTGCGGTCACCGCTCCGCCTTCGGGACGACGAGCGCGGGGTGTGGGGCGAGGCCGACGGTGGCGCGGGTCCCCGGAGCCAGTTCGCCCGCGTCGCGTGACGGGAGGTCGGCCTTGACCGTCGTACCCCGGTGGTCGAGGTGGACGCGGGTGACGGAGCCGAAGAAGGAGGTGGAGACGACCACGGCCTCTCCGTCGGGGTCGGCGGTCACGGTGACGTTCTCGGGGCGGACGAGCACCTCGACGTCGCGGGTGCCGGGGACGTCGCCGTCGACGGGGAGCCGGCTGCCCGCCGCCTCCACGAGTCCGGAGTCGGTGAGGCGGCCCGGCAGGCGGTTCATGGTGCCGACGAACTCGGCGACGAAGGCGGTCGCCGGCCGGCGGTACAGCTCGGCCGGGGCGGCGCACTGCTCCAGCTTCCCGGCGTTGAGGACGGCGACGCGGTCCGCCGTGGACAGCGCCTCCTCCTGGTCGTGGGTGACGAACACGGTGGTGATGCCGAGGGAGAGCTGGAGCCGCCGGATCTCCTCGCGCAGGCTGAGCCGGACCTTGGCGTCGAGCGCGGAGAGGGGTTCGTCCAGGAGCAGGACGCGGGGGCGCAGGGCGAGTGCCCGTGCCAGGGCGACGCGCTGCTGCTGGCCGCCGGACATCTGGTGCGGGTAGCGGTCGCCGTGCTCGGGCAGGCCGACCAGGTCGAGGAGTTCGGCGGCGCGGGCGTGGCGCTCGGCCGCCTTGGCCTTGCGGACGCGGAGGCCGAAGGCGACGTTGTCGCGGGCGGTGAGGTTGGGGAAGAGGCTGTACGACTGGAAGACCATGCCGGCGTCGCGGCGGTTGGCCGGCACGTGGGTGATGTCCGTCCCGTCCACGAGGACCTCGCCGGAGTCGGGGCGTTCGAAGCCGGCGAGGACCCGCAGCGCGGTCGTCTTGCCGCAGCCCGAGGGGCCGAGGAGCGCGAGGAGTTCGCCCGGCTCGACGGTCAGGTCGAGGCCGTCGAGTGCGACGGTGGTGCCGAACGCGCGGCGCAGGCCGCGGAATTCGACGCGGGCGCCGGTGGCGGTGGTGGACTCCGTCCGTTCCGCTGTGGCAGAGGTCATGGGTCAGGACTCCTTGCGGGAGGGGCGGGGGGCGCCGGGCGCGCCGGTCGGGGCCGTTCCGGCCCGGGACAGGACGAGGAGCAGCAGCCAGGTGACGAGGAGGCTCAGGAGCGAGACCGCCACCGACACGCGGGCCTGGGCGCCGGAGATGGAGACGATCCACACGGCGAACGGCCGGAAGCCGAGGACGGAGGCGGTGGTGAACTCACCGAGGACGAGAGCCAGGGTGAGGAACGCGGCGCCGGCGAGCGAGGAGCGCAGGTTGGGCAGGACCACCCGCAGCATGACGTACGGCCAGGAGGCTCCGCAGTTGCGGGCCGCCTCGACGAGCGTGGGGACGTCGACGGCGCGCAGTCCCGCGTCGAGGGAGCGGTACACGAACGGCAGGGCCATGACGGTGTACGCGAGGACCAGGACGAGGGGGAAGTCCTCGTCCTGGACCGCGAGGAACGTCTGGTAGAGCGGGGTCCGCGACAGGTGGTCGGGGCCCCAGCGCAGTACGGTGCTGATCCCGGTGACGAGCGCGATCGGCGGCACCACGAGCGGCAGCGTGCACATCACCTCGACGACCGGGCGCAGGCGCGGTGCGCCGAGCCGGGCGGCCACCAGGGCGGGCACCGCGAGCAGCAGGGCGAGCGCGATGGTGGCGGCGGCGAGGCCGAGGGACAGCAGCAGGCTCTCGGTGAACCCGTCGGCGGAGAGCAGCGCGGTGTACGCCTCGAAGGAGACGCCCTGGCCGGGGGTGTGCACGGTGAACACGAACGAGGCGACGAGCGGGACCAGGAAGTAGGCGCCGCCGAGGCCGAGGACGAGGCCGCGCCACGGGCGGGGGCGGCGTCGGATCCGTACGGGAGCGGTGGTCCGGTCCGCTGTGCGCGCCCCGGGCTCCGGGGTGACGTCCGGGGCGGTGGGGGTCATCGCAGCCATCGGGCGCTCCTGCGCTGGAGGGGGAGGTGGACCGCCATGACCAGGCCGGCGATCAGGATCATGTCGAGGCCGAGGGCGAGCGCCACGTTCTCCTGGCCGACCAGGACGTTGCCGGAGAGGGCGTCCGCGATCTTGAGGGTGACGAGGGGTACGGAGCCGCCGACGAGGGCCGCGGCGGTGGCGTGGGCGGCGAAGGCGCTGCCGAAGAGCAGCACGAACCCGCCGAGCAGCGAGGGCGCGAGGACCGGGATGCCGACGTGGCGCCAGTACTGCCACGCGCCGGCGCCCGCGTTCTGCGCGGCCTCGCGCCACTGGGGGCGCAGGCCGTCGAGGGCGGGCAGGATCACCAGGACCATGAGGGGGACGAGGAAGTACAGGTAGACGACGGCGAGGCCGCCGAAGGAGTACAGGTTCCAGCCGAGGCTGGTGAGGTCGGCGAGCCGGGTGACGACTCCGGAGATGCCGACGGTCGCGATGAACGCGAACGCGAGGGGGACGCCGCCGAAGTTGGCGAGGACGCCGGAGGCGGTGAGGACGGCGCCGCGCAGGGCCCGGGAGCGGGAGGTGACGACGGCCTGGGCGATGAGGACGCCGAGGACCGAGCCGATCAGGGCGGTGAGCGCGGAGAGTTGGAGGCTGCCGAGGAGGGAGCCCAGGTAGGGGCCCTGGAGGGAGCGGCTCAGGTGCTCGCCGGTGAGGGCGGTGGCGCCGGTGGCGGGATCGGTGCGGGTGACGGCGCCGTGCAGGAGGGCGCCGAGGGGCAGTCCGAAGGCGAGGGCCGTGAAGGCGATCAGGGGGAGGGCGGCGAGCCAGGTGCGCGGGCCGCGCCGCCGGCGGCCGGAGCCGCCGGCGGTTCCCGTGGTGGGGGTGGCTGAGGACATCAGGAGAGGGCCTTGTCCCACTTCTCGGCGAGGGTGGCCTTGGCCTTGTCGAGCTCGGCGGCGGCCGGGAAGGCGGGGGTGCCGGTGACCTCGGGCAGCTTGGCCGTGAGCGTCCTGTCGGCGCTGCCGTCGGCGGTCATGGCCGGGAGCAGGACGGGCCGGGCGTATCCCTTGAGCCAGAGGTTCTGGCCCTCGGTGCTGTAGAGGAACTCCATCCAGAGGCGGGCGGCGGCGGGGTGCGGGGCGTCCTTGCTGACGGCCTGGGAGTAGAACTGCGCGTACACGCCGTCGGCCGGGACGGTGACCTTCCAGTCGACGCCCTTGCCCTTGAACTGGTCGGCGTAGCCGGCGTTGAGGTAGTCCCAGTCGATGCTGATGGGCGTCTCGCCCTTCTCGACCGTGGCCGGGGTGGACTCGACGGGGATGAAGTTGCCGCTCTTCTTCAGGGCGCCGAAGAAGTCGATGCCGGGCTGGATGTCGGCGAAGGAGCCCTTGTTGGCGAGGGCGGCCGCGTACACGCCGCCGAAGGCGGAACCGGACTTGGCCGGGTTGCCGTTGAGGGCGACCTTGCCCTTGTACTCGGGCTTGAGGAGGTCGGCGAAGGTCTTCGGGCAGTTCGGGATCCGCTCGGCGTCGCAGCCGATGGAGACGTAGCCGCCGTAGTCGTTGTACCAGCGGCCGTCGGCGTCCTTCTGGGCCGCGGGGATCTTGTCCCAGGCCTCGACCTCGTACGGGGCGAACAGCCCTTCCTCGGCGCCGCTGCGGGCGAACGCGATGCCGAGGTCGAGGACGTCGGGGGCGCGCTTCTGGCCCTTGCGGGACTTGACGGCGGCGATCTCGTCGGCGCTGGAGGCGTCCGGGTTCTCGCTCTCGACCTTGATCCCGTACTTCGTCTCGAACGTCTTGATCAGCTCGCCGTAGTTGGCCCAGTCCGGCGGCAGGGCGATGACGTGCAGCGCGCCCTCCCGCTTCGCCGCCTCGACGAGGGCGTCCATGCCTCCGAAGTCCTCGACCGACTTCGCGGTGGCCGACTTCGTGCCCTCGGCGCCGGCCGCGCCCTCGGGAGCGGCACCACAGGCGGTGACGGTGGTCAGGACGGCGGCGCCGAGCAGGAATGCGGCGCCGCGGACGGGGGTTCTGCGCACGGGTTCTCCCGGAAGCGAGTGGAGCGACTGAAGAGGGGGAAGGAACTTGTCTGAACAAGCCGCCCCCAGTTCGCCCGCGCCTCCTGTCCGGAAAGTGAACGGAGCATGGCGAAATCCAGACGCCTCCCGGAAGAGCCGGTTGTGATGAACCACGTCTGAACCGCGTGGACTTGAGGTGAGCCGACAAAACCGTCCCGTGCCCGCTCGCCGGGTTAGGGTGGCCGTCGGGACACCACGCCCCGTGACCGGGTGCGCACGGTCAAGGACGAGAGGGAGGCATCGTGACGGCGCTGTACGTGGAGATCGCGGAGGAACTCCGTCGCTCGATCCTCGACGGCGAGTACGCCGTCGGCGCCCGCCTGCCGTCCGAGAGCGACCTCGCCGACCGCTGGTCCGCGTCGCGCGGCACGGTGCGCCAGGCCGTCGCCCTGCTCACCTCCGAGGGGATCATCGGCTCGCGCCAGGGCGCCCGCCGCATCGTGCTCCGCAGGGAGCGCCGGCACAGCTTCGCCGAGCTCCACAGCTTCGCCCAGTGGGCGCGGACGATGGGCTACCGCTCGGCGAGCCGCTTCCTCCACCGCGAGCGGCGCCGGGCCACCCCGGAGGAGGCGCGCCGGCTGGCCCTCCCGGAGGGGGCCGGGGTCCTCGACGTCCTGCGCCTGCGCTGCCTGGACGACGAACCGGTGATGCTGGAACGCACGGCGTACGCGGAGTGGGTCGCGCCCACCGTCGAGTCGCTGCCCGCCGACTGCGCCTCGATCATGGACAGCATGGCCGAGGAGGCGGGGATCGTCGCGCACTACGGCGAGCACCTCATCGACGCGGTTCCCGCCGGGAGCGACGACGCGCGTCTGCTCCGGGTCCGCCGGGGCAGCCCGCTGCTGCGCCAGCGCCACCTGACGAGCAACCAGGACGGCCGCCCCATCGAGTGGACGGAGGACCGCTACCGCGCGGGGAGCGTCACCTTCAACGTGAGCAACTCGGTGGGCACGGCGCCGCTGATGCGGGACCCCGGCTCGCTGTTGACGTGACGGACTGCGCGCCGGGGCCGAGCGGCCCCGTCGTTCCTCGGGCCGGTCGAAGTGACGCCCTCGCGGGCCCCCGAGAAGAGGTCGAAGGCGTTCGGCGGGCCCGGTCCGAGCAGCCGCCCCCGGGGGGGCGCAACGGCTCGCCGTCGGGGCCGTCGAGGTGGACAGGTGTGCCGTGAAGGACTTTCCCGGCAGTCAACCACCAGTTCGACGAGTCCATATGACGGTGCGTCACGGGAGGACGGCACGTAGACTCGCCGGCATGGCATCCCGCATCAGCGAGCTGGTCCTCGACTGCGCCGACCCCGAGCGGCTCGCCACGTTCTGGAGCGAGGTCCTCGGCTACGTCGAGATCGGCCGCGAGGACGACGGAAGCATCGAGATCGGACCGGCCGGCACCGGATTCGGCGGCCCGCAGCCCACGCTCGTCCTCAGCCCCAGCAGTGAGCCGCGGACCGGGAAGCTCCGTCTGCACATCGACGTCAACGCCACCGACCGCGACCAGGACGCCGAGCTGGAGCGGCTGCTCGCGCTCGGCGCCGAGCCCGTCGACGTCGGCCAGAGCGGCACCGAGAACTGGCACGTCCTGGCCGATCCCGAAGGCAACGAGTTCTGCCTCCTGCACCAGCGGCTCAAGCCCCTCTGACGGCCCCACGGCAGCGACCGGCCGCATCCGCCCGGACTCCCACCCGGCCGGCGGACACGCGGCCTGGGCCGAAGCCCCGCCCGGAAAGTATGATCAAGCGATGTCCGACATGACTGAGACCACGCCCGGCTGGCTGACCACGGACGAACTGGACACGGCCAGGTCCCGGATGCCGATCCTGTACGTCGAGGCCGTCCCCGTGCGCGTGGACGACAGCGGCGAAGTCACCAGCATCGGGCTGCTCCTGCGGATCGGCGCCGAGGGAACGATCAGCCGCACCCTGGTGTCCGGCCGCGTCATGCACCACGAGCGGGTCCGTGACGCGCTGCTGCGCCACCTGGAGAAGGACCTCGGACCCGTGGCCCTCCCCCGCGTCCCCGCCTCCCTGCAGCCCTTCACCGTCGCCGAGTACTTCCCGACCGCCGGCATCACGCCCTTCCACGACCCGCGCCAGCACGCCGTGTCCCTCGCGTACATCGTCCCGGTCACGGGTGACTGCCGCCCTCGGCAGGACGCCCTCGACCTGGTGTGGTTCAGCCCGCAGGAAGCCGCCTCCCCGGCCGTGCAGAACGAGATGCCCGGCGGCCAGGGACACCTCCTCAAGCAGGCCCTCGCCCACGTCGGACACACCTACTGAACCCCGCTCCCCCGCAGGGCCGCGCGGCACCGTTTGACCTTGACACGGTGACAAGGTCTTCACTGTGGCCGAGGAGGTGGTCCCATGACCATGGCCAACGAGGCCACGAACGTGATGCGGGCTCTGCGGGGGCTCGGGAGCGACAACGCGTCGGTGCGGCTGCGGGCCGCGCTCGCGGTGGGCACCGCACCGGATCCGCGGTGCGTCGACGAGCTCGTGGGACGCTGCGCGATCGAGCCCGATTTCCAGGTACGCGAAATGCTCACGTGGGCGCTCACCCGCCACTCTCCGGCGCTGACGCTCCCCCGGCTCCTGGACGAACTCCGCGCGGAGCCGGCCCAGGCCCGCAGCCAGGCCCTGCACACCCTGTCCAAGATCGGGGACCCCCGGGCCTGGCCGGCGATCACCCGGGAGCTCATGACCGACCCGGACGACGAGGTGGCACGGAGCGCCTGGCGGGCGGCGGTCGTGCTCGTGCCGGAGGGCTCGGAGTCCGAGCCGGCCGGAGTGCTCGCGACCCAGCTCGGGCGGGGCGGGCGGGAGACGCAGCTGAGCCTCAGCCGGGCACTGATCGCGCTCGGCGAGGCGATGACGCCGGTCCTGCGCGCCGCGAAGTCGGATCCCCGCCCCCCTGTGCGTCGGCACGCGATCGCCACGGAGAAGCTGGCGCGCGACCCGGAAGCCGGGTTCGACCTCGCGGTCGAAGAGGCGAAGCGGATCGTGGTGCTCGGCCCGGCCGGCCAGGAGGAGTGACCGTCGGTGTTGATCGGTGACGTGGCGAAGCACTCCGGGGTCAGCGCCCGCATGCTCCGGCACTACGAGGCGCTCGGCCTGGTGCGGCCGACGGGCCGGACGGGCGGCGGCTACCGGGAGTACGCGGAGGCGGACATCCGGCGCGTCTTCCACATCGAGAGCCTGCGGTCCCTGGGGCTTTCGCTGCGCGAGGTCGGGCGCGCGCTCGACGATCCCGGGTTCGCGCCCTCGGAGCTCGTGGACGACCTGATCCGCCAGACGCGCGAGCGCATCGCGGCCGAGACGGAGCTGCTCACACGGCTGCGCCGGATCGGTTCCGCGGAGCCCTCCGGCTGGCAGGACGTCCTCCAGGTCGTCGCCCTCCTCCAGGCGCTGGGCTCGAAGAGCCCGGAGAGGCGGCAGCGCGCCGCCCTGTCCTCGGCGGAGGAGGCGCCGGTGCCGGTGGAGGCGCTGGTCGAGGCGGTGCTGAGCGAGACGGACCCGAGCGTGGCCGGAGCCCTCCACTGGGCGCTTGCGCGCTCGGGCGAGGACGGGCTGCCGCTGCTCGCACGCGGCCTCGGGTCGCCGCTGGCCGAGGTCCGCGACCGTGCCGTCCGGGCCGTCGCGGAGATCCCGGGCGACAGGGCGACCGGGCTGCTGCGGGAGGCCCTCGGGGACGCCGACATCGCGGTCCGCAGGCACGCGGCCCTGGAGCTGGGGGTACGGGGCGCGCCCGAGGCGGTCCCGACGCTCATCGACATGGTCGTCGAGGAGGCCAACGACGTCGACGCGGCCGACGCGCTGAGCGCACTGGCGGGCCGTCCCGCGCTCGCGGACCGCATCACCGGCCTGCTCGTCGACCGCCTCGCCCACGACACCACGGGGCCGTCGGCGCGTCGACGGCTGACGCAGGCCCTCGCGGACATCCCGGGACACAGCGCGTCACGCGCCCTCACGGAGCTGTCCCACGACGGGGACCGCGCCGTCGCGCTGACCGCCTCGTACATCCTCGGGATGCGCGGGGCGCGCTGACGGACACGGCCGGGCTGGCCCCGGCCGGGCGGTTACGGGCGGTCGTACCGGCGGATGCGGTAGCGCAGGCCGGTCGTGGAGTCCCGCCAGCCGGTGTCCTCCGAGAGCTGCCAGTCGGGGTCGAGGGACGGGGCGTAGGTGTCGCCGGCGACAGCGGTGTCGACCTCCGTCACCGAGAGCGTCCTGGCGTGGGGCAGGGTGGCACGGTAGATCTCGCCACCGCCCATCACCCAGGCGAGAGCCCCGTCGGACGGATCCGGCGACCCGGCCGCCAGCTCCAGCGCCGCGTCGACGGAGCCGGCGCGCTCCGCGCCCTCCGCCGTCCACCGCTCGTCGCGGGTCACCACGATGTTGCGGCGGCCCACCAGGGGGCGGAAGCGTGCGGGCAGCGAGTCCCAGGTCTTCCGGCCCATGATCACGGGGCGGCCGAGGGTGGTCGCCTTGAAGTGCGCCATGTCCTCGGGCAGGCGCCACGGGATCGCGTTGTCCGCGCCGATCACGCCGTCGGTGGTCTGCGCCCAGATGAGCCCGATGTTCACACCCGTGCTCATACGGCGACCGGGGCCTTGATCGCCGGGTGGTGCCGGTAGCCCACGACCTCGACGTCGGAGTACGCGTAGTCGAACAGCGAGTCGGCCTTGTGCAGCTTCAGCTCGGGGAAGTCGTACGGGGTGCGGCTGAGCTGCTCGGTCACCTGCTCGACGTGGTTGTCGTAGATGTGGCAGTCGCCGCCGGTCCAGATGAAGTCGCCCGGCTCGAGGCCGGTCTGCTGCGCCACCATGTGGGTGAGCAGGGCGTAGCTGGCGATGTTGAACGGGACGCCGAGGAACAGGTCCGCGCTGCGCTGGTACAGCTGGCAGGAGAGCCTGCCGTCGGCGACGTAGAACTGGAAGAAGGCGTGGCAGGGGGCCAGCGCCATCCGGTCGAGCTCGGCGACGTTCCAGGCGGACACGATCATGCGGCGGGAGTCCGGGTCGTGGCGCAGGGTGTCGAGGATCTGGCTGATCTGGTCGACGTGCCGGCCGTCGGGCGTGGGCCAGGAGCGCCACTGGACGCCGTAGACGGGCCCGAGCTCGCCCTTGTCGTCGGCCCATTCGTCCCAGATGGAGACGCCGTTCTCCTGGAGCCAGCCGACGTTCGAGTCGCCGCGGAGGAACCACAGCAGCTCGTACACGATCGACTTGAGGTGCACCTTCTTGGTGGTGACCAGCGGGAATCCCTGCGAGAGGTCGTAGCGGAGCTGGTGTCCGAAGACGCTCCGGGTGCCTGTGCCCGTCCGGTCGGCCTTGGCCGTTCCCGAGGTGAGCACCATCTTCAACAAGTCTTCGTACTGGGTATCCGCCACGGTCGCCGAGTCTACCGCCGGGCACGGCGCGACCTCGACGGTGGTCGGCCGTGCCGCGCCTTCAGCCGCTGGTCACCGTGGTGCGGGCGGTCTCGTCGACGTGGAGGGCGAAGACGCCGGGGCCCGGCGGAGACGCCGGCGGAGACGTGGGTCATGCTCCGACGCCAGGAACGGCACCGCTGGTCCGGCAAGCCGTTCCCCGGGGATCCACCGACGTCGACGGCGCGCGGCGGGGGCCGTGGTGAGGGGGTGGTGACGGCAGCGCGCGACAGGCATCGGCACAGGCCTTTCAATGGAGGGGTGAGCACCGTTCGATGGCTTGCCGCGGCAGGACTGGCGGCTCTTGTCGGCGCCGCGGCGCCCGGCCCCTCGCCGTCCCCGTCGCCGCCTCCCTCGCCGCCTCCCGCCCAGCCCCCGGCCCAGCTCGACGACGCGGACGTGAAGCGCGCCGTCGACCGGCTCGACGGAGTCGTCAGGGACGCCATGAAACGCACCGGGGCGCCGGGCGTGGCCGTCGCCGTGGTCCACGACGGCAAGGTGGTCCATCTGAAGGGGTACGGGGTGCGGAAGGCCGGCGAGAGCGCCGCCGTCGACGCCGACACCGTCTTCCAGCTCGCCTCCGTCTCGAAGCCGATCGCCTCGACCGTCGTCTCCGGGGCCGTGGGCACCGACGGCTGGACCCAGCCGGTCGCCCCGCACGTGCCGGGCTTCGCCCTCAAGGACCCGTGGGTCACCTCCCACGTGACGGTCGCCGACCTCTTCTCGCACCGCAGCGGCCTCCCCGACCACGCCGGTGACCTGCTCGAGGACCTCGGTTACGACCGCGCGTACATCCTGTCCCACCTGCGCCACGAGCCCCTCACCCCCTTCCGTGCCAGCTACGCCTACACGAACTTCGGGCTCACGGCCGCCGCCCAGGCGGTCGCCGACGAGAAGGGCGTGCCCTGGGAGAAGCTCGCCGCCGACACGCTCTACAAGCCGGCCGGCATGAACTCCACGAGCTCGCGCTTCGAGGACTTCGTGAAGGCGTCCGACCGGGCCTGGGGCCACGTCAAGGTCGACGGCGTCTGGAAGGCGGCGTTCGTACGGGACCCGGACGCCCAGTCCCCCGCCGGCGGCGTCAGCTCCAGCGCCCGTGACATGGCCACGTGGCTCAGGCTTCAGCTCGCGAACGGCAAGCTCGGCGGCAAGCAGATCGTCGACGCCGAGGCCCTGGAGCGCACCCACTGGCCCGAGTCGGTGTCGAACCCGCCGCACGCCCCGGCCGGCCGGGCCGGCTTCTACGGCCTGGGCTGGAACGTGAGTTACGACGACGAGGGCCGGCTCAGGCTCTCGCACACGGGAGCGTTCGCCCAGGGCGCGCACACCAACGTGACGATGCTGCCCGGTGAGCAGCTCGGCATCGTCGTCCTGACCAACACCTCGCCGGTCGGCGTCGCCGACGCCGTCGCCCTGGACTTCTTCGACATCGCGCAGACCGGAAAGATCAGCCGCGACTGGATCCCGCTCGTGGACGCGCTGTACCAGCAGGAGGCGGACGCGGGCCGGTCGAAGACCGACTACGCCCACCCGCCGTCCGGCGCGGCGCCCGCGAAGGCCGCCGACGCGTACGCGGGCACGTACGAGAACTCGTACTACGGGCGCGCCGAGGTCGTGGCCGGCACGGACGGCGTCCTGACGCTCCGTCTGGGCCCGAAGCCCCAGACGTACCGGCTCACGCACTACGACGGCGACACGTTCAGCTTCCCGACGGCCGGCGAGAACGCGGTGGGCCTCACCGGGGTCACCTTCACCCCGGACGGGAAGTCCTTCACCGTCGAGTACCTGAACACGGAGGGCCTCGGCACGTTCACCCGTGTCGAAGGCAGGTGAGGGCGACTCCCGGGCGGCGTGGAATGCACGGGCACGCGGGTGAGTTGATCACGTCATGACTCAAGGTCCCGCACCCCGGCCCCTGTCCGACGACGCCCTCTCCGCACTGCTGAGCGCGCAGCGGTTCGGCACCCTCGCCACCAACAAGAGCAGTGGTCATCCTCATCTGACCACCATGCTCTACAGCTGGGACGCGGAGGCGCGCGTCGTGCGGTTCTCCACCACCGCCGACCGCGTCAAGGTGAAGCAGCTCCGGCGTGACCCGCGCGCGGCCGTCCACGTGCCGGGCGGCGACGTGTGGTCGTTCGCCGTGGCGGAGGGCGAGGCCGAGGTCTCCGAGATCACGACGACGCCCGGGGACGCGACCGGGCGGGAGCTGCTCGCGATGATTCCGGAGGCCGCGAGGCCCGAGGACGAGAGCGCGTTCCTGGAGCAGCAGGTCGCCGAGCGGCGCGTGGTCGTCCGGCTGAAGGTCTCGCGTCTGTACGGGACGGTGCTCGACATCAACGGCTGACGCGAGCGGACCGGGTCCGGTCCGTCGCCCCCGACGCCCACGGCCAGACGGCCTCCCGGCCCGCCTCGACGAGCCCGACCACGCGGAACGCCGCGTCCGTGAGGCCACCGAAGGTGTGCCGGTGGCGGCCCGTGGAACCGTGGGCGGGCTCGTATCCCGCCAGGTTCCAGGTGTAGACCGGAATGCGGGCCGGGACCGTGTCGGCCGGCACGGCGGGCTCGTACGGGGCGGTCTGCTCGTCGGTGACGATCAGGATCCGGTCGTGGGCCCGGTAGTGCTTCCGTACGGCCTTCGCGGTGTAGGTGCCTCCCATGTCGCGGAAGCGTTTCAGCACTTCGAGGACCGGCTCGCCCTTCGCGTACGGCACCGCTGCGCTGCCCCAGCCGAACTCCACCAGGTCGGCCTGCTCCGCGCGCATGGCCAGCGCCGTGCCGAACACGGCGGCCGCGTCGGCGCGGGTCAGCTCGGACCGCTCGGAGACGGTGTCCCAGAACATGGAGTCGGACCGGTCCACCAGGATCAGGGTCCGGCCGGGCAGGGCGGGCACGTTGGCCAGGGAGTGGCCGAGGGCCCGTTCCAGCGGGGCCGCCCAGCGCGACGACGGCGCCTTGCGGTGGGCGGCCAGGTAGCGGAAGGGGAACTGCCTCGACCGGGCGACCTCGGAGGCGTCCGAGAGCCGTTCGGCGACCCCGGCGGCGACCTCGTCCGAGACTCCCGCCTCGTCGAAGTTCCGGAGGTTCCGCAGGAGGGCCATCGGGCCCATGGCGGGGATCACGGCCTCCCAGACGGCGGCGTCCATCGGACCGTGGAGCCAGCCCGCCAGGGCCTCCCACGTCATGCCGGCCGCGGCCAGCCGCGCGGGGCCGTCCGGCCCGGTCACCACGGCCCGCCGCTCGTCCGCCGCCGTCTCCGTCAGCGCCCGACGCGCCGTCAGCAGGGGGTCGGAGACCGGCGGAACCGCACGCTCCGGGTGGTGGCGGCGGTCCAGGGCGTAGCGGAACAGCGCGCCCTGCCACGGCTTGGCCGGATCCGGGGAGGCGTGCACCAGGTTGAGCACGTCGCCGAAGCGGAAGTCCTGGGAGGCGGTGTCGTACTTGAGCAGGGACCGGGAGGTGTAGAGGCGGCGCACGCCGTCGGCGACGCCGCGTCTCACGGGCTGCGGCACGTTCCGCCCGTACGTCGAGATCCAGTGGGCGAGCAGCTCGCCGGGCTCGTCGGCGCGCTGGAGCACCGAGTCGATCACGGACCGGTTGGAGGGGCCTCCGGACACCCCGGCGTCGAGCCGGGCCCTCACGTACGCGGCGGCGCCCACCAGGGACGCCGTGCGCATGTTGCCCTCGCCGCGCAGCCAGCGCAGCAGGCCGGCCGTCCACTCGGGGTCCTCGACGGCGAGCCGGCGGACGAGACGGGTGTACCGGTCGTCCCGCTCGGCTCCGGTCTCGTAGAAGGTCGGGCGGGAGACGAAGTCGCCGACCGCGAGGAGGAAGAGCTCGTCGCGGGGCTCCCGGACGAAGGCCGGACCGCCCGCGTGGGTCCGGAACCCGGGCCCGGTGGGCGCGCGGTGGAGCCGTGGCGGTGACGGGGGCATGGCGCGGGCGGCCGCGGAGACGTGCGGGGCCACGAGCATCTCGGACCAGACCTTGGAGACGCGCGGGGTGTGACGGGGCAGTGAATCCTCCCGGATTCAAAGGATCGGACGGCCCCGGCCACGACGTCCGGCGGGGCGAAGGCGCCCGCGCCCACCGAGATCCAGAAAGGCGGCGGCATCACTTGGATTCGAAGGAAGTAGCCGCAGCCGAGCGCATCGGAGGCGCGGTCGCGGGGCCAACGTACAACGCACGCCGGCCCGCGCACCAGCGGTTTAGAGCGGGGCCGGGCTCCGCGCGCCGCTCTCCGGCAGCCGGCGCAGGGCGAGGCCCAGCAGAACCACCACGTACACGACCAGCACGCCGGCTCCGGCCCACCAGGGAAGGGGGAAGTAGCCGGTGGAGGGCGCGTAGTGGGCCGTCACCTGCGGATGGGCGACGAGGGACTGCTGGGTGGTGAAGCCCGCGGCCGGGGTGACGCGCAGCAGCCACTGTGACAGGCCGTCGGCGAGCAGCGGGAAGGAGGTCGCCACGTACGGGACCACGATCGTCAGGACGGCGACGGGGATCGCCGCCCGGGCGCGGCGCAGCAGGGAGCCGACCGCCAGGCCGAGCACGGCGGCGAGGGCCAGGGCGGCGGCCGTGCCGACGACGACCCGCGCTCCGGTGAGCGCGGACACGCCGAGGACGGGGACGCCGTTGCCCTTCAGGACCGTCACGCCGACGGGCATCACGATGCCGAGGGCGAGGAGACCGGTCACGAAGGTGACGCCGGCGACGACGATCGCCTTCGCCCCGAGTTCCGCGCGGGTGACCGGCGCGCCGCCCGTGGCTTCGCGGCGGTGAGCGGACGTGGCGAGCCGCACCGCGACCACGAGCACGACGAGCAGGGCGAGGGCCAGGCCGCCGAGGGTGCGCTCGACCGGCCGTGCGCCGTCCTCGGCACCCGCCGGACCGATGTCGCCGGATCCGGTGACGGTGATCGTCCCGTTCCTCTCCACCGCGCCGGACGCCTGGAAGTACTTCTCCCAGTCGGTGCGGTTCGCCTCCCCGACGGTGTCGCTCCGCCAGCCGGCGGTCTTGGCCGTGCCCTTGAGGCCGACGTGGTCGAAGACGCCGCCCGCCTGGGTCCAGCGCACCTGTTCCGTGGCGGCGCCGAGGCCGGCGCGCCGAAGGGTCAGGTCGCCGGGAGAGGTCGCGAACAGGCCGACCTGAACGGTCACGGGGAGCCCCGGCAGCCGTGCCGTGCCGACCTTCGTCCAGCGCTTGCCGTCGGCGGACTCGTGGCCGGTGACGGTGTCGCCCGACCGGGTGAGCCGCAGCCAGCGCGGTGCCCGGTCGGAGACCCCGCCGCCGTCGCCGGCACTGCCCGCGATGTCGTGAAGGTAGTCGTACTGCATGCGCACGCCGTGGCCGCCGGTGACCATCAGCGCCGCGTACGAGGATCCCTGTCGGGTCCCGTCCTTGATGAGGATCCCGGCCTTCGCCCAGGGCACGAGGCCGGGGACGAGCTGGTCGTGGTGCGGCGGCGGGTAGGTGATCGTGCCTTTCATGGACGTCATCCGGACGGTGATGCCGCCGTTCTCGCCGAGGTCCTGGTGCATGAACGAGAACTGGTCGTTGACGAGGGAGCCGTCCGGCCCGGTCGGGTCGACCGGGCACGGGCCGTCGCAGGACGCGTGGTTGCCGAAGGCGTAGAGCAGGCCGAGGACGACGACGGCCAGCGCGGCGGTCGCCATGGCGACCAGCCGGCCCGGACGCCGGAAGCCGGTCCACTCGCGGTGGACCGCGTGGAGTGTCGTGTGGGTCGAAGACATGACGACGGTTGTACGGAGGTCGCCGTGACGTGGTCCGAACCCCGTCTGTCACCTCGCTGTTAGGCGGGGCGGGGCATGCTGGGACGCGACCGGGCACACGCGGGAAGGGGATCATGGGCATGCTGCGGGACGGGACCGTCGGACGACGCTTCACGATCATGTACGCGGCGGGGTTCCTCGGCTCCGGGCTCGTGCTGCTCGTCCTGACCTACGTCATGTCCGGTGTCCGGGTGTCCGCACCCGCGTCGGCGAACGCCCCCGCGCCCTCTTCGAGCGGGTCTTCCGACCTCGCCGCCGCCCACCAGCAGGTCAGGGTCCTGCAGGGGCAGCTCGCGGAGGTGCACGCCCGGCAGGAACACCGGCTGGTCGTCGCCTCGCTCCTCGCGCTGGTGGTGACGGCGGGCCTCTCCCTCCTCCTCGGCCGCCTCCTGGCCGGCCGGGTCCTGCGTCCGCTGCGGCTGATCACGGCGGCGACGCGGCGGATCACCGCGGAGAACCTGCACGAGCGGCTCGCCGTGACGGGCCCCGCCGACGAGGTCAAGGAGCTCGCCGACACCGTCGACGGTCTCCTCGAACGCCTTGAGGCCTCGTTCGCCGCGCAGCGCCGCTTCGTCGGCAACGCCTCGCACGAACTGCGTACCCCGCTGGCGACGATCCGGGCGTCGCTGGACGTGGCCGTCGCCAAACCGGAGCCCGCGGCCCAGACGCTCGCGCTCGCCGGACGGGTACGGACCGAGCTGGACCGGGTGGACCGTCTGCTCGACGGCTTCCTCCTCCTCGCCCGCGCGCAGCACGGCGCCTTCGCCGACCGGACCCTCGTGTCGCTGGGCGGGCTGGCGCGGGCAGCGCTGGGCGACCGGGCGGCCGGCATCGCCTCGAAGGGCCTGGCCGTGGACACCGAGGTGCGGCCGGCGGCGTGGACGCGGGGCAGCGCGGTGCTGCTGTCCCGGATGGTGCAGAACGTCGTCGACAACGCGATCGCGCACAACGAGGAGAGGGGTTGGATCCGGGTCGCCACGGACAGCGACGGCTCCGGCGCGCGCCTGGTCGTCGAGACCGGCGGACAGGTCCTGGACCAGAGCCGGGTGGACCGGCTGGGGCAGCCGTTCGAGCGGCTCGGCGTCGCCCGCACGGGCTCGGAGGGGAGTTCGGGCCTGGGCCTGTCGATCGTGGCGGCGATCGTCTCCGCGCACGGCGGCAGCCTCGTCCTCCTGGCCCGTCCGGAGGGTGGTCTGCGCGTCGCGGTGACGCTGCCGTCGGCCGCCCCGGAGAACGAGGCGGTACGGACGGGGGTGCGGGCGTGAGGGTTCTGGTCGTGGAGGACGCCCGGTCGCTGGCCGAGGTCGTCGCCGAGGGGCTGCGGGACCAGGGGATGGCCGTCGACCTCGCGCACGACGGACTGGAGGCCGCCGCGAAGCTCGATGTGAACACGTACGAGGTGGTGGTCCTCGACCGGGACCTGCCCGGCATCCACGGTGATGCGCTCTGTCAGATGATCACCGGGCGGGACGACCGTCCGACGGTCCTGATGCTGACCGCGGCCGGGGCGCCCGGCGACCGGGTCAGCGGGCTCACCCTCGGTGCGGACGACTACCTCGCCAAGCCGTTCCACTTCCCCGAACTCGTCCTGCGCATCCGGGCCCTGGCCCGCCGCAGGCCGACCGTCCGCGCCCGTACGCTGCGCGCCGCCGGGCTCGAACTCGACCCGGTGCGCCGCACCGCCGTCCGGGACGGCCGTCCCCTCGCCCTCTCGGTCAAGGAGTTCGCCGTCCTGGAGGCGCTCCTGCGCGCCAGTCCGGGGTTCCTCAGCGCGGAGGACCTCCTGGAGCAGGTGTGGGACGAGAACGCCGATCCGTTCACCAACACCGTGACGGTCACCGTCGGCCGCCTGCGCCGGAAGCTGGGCGGCCCGCCGGTCATCACGACGACGACCGGGGTGGGTTACCGCATCGCCGACGAGGCTCCGACCGGCTGAGCTCAGTCCTCGCTCGTCGAGAGCGTGACGGCGAGTCGTTCCAACAGGCCCGCGAGGTGGGCCCGTTCGTCCTCGCCGAGGCCGGCGAGGAGGCGGCGCTGGTTGTCCAGGTGGACGGCGATGAGCTCGTCGGTCAGGGCGACGCCTTCGGCGGTGAGGGTGACGAGCCGTCCGCGCGAGTCGGCCTCGTCCACGGTCCTGGCGACCAGGCCGCGGGCTTCGAGGCGGTCGACGCGCTTGGTGATGGCGCCGGTGGTGACGAGGACGGTGCGGCTGAGTTCGCCCGCGGACAGGGTGTGGGGCTCACCGGCCCGGCGGAGCGCGGCGAGCAGGTCGAAGTCCCCGCTTCCCAGGCCCGCTTCGGCGAAGGGCGGGCGCAGCCGCTGGTCGAGCGTCTGGGCGAGCCGGAAGAGGCGGCCGATGACGAGCATCGGCGTCGCGTCCAGGTCGGGGCGCTCCCGTCTCCACTGATCGACGATGGCCGCGATGGCATCGGTCTCCATCCCTTCAGCATATCTTCCACGGATGATAAATTATCTTCCGTGGAAGATACCCGTGTGCCCGAAGCCGCCCCGCGAACGGTCCACCCCGCCGCGGGCGGCGCGCCCGCCCGCCGCCGCCTCATCGCCTCGAGCCTGGCCACGTCGATCGGCGACGGCATCTACGTGCCGCTGACCATGCTGTTCGTCCATGGCCTCACCGGTCTGTCGCTCACCTCGATCGGCACGGGACTCACGGTCGCCGGGCTCAGCGCCCTGGCGTTCATGCCCGCCGCCGGCATCCTCATCGACCGCTTCGGCGGCCGCCGCGTGCTCATCGGCGTGCTCGCGCTGCGCGCGATCGGCTTCGCCGCCTACCCGTTCGCCGACTCCTACCCCGCCTTCCTGACGATCGCCCTGGTGGTCGCGGTGGGGATGTGGGCGTCGTCACCGAGCCAGCAGTCGCTCATCGGCGACCTGGCCCGAGGCGCCGAGCGGGACCGGCTCCTGGCGTGGGACCGCAGCCTGCGCAACGCCGGCATGGGCTGCGGCAGCCTGGCCGCGGCCGGCATGCTCGCGTGGAACGGCACCACCGGCTTCGTCGTCGCCGCCGAGACCCTGGCCGCGGTCTTCGCCGTCGCCGCCGTCCTGGTCGCCCGGATCCCCCGGGTCCGCGGCCTCGCCAGGCGGCCGGACGCCCGCGGCGGATACCGCCAGGTGCTCGGCGACCGCCCCTACCTGCTCCTCACGACGGCCAACTTCCTCATCGCCTTCGGCTACACCACCCAGGCCATGGCCCTGCCGGTCTTCCTCACCCGCGACGTCGCCCTGCCCGACGCCCTGGCCGGCGTGGTCTTCGCGGTCAACACCGTGCTGGTCGCCGTCCTCGGCGTCCCCGCCGCCCGCCTGGCCTCACGCGGCAGACGCACCCGCACGGCCGCACTGGGCGCGACCGTCTTCGCGCTCTCGTTCGCCGCCTTCGCCGTCCTCCCCCGGCTGGTCCACGGCGCGGACGCCCTCGTCGCCGTGCTGGCGGTCGCCGCGCTCTACACCGGCGGCGAACTCGTCCACTCCGCCCCCGCGCAGAGCCTCTCCGTCCAGGCCGCCCCCGACCACCTGCGGGGCCGCTACCTGTCGGTCCACCAACTGTCCTGGTCGGTCTGCCGCACCATCGCCCCCGTGCTCCTGGGCTTCCTGCTCGACACGGGCCCCTGGCACCTGTGGACGGTGCTCGCCCTCCTGGTCCTGACGGGCGCGGCGATCCTCCTGTACGCGGAACGCTCGCTCCCGCCGCACACGAACCTCCCCCACGCCCGCGCATCGGCGATATGAGGTGGACCCACCGGCCGCCCGTGCTGTTGCATCGGTCACCGGGGACGCCGAACCGCCGAGGAGGAACGGGTGCGGGGCGCACTGCTGGGGTTGGCCGGGAATCCGGCGCTGACCGCCGAGCCGTTCGCCCTGCTCGTGGCGGGCGGCGACGAGGACGTCCTGCACACCCTGGCCGGGCGTGAGCGTCCGACCACCGACCAGGTCAGGGCCCTGCTCGACGTCGGCGACCCGGCGCTCACCGGCTGCCTGGTGCGGCGCGGCCTGGTCCCGTGGTCCGACGTCCCCGAAGGCCACCCCGGGCGGGCGCTGGACGCGGTACTCGGCGGGGTGGCTCCGCTCGCCGTCTGGTGGGAAGCCGCCACCGACCCCGACGCCGAGGTGCGGCAGGAGGTCGCCTACGAGTTCGAGGCGCCCGCCGAAGTGCTCGCCGCCGACCCGGACCCGGGGGTGGCCCGGCGGATCGCGGGCCGCCCGGAAACGGCTCCCGGGAAGCTCGCCGAACTGGTGGAGCGTCACGGGCCCGCGGTCTTCGGCCCCGTCGCCCGCCACCCCGCCTGCCCCGCCGCCCTGTTGCGCCGCATGGCGGCACACCCGGCCGTCGGCCGCCGCTTCCTTCGGGACATCGCCCGTCACCCGGCCGCGCCCGTGGAGACGCTGCTGCTCTGCCTGACGGCCGCGGCCCCGGACGTACGGCAGTACGCGGCCGCCCATCCGGCCCTCCCGGTACCGGTCCTGGAGTCCCTGCTCGGCGGTCCCGACGGGGCGCTCGCAGGCGCCGCCGCGGAGAATCCGGCACTGCCGGTGACGCTGATGGAAAGGATCGCCGCCGAATGAACCGGAACTCCGGGCACGGTCCACGCCTCGCTCTGCTCGGCGGTGGTTTCTCCACCGACGACGACGGCCTGCCGAGGGAAAGCGCCCTGTCCTGTCGCCCCCTGCCTTCCTCCTCCGGGCTCACCCGCAGCGGTACGTGAAGGTGCCCTCCGCCGTGTGGGTGGACGGGGACGTGACCACCAGGCGGGCCACGGCGTGGTGGGTGCCCCGGCCCTGGAAGGTCCACAGGAGGTGGAGACGGGCCTCCTTCCGGCCCCGGGGCAGGGTCTCGCGCAGGGGGGCCGAGCGGGTGCCGTCGCTGCGTTCCCAGTGGTACGTGAGGGTGCCCGGGCGGCCGTCGGTGCGTACGACGCCCAGCACGTTCGCCGTGCCGTCACAGCCGAGCCGCCCTTCGGGGGCGGTCACCGCGACGGATCGGACCGCCACCCGGGGGCCGTACTCGCGCCAGGCCAGGAAAGCCAGGACGAGGAGCAGGATCACGGCCGCGGGCGCGTACCGGAGGGGCCGGCGCGTGCGGGGCCGGCGGGGCGGCGGGGCGCCGGGCAGGGTGCCGTGCCAGATCTGGGCCGCCGTCGGGGTGTTCTCGGCGCGGCGGGCGGCGGCCGCGGTCACCCCCGGGCCGAAGCGCAGCACTTCGCCCTCGACGCGGTCGGGCACCGGGGGCGGTGTCGGGCCCTGGAACCAGTGGCTGCCCAGTTCGGTGGCGCTGTAGTCGTCGTCGTTCATGTGATCACACACCGTCGGATGAAGATCTGCTGCAGGGAGCCGCCGTTCGCGGCGGCGGGGTCCGTGGTAGCGCGCACTCCCCAGTAGCAGCCGGTGCCCCGGACCGTGTGCGGGAGGGTGAGGGTGTACCGGTCGGCCCCTTCGCGACGGACGGTCTCCGAGCCGTCCGGCGTGCCGGGCGCGCCCTTCTCGTCGCCGGTGAACCACTCGACGAGGAGCGTCACCGGTCCGGTTCCGTCCGTCGTGATCTCGACGGTGGCTTCCGCGTCCGTCGGCCCGACCTGGCGCAGGCTCGTGACCGAGACGGCCGTGACGGAGACCGGAGGCGTCGTCGGCGGGGTGGTCGGCGGGGTGGTGGGCGGTGTCGTGGGTGGCGTGGTGGTCGGGGGCGCCGGCTCCGTCGTGGTGGGCGGGGGCGGGGGCGGCGTGGTCGGCTCGGTCGTCGTGCCGGTGGGCGAGGGGGGTTCGGGTGTTTCCGAGGACGGGGAGGGTTCCCGGGTCGTCGGAGTCGGAGTCGGAGTCGAAGTCGGTGTCGTGCCCGGGGCCGGTGTCGTGCCCGGGGCCGGTGGGCGGGCGCTCGGTGACGTGTTCGTCGTCGCGACGGCCTGGACGGCCTCGTCCCCGGCCGCCCGCTCCTCCCCGGCCCGTGCGGCGAGGGCGAGGAGCAACGCCAGGACGAGGGCCGCCGCGGCCGCGGGCAGCCCGTGGGGGAGGCGCCTCCAGAGGCGCGGCGGCGGTCCGGGCAGGGTCGTCGTGGCGAGCGCCGTCGTGCCCTGGGCCGTACTGCCCGAGGAGGGGAAGAGCAGCGGCAGGAGCGCGGCGAGCGCCGCGAGCCGGCCCCGTCCTCGTTCCTCCCAGTCCGGGCCGTACGCGGCGGTGGCGACCGACTCCAGTTCGCTGACGAACGCGTCCGCGTTCTCCGGCCGTTCGTGCGGGGCCTTGGCGAGGCCGCGGCGGATGAGCGGGCGCAGCGGTTCCGGTGCCTGTCCGTCGGGCACGGGCGCCTCCAGGTGCTGGAGGGCGAGTTCGGCGAAGTTGTCCCCCGCGAAGGGCTTGCGTCCGGTCAGGCACTCGAAGAAGGTCGCGGTCGCGGCGTAGACGTCGGCCGCGGGCGAGGCGGGGGCGCCGTTCCACTGCTCGGGTGCCATGTAGGCGGGCGTCCCGGCGATGCCCGGGCGGCTGTCCTGTCCGGCCGCGATCCCGAAGTCGACCAGTTTGGAGGACCCGTCGGCGGCGACGAGGACGTTCTCGGGCTTGTAGTCGCGGTGGACGACGCCCGCCCGGTGCGCGGCGGCGAGTCCGAGGAGCGAGCCCTTGAGGACCGCGAGGGCGGCCTCGGGTCCGGTGGAGCCTTCCCGGGCGAGGAGGGCGCGCAGCGCGACGCCGTCCACCAGCTCCATGACGATGGCCGCTCCCCCGGGCGCCTCGACGTACTCGTAGAACCCGACGACGTGCGGGGTGTCGAGGGCGCCGAGGAGCCGGGCCTCGGAGCGGAAGCCGTGGACGAACGCCCCGTCCGCGCGGAGCCGCTCACCGAGGTACTTGACGGCCACCGGTACGCCGGTCGCGTCGTGGGTGGCCAGCACCACGCGCCCGCTGCCACCCGCGCCCAGCTCCCGGGACTCCGTGTATCCCGGGACCACCCATGCGCTCATCCCCGTCCCCCTCCGGCGCCGCGGCCGCCTTCCTCCACAGGGACAGATTCTGGCCACGGCCGGTTCCCGGTGAAAGGGGTGCGGGGAAAAGGGGATGGCCCCCACGCCGTGGGGGCCATCCCTGGGGGTTCTCACCGCACGGTCACGGCGTGACCTTCAGCAGCTTGTTCGCCGTCCCGGAGGAGGCGTTCTTGATGGCGTCCGGCGTGGCGGCCCCGGTCAGCGCGGCGGCCGTGTCGGCGGGCGTCGCCGTCGGGTGGGCCGCCAGGTAGAGCGCCGCGGCGCCCGTCACGTGGGGCGTGGCCATGGACGTTCCGGAGATGGTCTTGACTCCGGTGTCGCTGTCGTTCCAGTCCGACGTGATGTCCGATCCGGGGGCGTACAGGTCCACCACCGCACCGAAGTTGGAGAAGTCCGACTGCTCGTCGTCCTTGGTGCTGGACGCCACGGTGAGCGCCTCGGGCACCCGGGACGGCGAGCCCTGGCCGGCGTCGGAGGACTCGTTTCCGGCCGCGACGGCGAAGGTCACGCCGGAGGCGATGGCGCGCTGGACCGCCGCGTCGAGCGCCTCGTCGGCGCCGCCGCCGAGGCTCATGTTGGCGACGGAGGGCCCGGAGTGGTTCTTCGTCACCCAGTCGATGCCGGCGACGACCTGCTCGGTGGTGCCGGAGCCGTTGTCGTCGAGCACCCGTACGGCGACGATCCTGGCCTTCTTGGCGACGCCGTGGGCGGTGCCGGCGATGGTGCCCGCGACGTGGGTGCCGTGGCCGTTGCCGTCGTCGGCCGAGTCGTCGTTGTCGACGGCGTCGAAGCCGTGCGCGGCGCGGCCGCCGAAGTCCTTGTGGGTGATCCGGACGCCGGTGTCGATGACGTACGCGGTGACGCCCTCCCCTCCGCCGTCGGGGTAGGTGTACTTCTCGTCGCCGGCGGTCTCGGCCTGGTCGATCCGGTCCAGGCCCCAGGACGGGGGCTTCTCCTGCGTCTCGTCGATGGTGAAGCGCTTGTTCTGCACGACGGTCCCGACCGCGGGGTCGGCGGCGAGCCGCTTGGCCTCCTGGACGGTCAGTCCCGAGACCGAGAAGCCGTTGACCTTCGAGCCGTAGGAGCGCTGGAGGGTGCCGCCGTACTTCTTCGCGAGCTCCGGCTTGTTCGCGGAAGCGTCGAGGATGACGACGAAGCTGCCGGCGACGGCGCCGGGTGCGCCGAGTCCGTGCACGGTCCCCTCCGCCGGGGCGGCCGCCCCGGCGAGGTTGCCGGCGAGCAGCGCCGTGACGGCGGCGGCTGCCACACCTGTGGCTATGGCCGCGTGGCGAAGGCCCTTGGATCGCTTGTGAGTTGCCATGGAAGGGGTTCTCTCCTCGTGTTGACGTGTGGGGCGTCAAACGTTCGAGAGAACCCTGTGCGGATTGGCAGGAGCAAATCAAGTGCGAACCGGGGGTACGGGGTTATTCAACAAGGTTTCTGAATAGGCTCTCCGCATCACCTCCACGTCGTACACGTCGTGCCGCGAACTCCTCCGTGGAACGGGCACGTTCACCGGAGAACCGGGCGGAACGGGGCCGGGAGGGGGGAAGGCGTCCCGTCAGCGAGGCCGGTCCGCGTCGAGGCGGGTGTTGAGGCGCGCGGCCCGACGGGTCAGGTGGTCGCGCTCCAGCACGTCGGTCGCCTTCCTCGCCGCCTCGGCGTACAGCCGCGCCGCCGTGGTGAGGTCACCGGCGCGTTCGTGGAGGTACGCCGCCACCGCCGCGTACCGGGGCAGGGAGTCGTCCAGCTCCGCGAGGGCCGCCAGGCCGGCGCGCGGTCCGTCGGCCTCGCCGACGGCGACCGCCCGGTTGAGCCGGACGACCGGACTGTCGGTGAGGCCCGTGAGCTCGTCGTACCACTCGACGATCTGCACCCAGTCGGTCTCCTCGGCCGTGGGGGCGTCGGCGTGGAGCGCCGCGATGGCGGCCTGCGCCTGGAACTCGCCGAGGCGGTCGCGCGCGAGGGCCGCCTGCAGGATCTCGACGCCCTCGGCGATCGCGCCGGTGTCCCACCGACCGCGGTCCTGCTCGGCGAGCGGCACCAGACTGCCGTCGGGCGCGGTCCGGGCGGCGCGCCGGGCGTGGTGGAGCAGCATGAGGGCGAGGAGCCCCGCCACCTCCGGGTGGTCGATCGCGGCCGCGAGCTGCCGGGTGAGCCGGATGGCCTCGGCGGCGAGGTCGAGGTCTCCGGAGTAGCCCTCGTTGAAGACCAGGTAGAGGACGCGGAGCACGGTGGAGACGTCTCCGGGCCGGTCGAACCTTCCCCCGGCTCCCGGCCCCGTGCGCGCGGGAGGGGGCCCGAGGCCCGAGACCGTGCGCTTGGCCCGGCTGATGCGCTGCGCCATGGTCGCCTCGGGCACCAGGTAGGCCTCGGCGATCTGGCGGGTGGTCAGCCCGCCCACGGCGCGCAGGGTGAGCGCGACCGCGGACGACGGCGTCAGGGAGGGATGGGCGCAGAGGAAGTAGAGCTGGAGCGTGTCGTCCACCCCGGGCACGGGTCCGGGCGCCGGCTCCTCGTCGACGAGGTCCTCGCGCCGTCGCCGGGCGGTGTCGGCCCGGGTGGCGTCCAGGAACTTGCGCCAGGCCACGGTGACCAGCCAGCCCTTGGCGTCACGCGGAGGACCGGCCGGCCAGACGCGGACCGCCTCGACCAGCGCGTCCTGGACGGCGTCCTCGGCCGCCGCGAAGTCGGCTCCGCGGCGGACGAGGACGGCGAGGACGCTCGGGATGAGGCTGCGGAGCAGGGCCTCGTCCATGGTGGCGGTCACTCCGTGATGGTGGGCGGCGCCGCCATGAACGGGCGCAGTTCGAGCCACTCGTGAATCGGCTTTCCCCCGGCCCCGGGGGCGGCCGAGAGCTCCCCGGCGAGCTCCAGGGCACGCTCGTAGCTGTCGACGTCGATGACCATCCAGCCGGCGATGAGGTCCTTCGTCTCGGCGAAGGGGCCGTCGGTGACGGGCGGGCGCCCCTCCCCGTCGTAGCGGACCCACGTTCCCTCGGGGGCGAGGCCCTGGGCGTCGACGAACTCGCCGGTCTTCTCCAGACGGGCCGCGAAGTCGTGCATGAACCGCACGTGGTCCGAGATCTCCTCCGGCGTCCACTTCTCCATGGGGACGTTGTTGGCCGGAGCCGGGGCGCCCCGGTAGTGCTTCAGCAGCAGGTACTTGGCCATGGTGTTCTCCTCGGTCCTCGTGCGGCCCATTCTGGCCGCTCTCACCTCAGGGACGGAGCGGGGCACGGGTTCTCGACATCGCCGCCGAATTATTTTTCCGGGGTGCGGGAACGGCTCGTCGGAGCGTGGTCGTGGGCCTGCCCAGGTACCGGGGCGAAGTCGGGTTCCAGCTCGACGTACGGGGAGGCGAAGATCGTCGGCATCAGCTCCGGATCGGGTGGAGGTGCGACGCGTCCCCGCCCCCGTGCGCCGTCCTGACGCAGATGTCGCCGAGGACGGTACGGTCCGAGGGCCGGTGGGGGCGGATGAGCGGGTCGGTCGTCACCCGGTGCACCCTGCCACTTTGGGAGCGCTCCCGCATGGCTTTCCGGCGGTCGGCAGCTCACGGCGCCGGCGCAGCGGGGAGAAGAGCACCGGCAGGAAGCTCAGACAGAGGAGGGCTCCACCGCACCAGAGGACCGTGCGCGGCGAGGAGTGCGCGCCGACGGCACCGGCGAGCGCGGCTCCGACGGCCATCGAGCCGGTGAGAAGGAACCGGAAGGTGGCGTTCATACGGCCGAGCAGATCGTCCCGGGTCAGCCGCTGACGGAGGCTCACGCCCAGGACGTTGGCCGCCCCCGTCCTCACGGCGAACGCCACCCATCCGGCGCCCGCCGCCCAGAGCCAGGCGCCCCGGTCCATCAGGGGCACCAGGAGGCCCGCCGGGGCCAGGCACAGGTCGGCCACGACCAGTCCCCGGCCGTGGCCGAACCGGTCCGCGAGGGGGCGGGCGCAGCGGGCCCCGAGGAAGAGCCCGAGGCCACCGGCCGCCCAGAAGAGGCCGAGCGCGCCCGCCGACAGACCGAGTTCACGGGTGAACACCACGGGGAGCATCGTGTTCACCATGACCGTTCCGAGGTTCCCGACCGCGCCGGTGAGCGCGAGGGCACGCAGCTCCGCGTGGCCCAGGACATGACGCAGCCCCTCGGCGATCTGCGCGCGCAGCCCCGGCGCGCGACCGGCAGCGGTCCCGGCGGGAGCCGCGGAGGCCACGAGGCCGGTGCCAAGGGGAGCCGCCGGAGTCGCGGGGGCCACGAGGCCGGTCCCGGCGGGAGCCGTCGGAGCAGCGGGGGCGGTCGGTTCGGGATCCGGGACGGCCCTGTGCGCGTCGTCGCGTGCCATCCTCAGCAGGCGGAGCCCCGATCCGAGGTGGCCGGCCGCGGCGCAGACCACCGCGAGCGGTGCCCCCAGGAGCTGCACCAGCGCGCCGCCCGCGCCCCGGCCCGCCACGTTGCCCGCGGCCGTCAGGCTCACCAGGGCCGAGTTCGCCGGGATCAGGACGGCGGGCTCGACGAGCCGGGGCAGGGCGCTCTGCGAGGCCACGTCGAAGAGGACCGTGGCGACCCCGCTCAGGAGGACCACCGCGCACAGGCCGCCGAAGGTCAGGACGTCGAACCACCAGGCCACCGGGATCCAGGCGAGCAGCGCCGCGCGCAGCAGGTCCGCCAGGATCAGGACGGTGCGGTGGCGCATCCGGTCGACCCACGCGCCCGCGGGGAGGCCGATGAGCAGGAACGCCGCCGTGCTCAGGGAGGCGAGCAGGCCGACCCGGCCGGGACCGGCGTCCAGGGCGAGGACGGCGACCATCGGGACGGCGAGGTAGGAGACGTTCGTCCCGAGCGTGCTCAGGACGGACGCGGAGAACAGGACGCGGAAGTCCTTGGCGCGCCAGGGGGACGGGGTGTCGTGGGGAGGCCGTGCGCGCCGGGAGGCGGGGAGGAAGGTGGGCATGGCCGGTACGGTGACCGGTCCTCACAGACCGGAGCCAATGTTTTAGCCTCACGTGAATCCGGGGAACGCCGGCAGGGCGGGAAGGGGAGGGGAGGGGTACCGGTGCTGGAGATCGAGTTCTCCGCCGAGGACGTCGCGCGCACCCGCTTCGCCATCTCCCCGCTCTGGGAGGCCGTGGCCGGGGCCCGGGTGCTGGCCGGGGCCGACGAGCAGGCGCTGCACCGGCGGTGGGCCGCGCAGGTCCGCGCCCGGATCGCGGCCGCGCGGCTCGATCTGACGCCGCTGACCTCGCTGGTGCCGGTGCCCGCGCCGTCCGTCCCCGGCTTCCTCTGTCCGCCGCCCAGCACGTCCGGGCCGTCGCTCGCCGTGGAGCTGGCGGCGCTGCGCGCCACCCCGCACGAACGGCTCCGGGCCTCCGCGCGCGAGGCGCAGCCCGGCGTCGAGGCCCTGCGGGCCGATCCGGAGCGCGGTCTCGGGCGGCTCGCGGACGTCATCGCGGCCTTCTGGGAGCTCGCGATGGCCCCGTACTGGCCTCGTGTCCAGACGCATCTGGAGGCCGACATCCAGTACCGGGCCCGTCGCTTCGCGGAGGGCGGGACGCGGAGCCTCTTCGAGGACCTCGAACCCCGACTCGCCTGGAAGTGGGGCACCTTGAGCGTCGAGCACCGTTTCGTGCACGGCGTGCGCAGACTGGACGGGCGCGGACTGCTGCTCGTGCCCTCGGCGTTCGTGTGGCCCCGCGTGTTCTCGACGACGGACCCCGTCTACCAGCCGGCCCTGCGTTATCCCCCGCGCGGCATCGGCACCCTGTGGGAGGCCCCGCCGGAGTCCGCCTCCCGGGCGCTGTCCGGGGTCCTCGGCCGGTCGCGCGCGCAGCTGCTCGCGGAGCTCACCGCACCGGCCTCGACGACCGACCTGGCCGGGCGCACGGGCCTGACCCCCGGCGGGGTGTCGCAGCACCTCGGCGCCCTGCGCGCGGCCGGCCTCGTCTCGGCCCACCGGGCGGGCCGGTCCGTGCTGTACGCCCGCACGCGCGTGGCGGAGGAGCTCGTCGCGGGAGCCGGCCGGTGACGGTCCGGGACGCGGGCCCGCGGCTGCCGTCGCGGCGGCTTCCACCGTCCTGACCCGGGCCGGGCGGAGCGGGCCGGGAGGCACTCGTGCGGGGGGCGGCGGAGGGGGCCGGCCGATCGCGAGATCGCCCGGCTGCCGGGCGTGGCCGCCGGCGCGACGCCGTCGAGTCGTACGCCGGGCCGGGCCGGACGGGGCGGGGCGGGCCGAGAGGGAGCGGGCCGAGACGGGGGGGGACCGCCGCCGGAGGAGGAGGACCATCGACAGCCCCTGCCTCCGCGACAGCCCTGCCTTCCCGGCGGCGCCTGCCTGCGCGGCGCCCGGGACCGACGGCGGGAGGTCACCGCTGGGCCAGGCTCGCCGTCGGCGACGGGGTCGGGGCCCCGTCGCGCGGTACGGGGACGTGGGGCCGAGGACCCGGCCTCGGCGCGCCGGCCGTCGTCGCGGCGAGGTCGAGGGTGGCGAGGAGGAGGCGCAGGGCACGGCGGACCTGCGGGGCGTCGAGCCGGGCTTCGAGGTCCGCCAGGGCGCGGCCGGCCCGGTGCCGGGCGCGGCCGGTGTGCCCGGAGCGGTGGTCGGCGAAGGCACGGGCGTAGTGGGCCAGCGCCGTGGCCCAGGCGTCGTCGGCGCAGCCGGGCTGCGCGAGCGCCCGGCGGGCGGTGCGGGCCGCCGCCGCGGGGGCGCGGTGGGCCTGGACCACGGCCAGGGCGGCGAGGCTCACGGCGGGGGAAGGGCCCCAGGGAGCGCCCCCGGGCGTGATGTCCGCCGCCTGCCGGTAGTACTGGGCGGCCGTTTCGGGGTCCTGTCGCTGCCACGCCAGGGTCCCGTGCACATGGGCGATGCGGCCGATGAGGGCGTCGTCGCCGGCGAGCACGGCCGCGGGCCAGGCGAGGGAGAGCAGGTGGTGCGCCGTGCCCGGGTCCCACGCCGAGCTGAGCCAGGCCGCGAGCCATCGGCCCCGCGCCACGAGCGGGCCGTCGGCGGGCAGCCGGGGCAGCAGTCCGAGCAGGCGGTCGCTGCCTTCTCGGGCGTGGTCGTGGACCGCCCACCAGAACCACAGGTGGAGCATGGTCTCCAGGGCCGTCTCGGCGTGGACGGTCCCGTCGCCGGCGCGGTGCACGAGGGCCATCAGGTCGTCGTGTTCGTCCTGGACGGTCTGGAGCGCCTGCCGCTGCAGACCGGTGTTCCACAGGGTCTCGGCGACGGCCGCCACACCACGGAAGTGGACGGCGTGCCGGTCCCGCGTCGCCGGCCGCTCGCCCGCCGCCGCGAGGCGTTCCGCACCGAAGTCGCGGGCGGCACGGGCCATGCGGTAGCGGGGCGGGCGCACCGCGCCCGCCTCCCCGAGCGTCTGGAGCACGCCCGTGGCGCTCAACGTCGCCAGGGCGGGGGGCACCTCGTGCGGTACGAGGTCGGAGCCCAGGCACACGAACACCGCCGCCGCCTCCGTGAAGGGCCCGGTGAAGACGCTGAGCCGACGCCAGACCTTGCGCTGGGCCGGTTCGCACAGGGCGTGGACGGCCCCGATGGAGGTGCGCAGCGTGCGGTGCCGCAGCAGGAGCGGATCCGGGTCGGACAGCCGGCACTGGCCGGTTTCGAGGTGGGCGGCCAGCTCCTCCATCGTCCACTCCCCCAGTCGGCCCGCGGCGAGTTCGAGGGCCAGGGGGACGCCTTCGAGCAGTCGGCACACCCGGGCCACGGCCGCCGGATCGGGTTCCTCGGTCCATCCGCGCTCCCGTGCGCGGGAGACGAGGAGCTCCGCGGCGGGGGACGCGCCCGGCCGGCCCGGCGCCGGCTCCACGGGCAGGGGCGCCAGTCGGACCACCTGTTCGTCCCCGAGGCCGAGCGGCCGCCGCGCGGTCACCAGGACGCGTACCGCCCGCTGGTCCATCAGCAGGGTCTGGACCAGGCCGATGCACTCCGTGTGGACGGGGTCGACGTCGTCCAGGAGCAGGAGCACCTCGCCCGCCGGGGCGGGCCGAGCGGGCGCGGCGGGCTCCTCGGGTGCCGGCTCCCGGGGCAGGCCGGCGCCGCTCAGGGCGCGGGCGACGTCCCGGGGCAGGCCCGCGCCGCTCAGGGCGCGGGCGACGTCCCGGGGCAGGCCCGCGCCGCTCAGGGCCCGGGCGACCCGCGCGGTCAGCGCCCGGCGTCCGACGGGGATCCCGTCGTGCCAGCGCACCCGCACCACCGTCCGCGCGGGGCCGCCGGGGGACGGCGCGAGGGCGGCCAGGGCCAGCCGGCTCTTGCCCGTCCCGGCCGCTCCGGTCACGGTGACAAGCCGGTGCCCGGACACGGCGGCCCGGAGCGCGGCGAGCTCCCCGTCGCGTCCGACCAGGGCGTGACCGTCCCGGAAGCGGTCCACGAACCGGGCGTCGCGCCCCTCGTCCCGATTCCACATCTCCGGCACCGCGCACCATCCAGATCTTCGCTCTCGCCATCGACCCACCGGGATCGGGAGTCGATACAGAACCCGCAGGTCCCGGATGCAGAACCGTCACTGCACCGGGCGTCACGGCAACCCCAACGCGCTCCCCCGTCCACGGGTGGCGCGAACAGGGGACGAACCACCCGTCGCAACGAACGGCGGAACACATGACCGACACGACGACCCCTCGCCCACCACGACGGCCCACAGGTGCCGACGGCCACGGACCCGACCGGAGATCTCTCTCCCTGCCCCGGCCGATCCGGACGCCGTACTTCCACTGGCTTGAAAGCGATCTGCTTGCCACTCCTGGCAGTTGATGATCGATTCAAGTAATCTTCGATCGCGCCGGGGGCGTCACGGGATGACCCGGGATCAGAACCTGGGGGTGCCAGTGTCCAACGCCACCACGCTCGACCTGCCTTTTCCGCCTCGCAGCAACCCGAACCAGGCATCCGTCGCGCAGCGCCACCGGGACTGGCTCCTCCACCACGAGGGCCTCGCCGTCACCATCGCCCTGTCGGCGTACGAGAAGTGGGACGTACCCCGTCTCGCCGCGTTCACCAGCCCGGACTCCGCCGCCGACGACCTCGTCCTCGCCGCGGACCTGCTCGGCTTCTACTTCCTCTTCGACGACCGGTTCGACTCCGGCCTCGGCCGGTCCCCGGCCCGAGTGGCCGAGATGTGCACCCGCCTGACGGGCCTTCTGCACGGGAACGGCCCCGAGCCCGGCGCCCGTACCGCCGTCGAGCAGGCCTTCGCCGACCTCTGGGAGCGCAGCGTGCGCGGCATGTCGGCCCGGTGGCTCGCCCGGTCCGCCTACAACTGGGAGTGGTACTTCGCCTGCCATCCCGCCGAGGCCGCCGGCCGGCTCACCGGGCGCCTCCCCGACCGGGAGAGCTATCTGGCGCTCCGCCGGGGCACGGCCGCCATGGAGACCCTCTTCGACATGGTCGAGCGGCTCAACCGGTTCGAGCTGCCGCAGGAGGTGCTGCACCATCCGGCCTTCCGGCGGATGCGCCAACTGGCGGCCGACATACCGTCGTTCACCAACGACGTGCACTCGTACGCGCAGGAACTCGCCCGTGGTGACGTCGCCAACATCGTGATGATCGTCCGCGAGGAGCTCGACAGCACCCCCGACGAGGCGGCCGTCGAAGTGATGCGCGAGGCACAGGCGATGGTCGACCGCTTCGTGGAGCTGTCCTCCGAAGTCCCCGAGATATGCGACCTCCTGGGCCTCGCCCCGGCCGCCCGGGAGGCGGCCCGTCGGTACGTCGACGGACTCGCCGCCTGGATAGCCGGCTACCACCGCTGGGAGATCGACACGGGTCGCTACGCCCACTGAGCCCGCCCCCCTTCGCCGCCGCACCCCGCCCCGCCCCCGTTCCCGCCGCCCTCCCCACTCCCACTCCCACTCCCGCTCCCAGGGGGTGAGGACGACCTCGGCTCCCGCGCTCAGGGGATGAGCACGACCTTGCCGAGATTGCGCCGGGACTCGACGAGTTCATGGGCGCGCGCCGCCTCGGCGAGCGGGATCTCGGCGGCGACGCGGGGGCGGAGCGTGCGGTCGCGGTGGAGTTCCCACAGCTCGTCGATCCGGCGCGCGTACGCCTCGGGCTCGGCCCGGGCGAGGGCCGCCATCTGGAAGCCGATGACCGAGGCGCTCCTGACCAGCAGTTCGTACGCGTCGATCGTGCCGCCGCCCGAGCTGAAGGCGACCAGACGGCCGCCGGGCGCGAGGGCCCGCACCGCGGGGCCCAGGAGCTCTCCACCGACCCCGTCGACGACGACGTCGACCGGTTCGCCCCAGGACCCGTCCCCGTAGAGCACGACCTCGTCGGCACCGAGGGAGCGCACGAACTCCGCCTTCTCCGCGCTGCCGACGGCCGCGACCACGCGGGAGGCCCCGCCCGCCCCGGCGCACTGCAGGGCGAGGGTGCCGACCGCACTGGCCGCCGCGGTGACCATGACGGCGTCGCCGGGACGGGGGCGGCCCGCCTCGTAGGCACCGCGCGCCACCAGTCCGCTGCGGACCAGGGCCACGGCGTCGACGGCCGTCGCCCGGTCGGGGATGCGGGAGGCCATCGCCTGGTGGACGACGGACAGTTCGGCGTAGGCGTGGGAGAAGCAGAGGCCGGTGACGCGGTCGCCCACGGAGAAGGCCGTGACGCCTTCCCCGACGGCGGCGACGACCCCGGCCACCTCGCCGCCGAGCGGACCGGGCTCGACGCCCTCGCGCACCTTCCGTACGGCGGGCAGCGTGACTCCGACCGCCTCGTTGCGGACCAGCAGTTCACCGGGGCCGGGATCCGGGACGGGGGCCTCCTCGACGAAGAGGACCTCGGGGCCGCCGGTCACCTCGTACCGGACACGACGCATGGACACCTCCAGGGCGACACGGGCAGGGCGTTTCGAATTCATTGGGATACCCAACGAATCTCACCGTAAGGGAGAGACCGTTGGGAGGTCCAATGAATTCGGGATAGCCTGGCCCCATGGCCCCCACGGAAGACCCGCAGCACGCCCTGGCGCACATCCAGTCCCTGCCGAGCTGGCTGCTCGGCCGCGTGGCGGCGCGCGGGCGGAGTCTGGTCGCCGAGGCGATCGCCGAGGAGGGGCTGAAGCTCCCGCAGCACGCCGTGCTCGCGGCGGTGGCGGCACACGGCCCGGTCGCCCAGGCGGACCTGGGGCGCAGCCTGGGCTTCGACGCGAAGGACGTGGTCCTCCTGCTCAACCACCTGGAGGAAGCCGGGCTCGCGCGGCGGCAGCCCGATCCGCGGGACCGCCGCAAGAACGCGGTGACGGTGACGCCGGAGGGCGTGCGGACCCTGGAGCGGTGCGCGGAACTGGCCGAGCGGGCCAACTCCGCGCTGCTGGCACCGCTCGGCGCGACAGAGGTCCGACAGCTGATGGAACTGCTGACCCGGGTGCACGAGGCGTAGCCCCGCCCCGGCGCCCGGCCCGGAGGACGCCCCCTACGCGAGGCCGGCGTCGATGACGTGCCCGGCCAGGGCGCGGGCCGCGGCGGCGGGCTCGACGTCGGGCCGGGTCGCACCGGCGGCGAGGAGGCCGTCGACGAGGATGAGCAGCTGGTCGGCGGCGAAGCCGGGCCGCGCGTGCCCGAGGGCGGTGAACTCGTCCGAGAACAGGCCCCGGAGGGTGCGCCGGTACTCCCTGGTGACCTCGTGGCCGGGGTGCTCCGGATCCGTGAGCGCGAGGTCGGCGGCGAGATAGCGGCAGCCGTGGAAGTCCGGGTCGGCGGCGATGCGGCCGAGCCGGTCGACGACCGCGAGGAGCCGGGCCCGGGGGTCGTCCCCCGCGGCGTCCATGGTGGCGCGGTAGCGCTCGACGTCCTCGGCGGTACTGCGGCGCAGCACCTCGGCGATGAGGCCGTCCTTGCCGCCGAAGTGCTCGTACAGCGAGCGGCGGGCGACACCGGCCTCCTTGAGCAGGGCGTCCACGCCGACGCCGACGCCCTGACGGTAGGTCAACTCCTGCGCGGCCAGCAGGAGTCGCTCGCGGGGGCCCGGCTTCACGGAAGTGCTCATGAGGTGATTCTGCGGCACTTGACACGGTAGATCAACCGGTCTATCTCTATGCCTCGTAGACCGAACGGTCTATCTCTTCTGAGGAGGCGTCATGTCCGTGCGCACCACCGCCGAAGTCATCGCCCGCTTCAACCGCGCGTTCACCGACCGCGAGGCCGGCCTCCTGGCCGATCTGATCGCCGAGGACTGCGTCATGGAGAGCGTCCGGCCCGCGCCGCGCGGGGAGCGGGTCGCCGGGCGCGAAGCCTGTACGGAGTGGTGGACCGCCCTCGTGGACGACGACACCGCGCGGTTCACCCCGCAGGAGGTCATCGTGGCCGGTGACCGCGCGACGATCGTGTGGACCTACCGCTTCGGCGACGGACCCGACCAGTGGGTGCAGGGCGTCAACGTGATGCGCGTGACGGACGGTCTGATCGTCGAGGCGCTCGGCTTCGGCAAGTCGGCCGGGGAGATGCGACCGGCCGCCGGGTCCGACGCCGCATGAGGCCCGGACCGGGCCGCCCGGCCCCTGCCGCGGTCACCCCCCTCCCCCACGCCACCCGCGTCTCACGAAGGGCACGCCCCATGCGGAGCTACCACCTCTCGCACAGCGGGGCCGGACTCTCCGGCCTCACCGTCCGCGAGCACGACGTCCCCGTGCCCGGCCCCGGCCAGGCCCTGGTGGCGGTGCGCGCGACGTCCCTGAGCTTCCGCGAGCTCATGGTGCTCGACGGGACCTACGTCCTCCCGGTCGAGCCGGACGTCGTCCCCCTCTCCGACGGGGCCGGCGAGGTGGTCGCGGCCGGCCCGGACACCGACGCGGTACGCGTCGGGGACCGCGTCGCCGCCACGCTCTTCCCGTCCTGGCAGGACGGCCCCTTCGCCGTCGAGCACCTCGCGCAGCGCGGCGGCTCCCTGGACGGCATGCTCACCGAGTACGCCCTGGTCGACGCGGACTCGCTCGTGACCGTGCCCGCCCACCTGACGTACGAGGAGGCCGCCACCCTCCCCTGTGTGGCGGTCACGGCGTGGAACGCGCTGACCGGCGGCGGCGCGGGGGTCCGGCCCGGCGACACCGTCGTCGTGCAGGGCTCCGGCGGCGTCTCCCTCTTCGCCCTCCAGTTCGCCAAGGCGCTCGGGGCGCGCGTGATCGCCACGACCGGCGGCCCCGCCAAGGCCGCGCGGCTGCGCGAGCTCGGCGCCGACGCCGTCGTCGACTACGCGGCCGAGCCCGACTGGGCCGCCGCGGTCCGCTCCCTCACCGGAGGGCGGGGAGCCGACCGCGTCGTCGACGTCGCCGGGCTCCTCCACGAGTCCGTCCGCGCCGTCGCCCTGGCGGGCACCATCGCGTGCGTCGGCTTCACGGGCAGGAGCGCCCCGCCGCTCGACCCGTACGCCCTCTTCGCCTCCGGCGCCACCCTCCGCAGCGTGGCGGTCGGCAGTCGCGCCCAGTTCACCGACATGAACGCCCTGATCGAGGCAGACGGACTGCGACCGGTCATCGACCGCGTCTTCCCCTTCGACGAGGCCGTCGACGCCTACCGCCACTACGCCGGCGGCACGGCCTTCGGCAAAGTGGTCATCAGCCACCCCTGACCCCGGCGCCGCGCCTCGCCGCTCACCGGTCCCAGTACTGGGCGAGCGCCCCCTCGCGGTACGGAGCGGGGCTCACGCTCAGGTCGCCCGCGAACGGGCGGTCGAGGACGAAGACCAGCAGCAGGCTGAAGCCGATGAGGCCGGCGACGGAGGCGACGAAGAGGAGCTGGATCCGGAGCTTGCGCATGCCGTAGAGGAAGGTGAGCGGGACGAGGACGACGGCGCCGCCGAAGGCCAGGACCTGGAGCAGGGGCGGGAGTTCCTGCTGGGCCATGTTCAGACGGGCGCGGCGCTGGGCGGCGACGTCGTTGAGATGGGTGACGGCCTGCTCGTAGAAGACCTCTTCGCGAGGGGAGGCCGGGTCGTACGCCTGGAGGACGCCGAAGGCGGTCCGGAGGTGCGTCTCCGTGGCGCCGTAGCTCGGCTCTCCGGCGCGCATGCGGGGCCACTGGTCCTCGACGACCGCGTGGACGTAGCCGCTGAGGGCCGCGTCGAGGTCGGCGCGGACCGCGGGCGGGAAGGCGGCGGCGTCACGGGCGATGAGCGCGGTGTCGGTGGCCTCGCTGGCGACGATGGTCTGCGTGCTGTCCAGCTGGGTCCAGAGAGTGACGATGACGAAGGCCAGGATGATCCCGTAGATCGCGCCGAACATCCCCAGCGTCACCCCGACCATGTCGTTGTGCTCCCCCCGGGCCAGCGACGGGTACCTGCGGCGGAGCAGCACGCTGCCGGCCACGGCGAGGACGACGGTCCCGCCGACGGTGACCACGGCGAGGGTGAAGGTGCTGAAGTGGTTGAGGAGCCAGAGCGACATGTGCGGGGAGTCTAGGTGCGGCGCGCGGTCGCCCCCGCCGCCCGAGGGCGATCGGAGCGAATGATCACTCGCCCGTGTCGGCGATGGAACACGCTGTCGCAACAGAGGTGCGGCACGGGGGACTTCACGCCGGCGGGGGCACGGGGCCCCGAACGGCACCGAGGGCGCCGCCGGCCCCGGGCGTCACACCGCGCCGGACGGACCGACGACCGGGGCCGGGCCGACGACCGTCAGGGGGATGCCCAGGCCCTCGCACATCCGCCGGGCGCGGGCGAGCGCGCTGAGCGACGCGGGCGAGGGATCGGCGGTGGGCAGCTGCATCCTGACCAGACGGGGGCGATGCGCCAGGAGGAGCGTCTCGATCTGCAGGGCCGCCGCGGCACGGCTGGGGACGTCCAGGTCGTGCAGGAGTGCCAGGTGCAGGACTCCGTCCTCGACCAGATGCCTGATGAGCATGGCTCCTCCTGCTCCGGATCCCGCTCCTCGCCGCAGGGCGCTCCGTTTCCCGAGAGCACGGCAGAGGGCGACACGAGCATTATCTGCACAAAGCGCCGTCATCGGCAGTCGCAGCGCACACGCCCGGTGGTTCCGGCGCGCCGGAGGGCGACGGCCCGCTCCTGCGGGCGCGCTCCCCCGCCGGATCCGTCCGCGCGGGCCCGTTTCCGGTCGACGCCACGGGTAACACGCCAGCCATGGTCACCCAAGACATTCCCCGCCGCACCCTCGCGCTCGCCCGAGCGGCGCTGCCTTCGGCCAAAGGGCCGGGGCGCGTCCTGGCGGTGATGGAGAGGGTCGAGAACTCCGCCCGGTGCGACCGGGTCGCCGACGTCCTGCGGCGTGCCGTGCACGGCCTCCCGCTCGGCCGGGCCCGGGACGTCCTCCACGGCCGCTGGCTCGGCCATCCGGTCCATCCGCTCCTCGTGCAGCTCCCCGTCGGGGCCTGGCTGTCGGCGGCCGTGCTCGACCTCCTCCCCGGCGAACGCCGGGCGGCGCGCTTCCTCATCGGCGCCGGCCTGGTGGGGGCGCTGCCGTCCGCCCTGTCGGGCTGGACCGACTGGGCGGAGCTGCGCCGCCCGCAGCTGCGGGTGGGGCTCGTCCACGCCGCCGCGAACATCACCGGCGTGGCCCTCTACGCGGCCTCCTTCTCGGCCCGGTGCCGGGGACGGCACTGGCGCGGGAAGGCGTGGGCGTTCTGCGGTCTCGCCGCGATCGGCACCGGTGGGGCGATCGGCGGCCATCTGGCGTACCGGCAGTCCGCGGGGGCGAACCACGCCGAGGAGGTCGCCGACCTGGTCGAGCCGGGCTGGCACGACCTCGGCGAGGTGGCCTCGCTGCCCGAGGGCCGGCCCCGGCGGGGCCGCATCGGCGAGGTGCCCGTCGTGATCGTGCGGGACGCGGACGGCGAGGTCCGGGTCCTGGCCGCCCGGTGCAGTCACATGGGCGGCCCGCTCGACGAGGGCGCCGTCGTCGACGGCTGCGTCCGCTGCCCCTGGCACGGCAGCACCTTCCGGCTGTCGGACGGCTGGAACGTGACCGGGCCCGCCACGGCGCCGCAGCCCGCCTTCGAGACGCGCACCGTCGAGGGCCGCCTCGAAGCCCGGCTCCGCACGCGCCTCGCCTAGGCCGTGTCCGGAAAGTCCCGCCTGGGCCGCGACGCCTGGCACGCACGGTCGGCGCGAGCGGGTCCCCGGGCCCGAGCGCCTGGTTCGGGTCGTCGACGCGAGCAGGGCGCCGAGGCCTGCGGTGTCCGCACGAGAGGGAATCCCGCCGGTGGAGGCTCCGGGGGCTCAGGGGGCCCGTGACCGGCGGAAGCCCCGAGGCCCGAGCCCTCCGTGGCCGAGCCCCGCGTGCCCGAGCCCCCGTGCGAGCGAAAGCTCCGGGTGCTTGGGCCGTTCGGGCTGTGCTCCCCCGGGTCCGGCGGCGTCGCTTCGCCGCCTCCACTCCCCGCGCCCCGGCCGCCACCCGGCCGTGGAGGGGAACCGGCGGGCGGCGGCTTCGGGGTACCCCACGCCGCACGTGCCCCGTCCGCGTCGCTTCATGCCGCCCTCGCGCGAGCGGCTGCCGGGCCCGCCCCCCTGGTCGCGTGCCCGTTTCCGGGAGGGGGTCCAGGGCAGACGCGCAGAGGCCACGGCAGTGTGCCCCCGCCGGAGGGCGGGCGGACCGAACCGGAGGAACCATGGACCACTCGCACGCACCCGTACTCGAGGCACTGCAGGACTTCCGGCGCCGGGGGGACGTCGTCTTCGGTCCGCCGGGACACAAGCAGGGCCGCGGGGTGGACCCCAGGGTGGCCGCCGTGGTCGGAGCCGACGTCTTCCGGTCGGACGTGCTGATGATGAACGGCCTGGACGACCGCAGGATGTCCCAGGGGGTGCTGGAGCAGGCCCAGGAGCTGATGGCCGACGCGGTCGGCGCGGAGAAGGCCTTCTTCTCGACCTGCGGGAGCTCGCTGTCGGTGAAGACCGCGATGCTCGCCGTCGCGGGGCCGGGCGAGAAGCTGCTCGTCTCCCGCAACGCGCACAAGTCCGTGATCGCGGCGGTGATCGTCAACGGGGTCGAGCCCGTCTGGGTGCACCCGAAGTTCGACGCCGACCGGCACATGGCCCATCCGCCCGAGCCCGACGACGTCCGCCGCAGGCTCGAGGAGCACCCGGACGCCAAGGGGATGCTGTTGATCACCCCCACCGACTGGGGGACCTGCGCCGACGTGCGGGGCGTGGCCGAGGTGTGTCACGCCGCCGGCGTGCCGCTGATCGTCGACGAGGCGTGGGGCGCGCACCTGCCGTTCCACCCCGACCTGCCGGTCTGGGGCATCGACGGGGGCGCCGATCTGGTGATCACCAGCGTGCACAAGATGGGCGGGGCGATCGAGCAGAGTTCCGTCTTCCACCTCCAGCACGACCGGGTGTCGCCCGAGGTGCTCAAGCAGCGGGAGGACCTGCTCGGGACGACGAGCGCCTCCACGCTGGTGTACGCGACGCTCGACGGCTGGCGGCGTCAGATGGCCGAGCACGGCAGGGAGCTGCTCGACGGCGCGCTGCGGCGGGCCCTGCGGGTGCGCGAGGCCGCCGCGGGGCTGCCGGGGCTGGAACCGATGGGTGCCGAGGTCGTGGAGGCGGGGCTCGCCGCCGACCACGACCCCCTCAAGATCGTCGTCGACGTCCGGGGCCTCGGCATCAGCGGGATGCAGGCGGCGGAGTGGCTGCGGGACAACTGCCGCGTCGACGTGGGCGGTTCCGACACGTGCCGGATCTCCGCGTCGATCACGCACGCGGACGACGACCGGACGGAACAGCGGCTGGTGGAGGCGCTGCGCGCCCTGGTGGACGGCGCCGACGGGATCACGCCGCGTCCGACCGTACGGCTGCCGGTGCCCGGAGCGCTGGAGCTGGAGCAGGTGTGCCTGCCGCGCGACGCCTTCTTCGGGCCCGCGGAGCACGTGGCGGCGGAGGACGCGGTCGGCCGGATCTCGGCGGAGACGCTCAGCCCGTATCCGCCGGGGGTGCCGGCGGTGGCGCCCGGCGAGCTGATCAACGCCGAGGTGGTGGACTACCTGCGCAGTGGGATCGAGCACGGTCTGCTCGTGCCCGACGCCGCCGACCCGTCGCTGAAGACGTTCCGGGTGGCGGCGCGAGGCTGACGGTGCGAGGCGCCGGCGCGTGAGCGGACGGCCGCCGTCCACCGGTGCGGCCCGGTCTCGCGAGGCCCCCGGGCGCCCGGCCCGGCGTGGACCGGGGCATCCGCACGGCCGAGGCGCCGGGCCGAGGCGCAGGACCGCCGGGTCCGCGACCCGTCAGGACCACGGCGCCATGGCCTCGGACCGCCGGGCCCACGACCCGTCGGACCGCCGGGTCCACGGCCGGACCGCCGGCCCCACCCCGTCAGACCGCCGGATCCCCCGTCAGCCCGTCAGCCCGCCGGGTTCATGACCGTGGCGACCTCCGTCCGGCGTCGTACGAGTTCTTCGGCGACGTCCGTGGGGCGTCGGTGGTGCAGGGCGGCGTAGGCCCGGAGGCGGCGGGCCGCCTCGCGCGGGGTGATGTCCTCGGTGGCGGCGATCATGCCCGCCGCGGTGTCGAGGAGGGCCTTCGCGGCGAGCGCGGCGTGGCTGCGGGTGGCGATGTCCGTGGGGCGGACGAGGTCGCGGCTCCAGGTGACGACCCCCGCCGAGGCGACGTTGGCGAGCCCGCGCAGGAGCGTCGTCTCCGACGGGGAGAGCGAGGTGGCGGTGTGGGAGAGGAGGTTGAGCGCGCCGATGCGCTGCCCGCGCACCTGCAGCGGCAGGGCGTGGACGCTCGCGTATCCGGCGGCGCGGGCGACGGGGACGAAGGACGGCCAGCGCTCCTCGTGCGCGGCGAGGTCGACCACGTGGACCGGGTCGCCCGTCGCGTACGCGTCGACGCAGGGGCCCTCGTCGATCTGGGCCTGGAAGAGCTCGGTGACCGCCGCGCGGTCGTCGGTGGCCACGACCGGCCGCAGCCTCCCCCGGGTGTTGGCGAGCATGACGCCGGCCGCGTCCACCGGGGTCAGCCGGACGCAGTGGTCGACGAGCCTGCGCAGCAGGGTGGGCGGGTCGACGTCCTCGGAGAGGGTGTCGGCGAGGCTCACGAACGCCTCGGTGAGTTGCTGTTCGCGATTCATGCCGAACCACCCCTTCGCTGCTCGGGCCGGCGCACGGACCTACTCATGGAACCTGATCCTTCCGGCGATGACGTCACGAGCCGCTTCGGTGACGCTCTGGGCATGGGCGAAGGCGTGGGCCCGGAGGCGGGCGAGGGCGTGCTCGGGACCGACCCCGAGGTGCACCATGATCATTCCCGTGGCCTGGTGGACCTCTTCGTGGTCGTTCTCCGCCCCGTCCAGCCAGGTCGGTGCGAAGGGGGCGTCCCGGTCGCCCTGCATGCCGTGCAGGGACAGCAGGGCGCTCGTGATGGCCTCCGACACGGGGAACGCGAAGGACTGGTCCTGCTCGGAGAGCGGACCGGGCGTGTCGCGGTAGAGGTCGAGCGTGCCGATGGCGAGGCCTCCCGCGCCGAGCGGGAGGGAGAAGACGGCCCGCACCCCCAGCTCGACGGCCTGCTGGGCGAAGACCGGCCACCGGCGGGCGTCCGTTCCCTCGGTCAGGTCGGCCGCGAGCACGGGGGCCGCCGCCCGGCTCGCGGTCTGGCAGGGACCGTCGCCCAGCGTGTACTGGGCTTCCGCGAGCCGTCCGGCCACCGGGTCGCTCGACCACCACAGCGCGCCCGTGTCGCCGCCTCCGTAGAGGGAGATCGAGGCGCCGGTGATGTCGAGCAGGTCCACACAGGCCCGGCAGAGGACCGCGGGGGCCTCGGCCGCGGACAGGCCCTCGACGGAGAAGAGGTCGACCAGGCGTTTCGCCCTCCCGGTGCCGGACCGCGCGCCGGCGTCGGCCTGTCGTCCCTCGTCCTCCGGCCTGCCCTGGTCCACGATCGTCACCTCCACCCGTCAGGCCCGTCCCGCATCTTCCCCCATACGGCGCCCGAAACCGGAACCGCCCTGTCGTGTCACGGTGTCAGGGGGGCGGGAGCCCGCCGCCGCGAGCCCGGCGGGCGCCCACCGCGCGCTGGAGCACCATCCTGCCGACGAGGGCGCGGCGGAAGTCCCCGGCCACGGGAACGGCCGTTTCCCGGTCGAGCTCCGCGGGGACCAGGAGCGGCGCCGGCGGCGAGCGCTGGGCGTGGACACCGCCGACGGTCGCGAGGTGCACGGACCGGTCCAGCGCCCAGCGGCGCACCTGGGCGACCAGATCCTCCGTCCGTACGAGGTCGACGTCGAGGAGGAGGTACTCGATGCCGTCCGGCAGCGCCTCCAGCTCCCGGGCCAGGAGGCGGCGGCCGTCGTCGGGCGTCATCTCCTGGGCGGGGCCGGCCGGCGTCACGACGGCGAGGGGACCGAAGGTCTGGATCTGTACGCGGTAGGACTTCATCGGGCTCCCCCTCGGGGGGTGGAGCCCAGGGCAGCTGCTGCACGGCTGTCCGGAGCACGGTGCATGCCGTGCGTGCTGCGGCTTCCAGAGCCGTCAGGCGCGCGACCGACGGGGGCGCGTCCCACGGGGAGGCGCCGGGGTTCTCAGAGCGACGGGACCGATCGGTTCCTCCCTTCCACCATCCCACACGGGGCGCGGTACGGAACGCGTCGTGGTCGAGGAATCACGGCGGGCCGTACCCGCCGAACAACGGGTGCGTTCCGGGCGGGGCGTGGCATGCTCAAACATATGGAGGGCGATTTCACGGCCCCCGACGCGGGCGAGGGGGCGGCACCCGAGGTGCGCGCGTTGGCGAAGGTCGTGGCACGGCTGCGCGCCGAGGTCGTGGACCTGGAGGGCGGCGCCTCGATGACGGCCGTCCTCGAACGGGCCAAGGGCGTGGTCATGGCCCAGGCCGGGGTGCCGGCGGAAGCCGCGTACCAGCTGCTGCTCGACCGCGCCGAGCAGCACCGCAGAACCCTCCTGGAAGAGTGCTGGATCACCCTGGGCCGCCTCGGGGAGGGGGGCGCGGCGACCTCCGTGCGGCCCGCGGCGCCCCCGGCCGGTCCGCATCGGGGGGAGGCCCCGTCGCCCTTCAGCACCCCTCGCTACGTCGTCGGCGGGGCCCGGCCGGCCGGTCACGGCAGGGTGCTGGCCCAGCTGGCCCGGGGACTGGCGGACGCACGGACCCCGGACGACGTCGCGGAGCTCCTCCTGACGGCCCTGGGCGAGCCCGAGGACGTGGCCGGGGTGATGGTCTACACCGTGGCGGCGGCCGGGAACCTGGAGCTGGTCGGCAGCGCAGGCGTCTCCGCCGAGCTCGCCGGGCAGTGGAGCAGCATCCCGCCCCTCAGCGGCGTCGCCGCGCTGGAGGCCGTCGACGCCCAGGAGGCGGTCTGGCTGGAGGACCTGCGGCGGGACGGCGACCGCTACCTCCTGATCGGGGACCCGCCCGGGCGATGGCCCTCCCGGGCCTGGCTCCCCGTCCCGGGCAGTCTGCCGATGACGACGGTCGTGGGCTTCTTCCGCACCCGCCCGGGGCCCTTCGACGGCCGGACCCGGACGCTGCTGCGGCGGGCCGTCAGACTCTGCGCCGGTCCCCTGCGGGAGGACCGGGGCCCGCTCGGAGGCGACACGTCCGGTGAGGACGTCGCCGCCGTCCAGGCGGTCCTGGACGCCCTGCCCGGCCCCGCGGTCCTCCTCGCCCCGCTGCGCTCGGAGACCGGTGACGTCGAGGACTACCTGATCGAGGCGGCGACGCCCGGGGCGGTCGACGTGGCCGGGCGGCGCGGCAAGGAGCTGGTGGGCCGGCGGATCCTGGAGACGTACCCCACGGTGGCGGGCACCGCCCTGTGGGACGGATACCTGGACACGCTGGTCACGGGGTCGGTCTACGAGGGCGATCCCTTCACGTACGAGGAGGTGACCGCCGGCGTCCAGCAGAGATCCGTGTACTCGGTCCGCGCCTCGCGGCTCGGCGGACGCCTCGTGGTCTCCTGGGTCCGCCACGACACCAGCGAGCGCGAGGCCCGCCTGCTGGCAGACATGCAGCGCCTGGGAAACCTGGGCTGGGCGGGCTGGAACCTGATCACGGACACGATCACCTGGTCGGATCAGGTGTACGTCGTCTTCGACCGCGACCCCGCCCTGGGGCCCATGCGGCTGGAGGAGCTGCCGGAGCACCTGGTGGCCGAGGACCTGCCGAGGCTCGGCGCGGCCGTCCAGCGGCTCCTCGGCGACGGCCGGGCCATCGACGAGCCCTTCCGCATCACCACCGCGCACGGCGTGCGGCACCTGCGGATCGTCGCGGAGGCGCAGCGGGACGCGGACGGCACGCCCGTCGAGGTGCACGGCTTCTTCCAGGACCTCAGCGCGCAGAAGGACGCCGAACTCGCCCTGCGCGACAGCGAGCGCGACAACCTCGTCCAGCGCGGCATGCTCAAGGCCGAGCGGGCCCTCGGCGCCCGGCTCCAGGAGACGCTGCTGCCGATCCCCGAGCAGTCGCTGGAGCTGGCGGGGCTGTGCGTCGACGTCGCCTACATGCCCGCCGACCGGGGCCTGAACGTCGGGGGCGACTGGTACTCGGCGATCGAACTGCCCGACCGGAGCGCGCTGTTCGTCGTGGGAGACGTCGCCGGCCACGGCCTGGCGGCCGTCGGCACCATGGCGCAGCTGCGGTTCACCGCCAAGGGCATGAGCATCACGGGGTCCGGTCTGCCCGACGTCCTCGGCAGGCTCAACGCCCTCCTGCTCCACACGACGGACGACGAGCGCGGCGCCACCGCGACCATGGTCATGGGCCGCTACCAGCCCTGGGACCACCGGCTGACCTGGGTCCGGGCGGGGCATCCGCCGCCGCTGCTGATCCGGGACGGGGAGGCGCGCTTCCTGCCCCAGCCCGAGGGTCCGCTGCTCGGCGCCCTGCACGGCTCCCGGTACGAGGAGGCCGTGGTCGACCTGCTGCCCGGGGACCACCTGCTGTTCTACACGGACGGTCTCGTGGAGGAGCCGGGCGAGGACATCACGATGGGCCTCGACCGCCTCGCCGCCGAGGCGCTGCGACTGGTGCGCGGGGGCCGTGACCTCATGGTCGCCCGGATCCTCGCCGGGACGGGCACGGGGAACCGGGACGACATCTGCGTCCTCGACATCCACCTGCCCCGGGGCCGGGACGGGGCGGCGGCCGGGGCCTGAGCCCGTCGCGCCGGGGCGGGCGCCCGGTGTTTTCCCCTCCGGTACCCGGGCAGCCGCACCGACGAGCCGTCTCCGCGGAGACCGGGGAACGCGCGCATCCACCGGAGGCGTCATGACCGAGTTCGGGTACTTCCTCTCCTGCGAGGAGTTCGGGCCCGCCGATCTGGTCGCCCAGGCCCGGATGGCACAGGACGCGGGCTTCCGGTCGCTGTGGATCTCCGACCACTTCCACCCCTGGAACGAGGCGCAGGGCCAGAGCCCCTTCGTGTGGTCCGTGATCGGGGCCCTGTCCCAGGCCGTGCGGCTTCCCGTCGAGACGGCCGTGACCTGTCCGACCGTACGTCTCCACCCCGCGCTGGTCGCGCAGGCCGCGGCCACCTCCCAGCTGTTGCTGGAGGGACGCTTCCGCCTCGGTCTCGGCAGCGGGGAGGCGCTCAACGAGCACGTCCTCGGCGACCCCTGGCCGTCCGCGGGCGTGCGCCTGGAGATGCTGGAAGAGGCGGTGGAGGTCATCCGGCTCCTCTTCACCGGCGAGACGGTCACCCACCGGGGCAGGTACTACACCGTCGAGAACGCCCGGATCTACAGCCTGCCCGACGCACCGCCGCCCCTCGACGTGTCCGCCTTCGGCCCCCGGGCCGTCGACCTCGCCTCGCAGATCGCCGACGGCCTCGTCACCACCGCCCCGGACGCGGACCTCGTCGCGCGGTTCCGGATCCGTGACCCCGCCCGGCCGGTGTACGCGGCGACGAAGGTGTGCTGGGCGGAGTCCCGCACCGAGGCGGTGCGTACGGCCCACCGGATCTGGCCGACCGAGCACCTGCCCGGCGAACTGAACCAGATCCTGCCGACCCCCGCCCACTTCGAGCAGGCCTCCACCCTGGTGACCGAGGAGACGGTCGCGGCGGCGGTGGCCTGCGGCCCCGACCCCGAGGAGCACGTCCGGCACCTCCGCCGCTTCGTGGACGCCGGCGTCGACCGGCTGCACATCGGCCAGATCGGCCCGGAACAGCGCGGCTTCTTCGACTTCTACCGCAGGGACGTGCTGCCCCTGCTCGACGGCGCGTCCTGAGGGGCACGGACAGGCCGGGACCGTCCGCCGGCGAGCTCGTCACCGGCGCAGGGCCACGGCGGCGTGGTGGCCGTCCGGGACCGTGACGTCGGCGAGGAGCCAGCCGGGCGGCGCGGACGGCACCGGTCCCGCGCCCACGTACTCGGCGGACGGATCGGCGCCCAGGCCGATGCCGAGCCCCTTCAGGTAGGCCTCCTTCCTGGTCCAGACGCGGGCGAACGCGGCGGGCCGGTGGGCGGGGGCGAGGACGGCGAGTTCCGCCGCCTCGGCGGGGTGGAGGACCTCCGAGGCCTCCGCCACGGTGTGCGCCGCCGGCACCCGCTCGATGTCCACGCCGACGGGGGTGGACGCGACGGCGATCAGGCTCAGCCCCTCGCAGTGGGAGAGCGAGAAGTGCGGGTGCCCGTCGGTCAGTACGGGGCGTCCGTGCGGCTCGCCGCAGCAGGGGCACGGCGCCCGCGCCACCGACACGGCGCGGGGCGCGACGCCCAGGTGGGCGCCGAGCAGGCGGCGCAGCCCGACGTGCGCGCACAGGTAGGTGGCGCGGTCGCCGGAGCGGCGGAACTCCTCGGCGCGGGCCAGTTCGCCGGCGTCCAGGACGAGGGGGGCGTACCGGGTGACGGTGTCCTGGTGGGCCTCGGTGGCCACCAGCCACAGCTGCGGCCGGACCGGACGGAGGCCGGGCAGCCGTGGCAGGGCCGTGGTCAGGGGCGGGAGCGTGGTCGGGATCAGCGGACCGGCCGGCGGGGCTGCCGGCGGCGGCGGGGAAACCAGCGGGATCATGTCTGCCTCACACGGAAGTGGCGGTGGGCTCCGGTGCGGTACGGGCACGGGCGTCGGCGCGCGGTGCGGCGGTGGACGCCCCGCCGCGCAGGGCGACGGCCGCGGCGACCGGGGAGAGGAGGGCGAGGCCCGCGCACAGCAGCCAGGTCCCGGTCACCCCGAGGTAGAGCGAGACGGGGCTGAACACGGCCAGAGACAGGGGTGCCGCGCCGATGCCGGAGAGCGCGAAGGTGGACATCGCGGCGCCCATCCGGCCCTCGGGGACGGCCTGTTGGTAGGCGGTGACCAGGGCCGGGCCGTTGAGGCCGGAGAGCAGGCCGACGGCTCCGGCCGTGCCGGCCAGGACGACCGGCGAGGGGACGAGGGCCATGGCGGCCATCCCGGCCGCGAGGCCGGCTCCCGTCACCACGAGCTTGGTGTGCGCCGGGATGCGGTGGGCGAGCGCCGCGCCCAGGGCGGCGGACGCCAGCGCGCCCGCGCCGAAGACGGACAGGACCATGGCGACGGCGCCGACCCCCCAGCCCTCGTCTGCGGCCCGCAGGGGCAGGGCGACCTCGGCCGGCCACAGGAAGGCCAGGTCCATGCAGAAGCAGGCGACGAACATCCACCGCAGCCGCGGGTGCGCGGCGAGGAGGCGGAAGCCGTCGCCGGAGCGGCGCAGCAGGGAGGGCCCCTGGGGGGCCCGCTCGGGCCGGGACATGCCGTGGGTGACGTGGGTGGCGCAGGCCAGCCAGACGGCGCAGCCGGCGGCCGCGGCCGTCATGGCCACGGGCAGTCCTCCGACGACGACCAGCCAGGCGCCGAGGGGCGAGCCGGCGATGGGGGCGAGCCTCAGCACCATGGAGAAGAGGGAGTTGGCCCGGCCGAGCTGGTCCTGCGGGGCGAGGCGGGGCAGCAGGACCCCGGAGGCGGGGCCCGTGAGACCGAGCAGGACGCCGTCGACGAGGGCGACGGCGATCAGCGGCCACAGGGACTCGGTGGTGGCGGTCACCAGTGTTCCGGCCGCGAGGACGAGGACGCGGACGCCGGTCGCGCGGAGCAGGACGGCGCGGGGCCCGAGCACGTCGGCGAGCGCTCCGCCGAAGAGGAGCAGCAGGGCGCGCGGCAGGGTGGCGGCGAGGGTGACGTACGTGACGGCTTCGCGGCCGCCGAGCTGGACCGCCGTCCAGCTCATGGCGATCAGGAGGGCGAAGCTGCCCGCCTGGACGGCGGCCTGGCCGATGACGAGACTGCTGACGCGACGCCAGTCGACGGTGGGCTCTCGGCCTGCCGGTGCGCTGGTCGTGGGGGTCGTTGCCATGGGGTCGGCTTTCTGTGGTCGAGGGACGGGGCCGGGACGGAGAGCGGGGCGCGGAGGCGACGGCCCCGCTCAGAGGGGCGGGCGGACGTGGATGCGGACGCCGTGGGCGTCGCCCCGGAGGCCGGCGGCGACGGCGAGGGCCACGGCGCGGTCGGCGGCCCGGCGCACGGCGCGCCGCCGACGCGTGCCGAGGGCGCTGGGCCGGGAGGTGGCCTGGGCGGGGGTCCGGGGCGTGCGCAGCTCGACGCGGCCGCCGAGGTAGCCGCGGCCGGCCTCGGCGAGGGCGCGCTGGGCCGTGTGCCGGGCCGTGGTGACGAGACCGGTCCCGTCGGGGGTGACCGTCACGCTGATGCCCGGGGCCTCCCTGACGGAGAAGCAGGCGTGGACGGCGCGGTCCCCGGCGCGCCGCCGGTGCGCGGTCACGGCGTCGCTCCCGCCGGGTCGGTGACGCCCGGGGGCGGTGCGTCGGCGGTGTGCCCGGCGTGGGAGGGGTGGCCGTCGGGCCACCACAGGTCCTCGGGGCCCAGGGCGGCGACGGTGTACTTGCCCAGGGCGCTGATGAGCAGCCGCAGTTCGAGGGCGATGCTGTCGACGAGGCGCTCCAGGCCGTGCTCGGGGTCCTCGTCGACGGCCACGAGGGCCGCGCGGCCGAGGCCGACGGCGGTGGCCCCCAGGGCCAGGGCGCGCACGGCGCGACCGCCCTCCCACATGCCGCCGGTGGCGAGCAGGCAGCCGTCGGGGCGGCCGATGCGGCGCAGGCATTCGGCGAGGGGCAGGCCGACGTGGTCGAGGAAGACGCCCGGGGCCCAGCCGGTGCCGCCTTCGGCGCCGTCGACGGTGACGGCGTCCGCCCCGGCGGACCAGGCGGTGCGGGCGGCGTGGGCGATGTCGCGGCCCGGGTGGAACTTCACCCAGGTGCGGGCCTTGGGGAAGTTGTTCCGCATGAAGCGCAGCTGCTGGCGGAGGATCTCGTCGGTGAACGTGCCGGGGGTGGCGCAGCGCAGCCGGCGCTCGCCGTCGGGGTCGAGGACATCGCTGACGGTGAAGCGGCGGGCGAGCAGCTCGGCCTCGGCGCGGTCGACGACCGTCATGCCGCCGAGGCCGGGTTTGGCGCCCTGGCCGGTCTTCAGCTCGAAGGCGAGCCGGCCGGTCTCCAGGAGGGGCCGGAAGGCGGGGTCGCTGTAGAGGAGGTTCCAGACCTCGGAGTCGGCGTCCTCGGTGGACTGCTGGACGACGACGCCGCCGACTCCGTCGGGCGCGGCGTCGAGGTAGGCCTCGACGCGGGCGAGGAGGGCGGAGCGGGTGGCGTCGCCGGCGCGGCGGTAGCCGTGCACGGGGATCATGTTCTCGCCGATGACCATGGGGATGCCGAGGCGGGCGGCCTGCCGGCCGGCGTGGACGGCGAGGTCGCCGCTGCCGGCGCGGGTGGAGCCGAAGGCGGACAGGTAGAGGGGCAGCCGGGTGGTGAAGCCGCCGACGCGGGAGCCGAGGTCGACGTCGGTGAACTCCGGTTCGCGGGCGAGGTCGACGAGCTTCTCCAGGCGCTGGGGCATGAAGACGGGCGGGACGATGCGCGCCCGGTCGAGGCCGTCGGCGGCGACGGACGCCGGGCCCGGTCCGTACAGCCGCGTGCCGTACGTGGCGGGGTCGGGGAAGACCTCGGCGGTGCCGTTGCGGGCGCGGGCGCGGATCTCCCGCTCGGGGAAGCCGGGGGCGCCGAGGGCGGTCACGGGGCCACCACCCCGGGGAGCTTCGGGTAGGCGCTGACCTGCCAGAGGGCGTCGAGGCCGGTGAGGAAGCGGACCAGTCGCTGGAGGCCCATGCCGAATCCGGCGCTGGCCGGCATGCCGTCGCGGGCCTCCTTGAGGTACCAGGCGTACTTGGCGGGGTTCTCCCCGCTCTCGCGCATGCGGGTGACGATGGTGGCGTAGTCGGCCTCGCGCTCGCTGCCGGAGACGAGCTCGCCGTATCCGTGCGGGGCGATGAGGTCGAAGTTGCGCAGGACGCCGGGGCGTTCGGGGTCCTCGCGGTCGTAGAAGCCGCGGGAGCCCTTGGGGTAGTCGTTGACGAAGAAGGGGCGGTCGCTCTCCAGGGAGAGGAGCCGTTCGCCGGCCCAGTCGATCTCGCCGTCGGGGTTCTGCGGGTGACCGGCGGCGAGGAGGCGGGCCACGGCGTCGTCGTGGGTGCAGACGTCGTACTTGCCGGCGCGGACGTCGGCGAAGTCGCCCTCCACCCGGCCGAGTTCACCGAGGATCTCGGGGACGGCGGTCCACACGTGCTCGGTGACGTGGGTGAGCAGGCCGGCGGCGATCTCCTGGGCGTCCTCGCGGCTCCCGTCGGCGATCTCCACGTCGATCTGGTGGAACTCGACGAGGTGGCGGCCGGTGGTGGCGGTCTCCTCGGGCTCGACGCGCACGTTGGGGGCGACGTAGAAGAGCCGGGGGAAGCCGCGGAGCGACGCCTGCTTGTAGAGGATGGCGCTGGTCATCAGCTTGTACGGGTGGCCGTAGTAGTCGACGTCGAGGGCCTTGGCGCCGCGGCCGCCGGGGTCGGTGACGGGGCCGACGAGCGGGGGCAGCAGCTCGGTGAAGCCCTCGCCGCGCAGGAACGCGCGGGCGGCGTGGAGGGCCTCCTGCTGGACGAGCATGGCGGCGCGCAGCCGGGGCGAGCGGAGGTGCTCGCCCAGCGGGGGCGGGGTGGCCGGTGTGCCGGCGGAGAGGGGCTGGTCCATGGCGGGGCTCCTGTCGGGGTGAGGCCCGTGTGGTCGGGCGGCAGGGGTGGTAGGTGCGTGTGGTGGGGCGGCAAGGGTGGCGGGCGTGGGCGGGCGGCGGCCGGTGCTGTCGGGTCGTGGCGGGGTGGGCGGGCGACGGGTGCCGTCGGGTCGTGAGCGGGGCGGGGACGTGGGTCAGACGGTGAGCGGGGTGGCCGGCGGGCGGTCGTGGTCGTCGCCGCCGTCGCGGTGCCGGGGGCTGTCGTAGCGGTCGGCGACGTGGTGGAGGGCGGCGAGCAGACCGGCCGAGGTGAGCGGGGCGGCGTCGGCGGCCGTGTCCGGGCGGATCGGCATGGCGCCGGTCCGGGCCCAGCGGAGCCGTCCCCCGGGGTCGACGAATCCCACGGAGCGGCCGGCGTTGTCGGGGTGGAGGCAGAACGGCACGTCGAGCAGGCCCCGTTCGAAGGCGGCCGGCAGCGCCCGGGAGAGGTCGGGGTGGAGGCCGAGGACGGCCTCGATCAGGGTGCGGGCCTCCTGGTACACCTCGCCGTCCCCTTCGCCCGTGGGGCCGGGGGCCGGGGGCCCGGCGAGCGCGGCGGCCGCGGCGGCGGTCTCCAGGGCGCGGACGTTCTCCTCGACGGTCGGGATGCGGTGGGCCTCCGCGGTGGTCTTGACGATGAGGCGGCCGGCTCCGGAGCGCACGGCGAGCCGGGCGGAGGCCTCCAGGAGACGGGTGGCGCCCTGCTCGGTGCGGGGGTAGACGCCCATGTAGGTGTAGAGGACGACGTGGTGGTCGACGTCGCCGGGAAGGAACTCGGCGGCGAGCCGGTGCAGGGCGCGCAGGGCCTCCTCGTCCTGCGCCGGGTCGGTCTGCTGGGCGTAGCTGAGGGAGACGCTGCGCAGTCCGAACCGGGCGAAGAACAGGCACTCCAGGACGCTCACGGCCACCAGCAGGCCCGGCGGGCAGAGCTGGCCGAGGAGGCAGCCGCCGAAGCTCTCCAGGTGGGGGACGGCGCCGGGCCGCGCCGCGGCGGCGAGGAGTTCGCAGGCGCGGGCCCAGGCGGTGACGGACTCCCGCAGGGGGGTGCGGCCGTAGGGCAGGCAGTAGGAGACGGGGCCGCCCTCGGTGGCGTCGAGGCCGGCCGCGGTGAGCGCCCGGACGATGGCCAGGGGGCGGGCGGAGCCGTGGCGGACCTGGACGGGGAAGTCGGCGTCGAACAGCCCGTCGAGGACGGTCCGGGTGGTGGCCGGGGAGTGCGCGGCGATCGGGTAGCCGTTGAGGCGGCTTCCGTCGGCCACGGCGGCGCGGGCGGCGGCGAGGTCGCCGACACGGGTGTAGCTGTCGACGGTCAGGGTGCCCGCGGTGTGGGCGGTGGCGGCCCTGGTCCGGGCGAGCCCGGCCCGCATGCGGCCGGGATCACCGAAGCCCATGCGGGGCTGGACGACGAGCCGGCCGGCGGTCATGGACGCCGCGACGAAGCTTCCGAAGCCGGGGAGGGGGCCGGGGGCGGTCAAGCCGGCACCTCCCTGCGGGCGCGCGCGGCGAGGAACTCGCGCAGGGCGTCCAGGTCTTCGCCGAGCACGGCGTCGCAACCGGCCTCGGTGAGCCGTGCCACGTCGTCTTCCTGGCGGTGCCCGGCGACGCCGAGCTTTCCTCCGAGCGCCACGGGAAGGCCGGCCAGGGCGGGGACCTCGCGCAGCCGGCGGACGGCGGCGAGTCCGTCGCGGTAGCCGTGTCCGTTGACGCTGCTGAGCACCACCGCGTCGGGCGCGTGCCGCAGACAGCCGGCGACCAGCAGCTCGGCGGGGGCGCAGGGACCGAGCCCGACGACCTCGTGGCCCTGTTCCTCGAGGAAGAGACGGAGGTACACGAGATTCCATGTGTGGGAATCCGATGCGGTTCCGCTCAGGAGTATCTTCATGTGTCGAGGATAGATTTCCGAGGATTCCGGAAGGGGAAGTACGACCGGCAGCAAGGACCGGCACTTTCGCTCGGAAATTCCCTTCCCTTTTCCGCCGTCGGGAACGGGGAAAGCGCCGTGCCCCGCATCGGCTGCGGGGCACGGCGCTTCGGCCGGGGGCGGGTCAGGCGTACTGGGCGACGAGGCTCCGGGGGCGGATGTCGGTCCAGTTGGCGGTGATGTACTCCAGGGCCCCGGCGCGGCCGCCGGCGCCCCAGACGCTGGTCCAGCCCGCCGGGACGTCCGCGAAGGCGGGCCACAGGGAGTGCTGTCCCTCGTCGTTCACGACGACGTGGAAGGTGCCCTCGGCGTTGTCGAACGGGTTGACGGACTCGCTCATGACTGGCTCCTCGTTTCTTCCTTCTGAAGCGCGGAGAGTTTCTCCGCGACTATTCTTCCGATGTTTTCGAGAGGTTCCGGTTCGGCCATTCGAAGGTGGTCGCATTCAAGGGTGTGATTGTCGATGACGCCCTCGGTGAAGGGAATCCAGGTGGCGGCGAGGGCGCCTTCGGGCTCCCCCGGCCGACGGGCGGTGAAGAACAGCGTGTCGGCGTCGGCGACGCCCGGCACGTGCCGGGCCATGAGGGCGGCGTGCGTCTCGGAGGCGCGGAGCACCGCCCGGAGCTCCGCGTCGGAGAAGCCGGCGAGGACGGGGTCCTCGCGGCGGACCTCCTCCAGCGCCGCGTCGAGGTCCCCGGCGTCCGCGGGCCGGGCCGGCGCCGTCCGCTCCTCGGGCGGGAGCACGGAGACGCTTCCGGGCCCGGTCTGGTGGACGTCCATCAGCGCGAGCAGTTCGACCCGTTCACCGGCCTCGCGGAGCCGTACGGCCATGGCGTGGGCGACGAGACCGCCGTACGACCAGCCGAGCAGCCGGTACGGGCCCCAGGGCTGGATCCGCCGGATCTGTTCCAGGTAGTCGTCGGCCATCGCCTCGACGCTGTCCGGCCGGTGGTCGGGCTCGCTCAGCGCGCGGGCCTGCAGGGCGTACAGCGGCTGGTCGTCGCCGAGATGGCGGGCGAGTCCGGCGTAGGCCCAGCCGACGCCGGTGCCGGGGTGGACGCAGAACAGCGGGCGGCGGGTGCCGCGGGTGCTGAGCGGGAGCAGGACGCCCAGGGCGGCGGCCGTGCCGTCGCCGTCGTCCTCCGGCAGGCCGAGGAGCCCGGCGGGGGTGGGCAGGCGGAACAGGTCGCGGACGGTGCGCTCGATGCCGAGGACGCCGCGGATCCGGTTGACCAGGCGGACGCCGAGCAGCGAATGGCCGCCCAGGGCGAAGAAGTTGTCGTCGATGCCGACCCGGGGCACGTCGAGGATCTCGGCGAACAGCGCGCACAGCACCTCCTCGCGGGCGTTGCGGGGCTGCCGGCCGCCCTCGGCGGCGGCGGGCCGGTGCGGTGCGGGGAGCGCCGTACGGTCGGGTTTGCCGTTGACGGTCAGCGGCAGGGCGTCGAGGACGACGACGGCGGACGGCACGAGGTGCTCGGGGAGCGCGGCGCGCGCCTCGGCGAGCAGTCCGGCCTCGGTGACCTGTGTGTCCGCGCGGGGGACGACGTAGCCGACGAGGCTCTTCTCGCCGGGCCGGTCCTCGCGGACCACGACGAGGGCCTGGCCGACCGAGGGGTGGGCGGCGAGGGCCCGCTCGACCTCTCCGGGTTCGATCCGCACGCCGCGCAGCTTGATCTGGCCGTCGGCCCTTCCGAGGAAGCGGAGTTCGCCCGCGGGGGTCCACAGCACGCGGTCGCCCGTGCGGTACATGCGGCTGCCGTCGCCCTCGAACGGGTCGGGGACGAACCGTTCGGCGGTCAGTCCGGCCCGGCCGACGTAGCCGCGGGCCACGTGCGAGCCGGCGATGTACAGCTCGCCGGGGACGCCCGGCGGGACGGGGCGCAGGGCGTCGTCGAGGACGTGGCTGCGGGTGTTGTCCATCGGCCGCCCCAGGTGGAGTCCGGCGCCCCGCAGGGTGCGTTCGCCGGTGCCGAACCACTGGTTGTGGGAGGCGAAGGTGGTCTCGGTGGGGCCGTAGGAGTGGACGAGGACGGTGTCCGGGCAGTGGGTGAGGACCTGCTGGACGGCGGCCGGGTTGGCGACGTCGCCGCCGGTCCACACCTCGCGCAGCAGCCGGAGGGTGTCCAGGCCCTCGTCGGCCATGACGTGGAAGAGGCCGACGGTGAAGTAGGCGGCGGTGACGCCGTGTTCGCGGACGGCGCGGGCGGTCTCGGCCAGGTCCGTGCCGTCGCCGCGGGTGAGGACGAGGCTGCCGCCGTTCAGGAGCGGCACCCAGATCTCGAAGACGGAGGCGTCGAATCCGGTCGCCGAGTGGACGAGCATCCGGGGCGCCCCGCCGGCGCGGACGTCACGGTCCCGGGCGAGCTCCACGACGTTGCGGTGGGTGACGCCGACGCCCTTCGGCCGGCCCGTCGACCCGGACGTGAACATCACGTACGCCAGGTCGTCCCCGGTGGCGCGGGGGTCCTCGCCGAGGGGCTCCCCGGCGGCACCGGGCGCGTCCACCACCAGCACCGTCGGGACGGCTCCGGCGGCGCCCCCGGCGTGGTCCGGGTCGGTCGCCACCGCGCGTACCCCTGCGTCCTCCAGCATCAGCCGGATCCTGGCCTCGGGAAGGCGCGGGTCCACCGGGAGGTAGGCGGCGCCGCACTTGAGGACCGCGAGGGCCGTCACCACCAGGGACACGCCCCGTTCGAGGAGGACGCCGACGGTGTCGCCGCGGCGCACGCCGGCGGTCCGGAGGCGGGCGGCCAGCGCGTCGGCGCGGGCGTCGAGCTCCCCGTAGCCGACGGTCTCCCCGTCGGTGATCAGCGCGGGCGCGTCGGGGGTGTGCGCGGCCCGGCGGCCGATCAGCCCGTGGATCGTCTCCGGCGCGCCGGGGGCCGCGGTGGCGGTGTCGTTGTATTCGTCGACCAGCCGGAACCGGTCGGCGGCGGTGAACAGGGCGACGTCCCCGATCCGTACGCCGGGATCGGCCGCGGCGGCCCGCAGGGTCTGCTCCAGGTGGGCGGCGAGCAGCGCGGCGGTGGGGGCGTCGAACAGGTCCGTGGCGTACTCCAGGCCGCCGGCCAGGCCGGCGGGCCGGCCTTCCGCGTCCCGCCGCTCGTCGAGGGCGAAGGTCAGGTCGAACTTGGTGGAGACGGTGTCGAGGAGCGCCGGTCCGCCCTCCTGGAAGAGGCTCCTGGCGGCGGCCGCGCCGGGGACGTCGCGGGTGTAGTCGTGGTGGAGCTGGACGACGATCTGGGCCAGCGGGTGGTGGGCGGTGGTGCGGACGGGGTTGAGGTGCTCCACGACCCGGTCGAAGGGGAGTTCCTGGTGCGCGTAGGCGGCGAGGTCGGTGCGCCGGACCCGTTCGAGGAGTTCGGCGAAGGTGGGGTCGCCGGAGGTGTCGGTGCGCAGCACCAGGGTGTTGACGAAGAAGCCGACCAGGTCGCCGAGCGTCTCGTCGTCGCGTCCGGCGGTCATGGTGGCGAGCGGCAGGTCGGTGCCCGCGCCGTGCCGGGTGAGGACGGCGGCCAGGGCCGCCTGGAGGACCATGAAGAGGGTGGCGCCGCCGCGCCGGGCGACGGCTTCGAGTGCCTGGTGGGTGGCGGCGTCGACGGTGACGGGGGCTCGTCCGCCGCGGTGGGTGGCTTCGGCGGGCCGGGGGCGGGCGGAGGGGAGTTCGAGCACGGCGGGGGCGCCGGCGAGGGTCTCCTCCCAGAAGCCGAGGTGGGCCTCGGCGGCCGGGCCGTCGAGGAGGTCGCGCTGCCAGAGGGTGTAGTCGGCGTACTGGACGGGCAGCGGCCGCCAGGTGGGGTCCTCGCCTTCGGCGCGGGCGCGGTAGGCGGTGGTGAGGTCGGCGAGGAGGGGGCCGGTGGACCAGCCGTCGGCGGCGATGTGGTGGACGAGCAGGACCAGGACCTGTCCGCCGCCGTCGTCGGGGGTGACGAGGGTGGCGCGCAGGGGCGTCTCCCCGTCGAGGTCGAAGACGTGTCCCGCGGCTTCGGCGACGGCGTCCGGGAGCCGGCCGGCGGGGACGGACCGGACGTCCAGAGGGGGCCGGACGCCGGTCAGGATCTCCTGGTGGGGTTCGCCGTCGACGCTGCGGTAGCGGGTGCGGAGCACCTCGTGGCGGTCGGAGAGGTCGGTGAGGGCCTCGGCGAGCGCGTCGGCGTCGAGGGGCCGTGCCGGCCGGAGGACGAGGGGGATGTTGTAGGAGGCGCTGGGGCCTTCGAGGGTGTCGATGAACCACAGCCTGCGCTGGGCGTACGACAGGGGGATGCGTTCCGGCCGGTCCGTGCGCGGCACGGGGCGGGGGCGGGCCGCCTCGGGCGTGCCGTCCGTCTCCGGGGCGGCGGACCGGGCGGCGATGCGGCGGGCGAGGGCGTCGGGGGTGGGGGCGAGCAGCAGGTCGCGGACCTGGACGTCGGCGCCGAGGCGGGCGCGGATCCGGTTGGCGAGGCGCACTCCGCTCATGGAGTGGCCGCCGATGGTGAAGAAGCCCTCGTGGGGGCCCACTCGGTCGAGGCCGAGGACCTCGGCGAAGAGTTCCCGCAGGGTGTCGGTGTACGGCGCGGGAGGCTCCGTGCCGATGGGCGCCGCCGCCTTCTCGGTGGTCTCGGCGGCGCGGGCGCGCCGTTCGTCCAGGGCGTGCCGGGTCGCGGGGTCGACGAGGCCGGTGTCCGGGACCGGGGCCCCGGGGCGCTCGGCGGCGGCGCGCAGGGCGCGCTCCAGGGCGGCGAGCAGGATGCGGGCGGTGTCCTCGTCGAGCACGTCGCGCGCGTACTCCAGGCCGAACCGCAGTCCGGCGGGGGCGCCGTCGGCGTCCCGGAGCTCCTCGAAGGCGGCCGTGAGGTCGAACTTGGTGGTGGCCGGTCCTTCGCCGGCGAAGCGGCCCTCGACGGCGCCGAGGCGGAAGGGCCCGGCGTCGGGACCCGTGGTCCGCAGGGTGAGCATCACCTGGAAGAGGGGGTGGACGCCGGGCGTGCGGGGCGGGTTGAGGTGCTCCACGAGGAGGTCGAAGGGCAGCCGCTGGTGGGCGAAGGCGGCGAGGTCGGTGTCGCGGACCCGGTGCAGGAGGTCGGTGAAGGCGGGGTCGCCGCTGGTGTCGGTGGGCAGGACCAGGGTGTTGACGAAGAAGCCGACCAGGTCGTCGAGGGCCTCGTCGTCGCGTCCGGCGACGGGGGTGCCGAGGACGGTGCGCTCCCCGGCGCCGGCGGCGCGCAGGGCGAGCGCGAGCGCGGACTGCAGCACCATGAGGAGGCTGGCGTCGTGCTCCTCGGCGAGGCGGGCGAGCCGTGCGTGGACGCCCGGTCCGGCGGTGGCGGTGACCAGGCCGCCGTCGTGGGCGCGGACGGCGGGGCGGGGCCGGTCGAGGGGCAGGTCGGTCACGGCGGGCAGGCCGTCCAGGGCGGCGCGCCCGTGGGCGAGGCCCCGGGCCGTGACGGAGTCGGGGTCGTCGGCGTCGCCGAGGAGGTCGTTCTGCCAGAGCGTGTAGTCGGCGTACTGGACGGGCAGCGGCTCCCGGTCGGGGGCGCGGCCCTCGGCGCGGGCGGCGTAGGCGTGGGCGAGGTCGGTCATCAGCGGTTCGAGGGACCAGCCGTCGCCGGCGACGTGGTGGAGCAGGACGGCCAGGGTGGCGCCGGGGCCCTCGTCCGGCAGGAACAGGGCGACGCGCAGGGGAAGTTCACGGGACAGGTCGAAGGTCTCCGCGGTGAACCGGGCGACCCGCTCGGCGCGCTCCCCCGCCGGGCACTCGACGGTGCGCAGCCGGACGGCGGTGGGGGCGAGGACGTGCTGGTACGGCTCGTCCTCGGGGGCGAGGAAGACGGTGCGCAGCACCTCGTGCCGTTCGGCGACGTCGGCCACGGCGGCGGCGAGCGCGGCCCGGTCGGGGGCCGTCTCCAGGTGGAGGACGATCGGCATGTTGTACGCGGCGGAGGGGCCGTCGAGCTGGCCGACCAGCCACAGCCGGCGCTGGGCGTGCGAGAGCGGGACCCGGTCCTCGACGGGGAGGGGCTCCTCGTCGACGACGGGCAGGCGCGGGTCCGCGGTGCGCAGCGCCTTGCGGTTGATCTTGCCCGAGCTGGTGCGGGGCAGGGCGACGACGATCGAGACGGCGGGCACGGCGGCCGCCGGCATGCGCGCGCGCACCCAGTCGCGCAGCTCCTCCGCCTCCACGCCGCCCTCGGTCACCACGAACGCGACGAGGCGCTTGACGCCGTCGCCGTCCTGCTGGGCGACGACGGCGGCCTCCCGGACCTTCGGGTGGCCGGCGAGGACGGAGTCGACGGCGGCGGGGTCGATGCGCTGGCCGCCGATCTTCACCTCGTCGTCGAGGCGGCCGTGGTAGAGGATCTGCCGGTCCTCGCCGATGGTGACGAGGTCACCGGTGCGGTAGGCGCGCTCGCCGTCGAGCGCGGTGAAGCGGCGCGCGTTCAGTTCGGGCCGGTGGAGGTAGCCGCGGGTCAGGCCGCCGCCGAGCAGCCACAGTTCGCCGTCGACGACGGCGGCGCGGACTCCGGGCAGCGGCCGGCCGATCGGGACGGGCCCGGCGTCGTGCCGGCTGAGGTCGGCGACGGTGGCCACGACGGTGGTCTCCGTGGGGCCGTAGCCGTTGAGGAGGCGGACCCGGTCGCCGACGAGGCCGCGCCACTGGGCGACGCGCTCGGGCAGGGCGGCCTCGCCGTAGATCATGACCGTGCGCAGGCGGTCGGGGAGACGGACGGAGCCGGTGGTGAGGACGTAGACGAGCTCGTGCCAGTAGGCGGCGGGCAGGTCGAGGTAGGTGACGCCGTGCCGGGCGCAGCCCGCGAGGAGTTCGGCGACGTCCAGCATGTCGTCGGTGCGCAGCACGAGGGTGCCGCCGGCGCCGAGGGTCGTGAAGATCTCCTGGATGCTGGCGTCGAAGTGGAGCGGGCTGAACTGGAGGACCGCGTCGTCGGGGCCGATGCCGTAGGCCGGGGTGGCGCCCGCGATGAAGTGGGCCAGCGAGTCGTGGGCGACGACCACGCCGTTGGGGGTGCCGGTCGATCCGGAGGTGTAGATGACGTAGGCCGCGCCCTCTCCGGCGCCGGGGCCGCCGAGGACGAGCTCGCCGTGCCGGGCGACGTCCGCGGGGGCCGGTGCCAGGTCGCCGCAGGCGTCCTTGAGGATCGCCTCGTTGCGGGCGTCGGGGGCCTGGACGTCGAGGGGCAGATAGGCGGCGCCGGTGGTGAGGACGGCGAGGAGCCCGACGATCGCGTCGATGCCGCGGGGCCGGTGCAGGGCGACGAGCCGGCCCGGTCCCGCGCCCCGCGCGGTGAGCTCCCGGGCCCGGTCCGCCACGGCGGCGGCGAGCTCGGCGTAGGTCAGGCGGGCGTCGGCGTGGACCAGGGCGGTGGCGTCGGGGCGGGTACGCGACTGGTGGGCGATCAGGTCGAGCACGGGCGGCGCGGGGGCGGGAGAGGGTCCGCCGTCGAGCAGGTCTTCCGTTCTGCTGGGGGGCATGCTGAGTTCCTCCGGTAAGGGGCCGAGAGACCGGGGCGAACGGTTCCTCTCGCCTCCGTGCCTCTCACGCTAGGTCCCGGGCGCCGCCGTCCTGGGCAGTCGGCCCGGCAGCTCGGATCGGCAGAAGTCCCCTGCCGGGAGCTGCCGGTGGCGGGCCGGCTCCCCCTGGTCGGCTACGAGGCCCGGGGCCACCAGAACCTTCCCGCCCGGTGGGCCCAGACGACCGGCACCGTCAGGACAGCCGCCATACCGCCCAGCACCATGACCGTCGGGGGAGAGGAGTGGTCGAGGACGGCCCCTCCGGCCAGGGCCCCGATGGAGATGGTGGCCTGGAAGGAGGCGGTGAAGAGGACGGAAGACGCCTCAGGGGCGTCGGGCGAGGCCTTGGCGAACCAGGTCTGCGAACAGGCCGGCACGGCTCCGTAGGCGACGCCCCAGACGATCAGCAGTGCCACTGCCCCCGGGTTCCACCGCCCGAGGACCGGAAGGAGCAGGGTCGCACCGCCGATCACCGCGGCGGCCGCGGCGGAGGTGGCCCGCGGATAGCGCCCTACGGCTGATCCACCGAGAAAGTTGCCGACGATCCCGGCTGCTCCGTAGAGCAGCAGACAGACCGTGACGAGCCCCGGACCCGCATGGGTCACCTGCTCCAGGAAGGGGGTGACGTACGTGTACGTACCGAAGTGAGCGAGCACGACGAGGAAGGTCATCGCCAGGGCGAAGCGGGTGTGGGCGCTCCGGAGCATGCCGCCGAGGACGTCGAGGCGCGTCGCCCGGTCGGAGGGGAGCGGCGGGACGACCAGGATCAGCAGGGCGAGGACGGCCAGCGTGAAGCCTCCCATGACCAGGAACGCCGTCCGCCAGCCGGCGATGTCGCCGATGAACGTGCCCAGCGGTACCCCGAGCACGGAGCCGAGCGGCACCCCCGAGAAGATCACCGAGGTCGCCCGGCCCACGGATCCCGCAGGCACCAGCCGGCCGGCGAGCCCGGCTCCGATGGACCAGAAGCCGCCGATGGTGACCCCCACCAAGACGCGGGAGACCAGGACCAGCCAATAGCTCGACGCGACGGCCGCCAGGAAATTGGCCAGCGCCAGCAAGAGGATGAACGCACCCAGCATGACCCGCCGGTCGATACGCCCCGTGGCCACCGTGACCAAGGGTGCCGAAACCGCGGCCAGGAATCCGGGCATGGTCATCATGAGACCGGCCATTCCGTCCGAGACGGTGAAACTCGATCCGATCGACGTCAGCAGGCCGATCGGCAGGATCTCGGTCGTGACGATCGAGAAGATCCCCAGCGTCACCGAGATCACGGCCAGCCAGGAGACGAAGGCCGAGCGATCCGGCGGTGCGGGAGCTTGGACAGAAGTGGTGGTTGCTGTGGACATGAGCCCCGTCCTGAATCGGCCGTCACATGCAGAGTGGGGCCATCAGTCCAGCAGGAACGGACTCCGCCGTCCGGCAGGTTCCCGACACCAACGACCGGCTCCCCGACCAGCGCGGGTGGCCTCGGACTGCGGATCCGCGCTGGTCGGTGTTCCCCGGACCTCAGCGGGGTCGGCGGGCTCCCGCTGCCGTGCGGCGGCGCAGGGTCGGGGCCGTGGGCGCCGCCCGGCCGGCGGGAGTGGGCGCGGCGGCCAGACGGCCGGCCAGGGCCGCCGCCGTCGGGTTGCGGAAGACGTCCCGCAGGGTGAGGTCCTGGCCGAACTCGGCACGGATCCGGTTGAGCAGCCTCACCGCGAGCAGGGAGTGTCCGCCCGACTTGAAGAAGTTGTCGTCCCGGCCGATGGGACGGCCGCCGAGGACGTCCCGGAAGATCCCGAGGAGACGTTCCTCCCTGGCGTCCGGGCCCGCCGCCGGGCCCGGCGTCTCGGGGAGGACGTCGGCGTGGGCGCCGGGTGCGGGCAGCCGGGGCACGACGACGACGCGGTCGGGCGCGAGGTACTCGGGCAGCCGCTCGGCGGCCCAGCGGCGCAGTGTCGCCTCGTCGGCGCCGCCGGGGAGGCGGGTGACGTAGGCGTACAGCCGGTCGTCGCGGACGGCGACGGCCGCCCCGGTCACGTGGGGGTGGCGGCCGAGCACCTCCTCGACGTGGCCGGGCTCCACCGGGTAGCCGCCGGCGGTGAGGGCGGCCACGGGCCGCAGGCTCCCGTCGGCACGGGCGTAGGCCCTGCGGCCGGTGGCGCGCAGACCGCCGCCGGGGGTCCGCTCGTGGACCTCGCCGGGCACCCGTGCGGGCGCGGGCAGTCCCCGCTCGTCCAGGACGGTTTCGCGGCCTGCCGGGGCCGGGGGGCCGTACGGCGTCGCGGAGAGCGCGGTGCCGTGGTCGGCGGCGAGCGCGTCGAGGGTCTCGGCGAGGCGGCGGCCCAGCAGGGCGGCGGTGTCCGCGTCGTAGAGGGCGGTGGCGTACTCCAGGGCGCCCCGCAGGCCGGCCGGCCGGCCGTCCGCGTCGACGAGTTCGGTGAGCGCGAAGGTGAGGTCGGACTTGGCGCCGACCGCGCTGAACGCGACCGGTTCGCCGTCGAGGACGGACGGGGCCCCGGTGCCGGTGGCCGCCGCGTGCACCTGGAGCATCACCTGGACGAGGGGGGCGTGGGCGGCGGAGCGGTGCGGGCTGAGGTGTTCGACGAGGCGGTCGAAGGGGAGGTCCTGGTGGCTGTAGGCGGCGAGTCCGGTCTCGCGGACCCTGCGCACCAGTTCGGTGAAGTCGGGGTCGCCGGAGGTGTCGGTGCGCAGCACCAGGGTGTTGACGAAGAAGCCGACGAGCGGGTGCAGGGCGTCGTCCGCGCGGCCGGCGACGGTGGTGCCGATCGCGATGTCGGTGCCCGCGCCGTGCCGGGTGAGGAGGGCGGCGAGGGCGGCCTGCACGACCATGAAGAGGGTGGCGCCGTTGCCCCGGGCGCAGCGCAGCAGGGCCCGGTGGGTGGCGGCCCCGACCTCGAAGGGGGTCAGGGCGCCGGCTCCGTCGCTCTCGGCGGGGCGCGGCCGGTCGGTGGGCAGGGCGAGGAGCGGCGGCAGTCCGTCGAGGGCCTCGCGCCAGTGGGCGAGTTGTTCGCCGGCGACGCCGTGTTCGCCGTCGAGGAGGTCGTGCTGCCAGAGGGTGTAGTCGGTGTACTGGACGGGCAGCGGCTCCCAGTCGGGGGCGCGGCCCTCGGCGCGGGCCCGGTAGGCGGTGTCCAGGTCGGCGAGCAGGCAGTTCGTCGACCAGCCGTCGCCGGCGATGTGGTGGACGAGGAGCACCACGGTCTGGCCGCCGTCGCCGTCCGTCACCAGCGTGGCCCGGAAGGGGATCTCGGCGGCGAGGTCGAAGACGTGTCCGGCGGCGGCGTCGACGGCCGCGCGCACGGCGCGGGGGTCGTCGGCCCCGACCTCCTGGAGTACGGGTGCCACACCGGTCAGCACCTGCTGGTACGGCTCGCCGTCCGCCGTCCGGTACACGGTGCGCAGCACCTCGTGCCGGTCGGCGACGTCCGCCAGGGCGGCGGACAGGACGGCCGGTTCGACGGGGCGGTGCAGCCGGGTCACCACGGGGATGTTGTACGTGGCGCCGGGGCCTTCGAGCCGGCCCAGGAACCAGAGGCGGAGCTGGGCGGCGGACAGGGGGACGCGTGCGGGGCGCAGCGCGTCCGGGACGGCCCGCAGCGGGGGGCGGGCGGGTCCGTCGCCCTGTTCGCCGAGGCGGCGGAGGAGCTGCCGGGGGGTGGGGGCGAGGAAGACGTCGCGGATGGCGGCCTGGAGGCCGAGGGCTCCGCGGACGCGGTTGGTGAGCTTGCCGGCGAGCAGGGAGTGCCCGCCGAGCTTGAAGAAGTTGTCGTCGGGCAGCACCTCGTCCCGGTCGAGGACTTCGGCGAAGAGGCCGCGGAGGATCTCCTCGCGGGGGTCCGTCGCGGTGTGGGTCCCCGTCCCCCGGCCGTCCCGGGAGGTGGTGCGCCCGTTCTCGGCGGGAGCGGGGGCGAGGGTGCGCGCGAGCTCGTCGTGCCGGCGGTCGAGGCCCCGGCGCTCTTCGGCGGTGAGCAGGTGGACCTCGCTCAGCGGCGTGTCGTCGGCCCGCTCGGCGAAGGCCGTGAGGGCGCGCTGGAACAGCGCCAGGAGGATCCGCGCGGTGTCCTCGTCGTACAGGTCCGTCGCGTACTGCAGTCCGAGGAGCACTCCCCCGGGTTCGCCGTCGGTGTCGTGGGTCTCCACGCAGTGGAAGGCGAGGTCGAACTTGGCTCCGGCGAGGTCGGCGCCGTCCGTCACGCCGGTGATGCCGCCGAGGCGGACGGTCGTGTCCCGCGTGGTCTGCGCGCTGACCATCACCTGGAAGAAGGGGTGCCTGCCGAGGGACCGTTCGGGGTTGAGGTCCTCGACCAGGAGGTCGAAGGGCAGGTCGTCGTGGGCGAAGGCCGCCAGGTCCCCGTCCCGGACGCGCCGCACGAGTTCGGCGAGGGTGGGGTCCCCGGACAGGTCGGTGCGCAGGGCCAGGGTGTTCACGAAGAAGCCGACGAGGTCGTGCAGGTCCTCCTCGGGGCGGCCGGCCACCGCCGTGCCGACGACCAGGTCGTCGCCCGCGCCCGCCGCCCGCAGGGCGAGGGCCAGGGCGGCCCGGACGACCATGAAGAACGTGACCCGGCGGCTGCGGGTGACACCGGCGAGCGCCTTGTGGGCGAGGGCGTCCAGCTCGGCCGTCACGACCGCTCCCCGGTGGCTGGGCTCGGTGGGCCGGGGCCGGTCGGCGGGCAGCCGCGTCTCGGCCGGGATCCCGTCCAGGGCCTTGCGCCAGTATGCCGACTGGCCTTCCCGGACGCCGTGTTCGCCGTCGAGGAGCTCGCGCTGCCAGAGGGTGTAGTCGGTGTACTGGACGGGCAGCGGCTCCCAGTCGGGGGCGCGGCCCTCGGCGCGGGCCCGGTAGGCGGCGTCCAGGTCGGCGAGCAGGGCGCCCACGGACCAGCCGTCCGTCGCGATGTGGTGGACCGAGAGGACGAGTACCGCCGTACCGTCCGCGACCGTGAACATCTTTGCCCGGATGGGCAGTTCGCGCGTCACGTCCAGCGGGATCCCGGCGAATCCGGTCGCCCGTGCCCGCGCGTCCCGCGGCGCGGCGCACTCCTCGACCTCGACCCGTATCTCCGGGGCGTCCAGGATCAGCTGGTACGGCTCTCCGTCCCGTACCGGGTAGATCGTCCGCAGCACCTCGTGACGGCGCATCACGTCCCGTACGGCCGCCTCCAGGACGGTCGTCTCGGGCTGGGCGTCCAGGGTGAGCACCATGGGCGCGTTGTACGCCGAGGAGGGGCCCTCCAGCCGGCCCAGGAACCACAGCCGGCGCTGGGCGTACGACAGGGGGAGCGGGTCGGGGCGCCGTCCGTCCGGCACCGGCCGCAGGGCCGGACGGCGGGGTCCGTCGCCGCGCGCGCCGAGGCGGCGGAGGAGTTGCCGGGGGGTGGGGGCGAGGAAGACGTCGCGGATGGCGGCCTGGAGGCCGAGGGCTCCGCGGATGCGGTTGGTGAGCTTGCCGGCGAGCAGGGAGTGCCCGCCGAGCTTGAAGAAGTTGTCACCGGGGCGCACGTCGTCCCGGTCGAGGATCTCGGCGAACAGGCCGTTCAGGATCTCCTCGCGGGGGTCGCCGACGGAGCGGGACCCGGCCCGCCCGCTCCCGGGCGCCTCCTGCCGGGGGGCGGTGCGGGTGCGTGCCGCCTCGGAGAGGGCCCGGTGCCGGCGGTCCAGGGCGGTGCGCTCGCCGTCCGTGAGGAGCTCGATCCGGCTGAGGGGGGTGCCGTCCCGCTCTTCGGCGAAGGCCGTCAGCGCGCGGCGGAACAGGTCGAGCAGGAGCCGCGCGGTGTCCTCGTCGTACAGGTCCTTCGCGTACTGCAGCCCGAGGAGCACCCCGCCCGGTTCGCCCCGGGCGTCGAGCGTCTCCTGGCAGTGGAAGCTCAGGTCGAACTTGGCGGTGGCCAGGTCCGCGTCGTCGAGGACGGCGGGGACGGTCCCGAGCCGGACGGTCTCGTCCCCCTGCCGGGTCTGCGCGCTCAGCATGACCTGGAAGAACGGGTGGCGGCCGAGGGAGCGTTCGGGGTTGAGGTCCTCGACGAGGAGGTCGAAGGGCAGGTCCTCGTGCGCGAACGCGATCAGGTCCGCCTCGCGGACGCGGTCCACGAGCGCGCCGAGGGCGGGGTCCCCCGAGAGGTCGGTGCGCAGGGCCAGGGTGTTCACGAAGAAGCCGACGAGGTCGTGCAGGTCCTCCTCGGGGCGGCCCGCCACCGGTGTGCCGACGACCACGTCGTCGCCCGCGCCCGCCGCCCGCAGGGCGAGGGCCAGGGCGGCCCGGGCCACCAGGAAGAACGTGCCGCGCCGGGAGCGCGCGAGGGAGGCGAGGGCCCGGTGGACGCCGGCGTCCAGCTCCGCCGAGACCACCGCTCCCCGGTGGCTGGGCTCCGTGGGCCGGGGCCGGTCGGCGGGCAGCCGCGTCTCGGCCGGGATCCCGTCCAGGGCCTTGCGCCAGTGGGCGAGCTGCTCGTGCGCGGTGCTGTCGGGGTCCTCGGGGTCACCCAGCATGTCCCGCTGCCACAGGGCGTAGTCCGCGTACTGGACGGGCAGCGGCTCCCGGTCGGGGGCGCGGCCCTCGACGCGGGCGCGGTAGGCGGCGTCGAGGTCGGCGAGCAGGCAGCCCACCGACCAGCCGTCCGTCGCGATGTGGTGCACGAGGAGCACCAGGACGGCCGTCCCGTCGTCGGCCTTGAAAAGCCTGACCCGGAGCGGCAGTTCGCGCGTCACGTCCAGGGGGAGCCGGGCGAACGCCGTCGTGCGGGCCGTCACGTCCTCGCCCGCCCCGCACTCCTCCACCTCGAAGCGCACGTCGGCGTCGTCGAGGATCTTCTGGTACGGCTCCTCGTCCAGGGCCGGGTACACGGTCCGGAGCACCTCGTGACGCTCCACCACGTCCCGTACGGCCGCCCGGAGCGCGGCCGGGTCGGGCATCGATCCCAGCCGGAGCACCACCGGCGCGTTGTAGGCCGAGGAGGAACCCTCCAGCCGGTTCAGGAACCACAGGCGGCGCTGGGCGTAGGACAGGGGGATCACGGTTGCTGCTCCTCGTGAGTGGCGGGGGCGGGCGGGTGGACCGGCGACGGGCGCCTCGGCGGCGGGACGGGCCGCGGTGCCGACGGGGACCGCGGTGCGGGGACGGACCGCGGTCAGGCATCCCGTGCGGCCAGCAGCTCCTCGATGTGGGCGGCGAGGTCGCGCAGCCTCGGGTGGGTGTACACGGCCTTGACGGGGAGCGCCACGGACAGCTCGATCCGCACGCGGGAGACCAGCTTGATGGCGAGCAGGGAGTGGCCGCCGAGCTTGAAGAAGTTGTCGTCCGGGCCGATGGACGCGGCGCCGAGGACCTGCGTCCACACGCGGGCGATCAGCTCCTCCGCGCGGCCGTTCAGACCGTCGGCGGCCCCGGGGCCGGCGGCCTCGGCGCCCGTCTCCGCCGGGGCTTCGAGGCGGGCGGGCAGGGCGGACCGGTCGAGCTTGCCGCTGGGCGTCGTGGCGAAGCGGTCCACCGCGACGAACGCGCTCGGCACCATGTAGGAGGGCAGGCCCTCCGCGAGCGCGGCACGCAGGGCGGTGGCGTCCCCGCCTCGGTGGTAGGCGATCAGGCAGGCGGTGCCGCCGGCGTCCTCGCCGAGGATCACGGCCGCCTCGGCGACACCGTCGGCCCGGGTGAGGGCGGCCTCGACCTCCGGGAGCTCGATGCGGTGTCCGCGCAGCTTGACCTGGCCGTCGGCGCGGCCGAGGTAGACGAGCCGGCCGTCCGGCAGCAGCCGGCAGCGGTCGCCGGTGCGGTACATGCGCCCGCCGGGGGCGTCGGCGTCCTCGGCGAGGTCGGCGACGAACCGCTCCGCCGTCAGTCCGGGCCGGCGCCGGTAGCCACGGCCCACGCGCGGGCCCGCGAGATACAGCTCGCCGGACTCCCCCGGCCCGACCGGGACGAGCTTCTCGTCGAGCAGGCGCATCCGGAGCCCCGGCAGGACGGCGCCGATGTGCGGCTCCCCCGGCCCGTCGATCCAGCCGGCGGTGGAGTCGACGGTGCACTCGGTCGGCCCGTACACGTTGAGCGCGCGCAGCAGTCCGGAGCGGTGGGCGGCGACCAGCCTGTCCCACAGCGCCGGGCTGATCGCCTCGCCGCCGACGAGGAGGGTCAGGGGACGCGGGCCGCCGTCCCCGGTGAGCAGGTCGAGGAGGGGGTCGGCGTGCGAGGGGGTGATGTCCAGGTCGGTGAGGGCCTGCTCGTCGACGAAGGCGGCGAGCAGGGCCGGGTCGCGGCGGGTCTCCTCGTCGATCATGACGAGGGTGTCGCCCCGGCAGAGCCGCGTCCACTGCTGCACGGAGGCGTCGAACGACGGGGAGGCGTTCCAGCCGACCCTGCCCCCCTCGCCGGTGGCGGCGCCCGCCGCCTCCAGCTCCTTCAGCAGCAGGGAGGCGGCGCCGCGGCCGATCTCCACGCCCTTCGGGCGGCCGGTGGAGCCGGAGGTGTAGATGACGTAGGCCAGGGTGTCCGCGGTGACGGGGACCGGCGCGTACGGGTCCGGGGCAAGGCCGTCGCCGGGGGCGGCCGTCAGCTCGGCGGCCGTCACGGCGCGGGGGCCGGGCGCCGGGGAGCCGTCCGTGCCGTCCACGACCACCAGGTCGGCGCCGGAGTCCTCGACGAGGTAGCGGCGGCGGTCGGCGGGCAGCGCCGGGTCGACCGGCAGGTAGGCGGCGCCGGCGGTGAGCGTGCCGATGATCGCGGTCACCAGGGCGGCGCCCCGGGGCAGGCAGAGCGCCACGACGCTCTCCGGGCCGATGCCGAGCGCGGCGAGCCGGGCGGCGGTCACGGCGGCCTCGGCGCGCAGCTCGTCGAAGGTGAGGCGGTCGTCGCCGGCGACGACGGCGGTGCGCCCGCCGGGAGCGGTGGCGAGCCTGGCGAGGAGGTCGGCCGCGCCGGTACCGGCGGCGGCGCAGGTGCCGCAGGCGCAGGGCCCCGTGACGGCCGGGACGTGAGTGACGGTGGCGGGGCGCTCGGGGAGGACGGCGGTCATGGCGGGGCTCACCTTCCGTACAGGGTGGTGGAGGGGGCGGTGGTCGGGGAGCAGTCGGACAGCCGTACCGGCTCCCCCATGGCGACGACGATCTTCCGGTCTCCGGTGTAGGACTCCCGGCCGTGCGCGCAGAGGATGTTGTCGACGAGCATCAGGTCGCCGGTCTGCCAGCTCTCCCGCACCGTGACCGCCTGGTAGACGTCGTTGATGGCGTCCACCTCGGCGTCGGTGAGGGCGGTGCCGTCGCCCAGGCGGGTGTCGAAGGGCAGACCGTCCTCGCCGAACGTCTCGGTGAGGACCTCGCGGACGTCCTCGTCGAGGCTGCGGGCGTTCCAGAACGCGAAGTGGTTGAACCAGGAGCGCTCACCGGTCACGGGGTGCGTGATGATCGCGGAGCGCCGCTGGCGGGTGCGCAGCGTGTCCTCGTCGAGCCACTCGTATCCGATCGCGTGGGCGTCGCAGTACTCCTCCGCGCCCGCGGGCGCGTCCGACGAGAACGCCTTGCGCCACGGCATGCCCGCCAGGTCGGAGTAGTTGCGGACCAGCAGCCAGCCGGCCTCGGCGAACCGGTCGACCAGGTCCTCCGGCAGCATCGCGAGGGCCTTGCGCATGTCGCCGACGGTGGTCGCGCCGCCGGTCTCGGGGGCGGTGACGCAGCCGAAGAGCAGCACGCCGGGGAAGTCCAGGGTGTAGCTGTTCTCGTTGTGCAGGCGGATCGCCTGGGCGGCCGGGAGGTCGGTGGAGGAGAAGACCCCTTCGCCGAAGTCGCTGCGGGGGGTCGCCTTCTCCTTGTAGCCGGCGCGCTGGGCGATCAGGGCGTCCCGCGCCTCGGCGAACGTCTCCGTGTCCGTCACCGGAAGTCCGCGCAGCATGACCGCGCCGGAGCGGTGCAGCTCGGCCTGGATGGCGGGGAGCTGGGCGGAGAGCCAGGCGGTGGCCTCGGCCATGGTGCCGAAGGCGGGGGTGTGGACGAGGGCCGGCTTGCCGGGCTCCCGGACGACGGTGATGCCGGTGGCGGCCGGGCTCTGGGCGTACGTGGTCATGGTGGTCTCCTCGTAAGGCCTGAGGCGGGAAGGGAAGTTGACGGCCGATCAGGCGTTGCTGGGGGCGGAGGCGTGCAGGGTCTCCAGGACCGGGTTCAGGCGGGCGAAGAAGCCGGGCAGGTCCTGCTGGAAGTAGAAGTGGTCGCCGGTCAGCACCTGGGGCACCACCTGGTGGCCGGCCACCAGGGCCCAGCCGTCGAGCATGTCGACCGGGACGATCGGGTCGGCGTCCCCGCCGAACACCGCCACCGGGCAGTCGAGCCGTACGGCCGGGGCGGTGCACCGGTAGGCGTCGTCGATGGCGAAGTCCGCGCGGATGGACGGCAGGACGATCTCGCGGAGCTCCTCGTCGTCGAGGATGCCGTCGTCGGTGCCGCCGCGCTCCTTGATGGCCGCGACCAGCTCGTCGTCGTCGAGCCGCTCCGGGTGCACCGGGCACTGGTTGGGCAGCACCGGCGCCCGGCAGGCGGAGGCGATCAGGCCCTGCGGGGTGCGGCCGACGGCCTGCAGGGCCCGGGTCACCTCGAAGGCGACCAGGGAGCCCATGCTGTGCCCGAGCACCACCAGGTCACCGGTGTCCGCGGGGAGCGCGTCGACCACGGGCAGCGCCAGGTCGTCGACGGACTCGGGCAGGTCCTCGCTGAAGCGGGCGCCGCGCCCCGGGTACTGGCCGATGAGCAGCCGCACGTCGGCCGGGAGGTGCTCACGCCAGACGCTGTACGCGTGCGCGTTGCCTCCGGCGTGCGGGAGCACGAGCAGCGACAGGCGGTGCGGCAGGTCGCCCGGCAGGTCCCAGACGACGTCCTCGGGGGCGGGGGTCGGGGAGGTGTTCATCAGCTGATCCGTTCTGTCGCGGTGGCGGTCTGGGCGGCGGTCTCGGTCGTGACCGCCTCGGTGCGGGCGCGGCGCCGGAGGGCGGGACGGGCCTTCCTCGCCGGCGCGGCCTTCAGGGATTCGATGTGCTCGGCGAGCCGGGCCGGGGTGGGGTGCTGGAAGACGTCGCGGATGGTGAGCCGGACGTCGAGGGCCCCGGCGATGTGGTTGGTGAGGCGGGCTCCCAGGAGGGAGTGGCCGCCGTGGTGGAAGAAGTCGTCGTCGACGGTGAGGTCGGCGGTGGTGTCGAGGGTGCGGGTGAAGAGGGCGAGCAGGGTCTCCTCCAGCGGGGTGCGCGGGGCGCGGCCGGTGGAGGCGACGGGGGCGGGCTCGGGCAGGGCGCGCTTGTCGACCTTTCCGTTGGGGGTCAGGGGCAGACGGTCGAGGATCACGAGGTGGGCGGGGACGAGGTGCTCGGGCAGCCGGCCGGCGACGTGCCGGCGGATCTCGTCGGAGTCCGGCCGGCCGTCGGCGACGACGTACGCGGCGAGCTGTTCGTGGTGGACGGTGACGACGGCCTGGGTGACGGCCGGATGGGTCAGGAGCGCGGCCTCGG